>JAAZXC010000009.1 GCA_014240365.1 Acidimicrobiales bacterium | reverse complement strand
GCGGGGACGCAAACGCACGCCCGACGGCATCCGTCGCCAATTGGCCTCGGTAACCACCGAAATGGAGAAGGCCACGGTCACGCGCCAGTTGGACCTGGTCCAGCAGCGGATCGACCTGGAGGCCGATCTCGAGGCCCTCTCCCAGGCCGCCTCGGTCGACCTGACGGCGCTTGAAGCCGGATTCGCCACCTACGCCGCGGCCTACGGCGGTCGTCGTGGGATCTCCTACGCCGCCTGGCGTGAGATCGGCGTGTCGTCGGCGACCCTCAAGTCGGCCGGCATCCGCCGCAGCGCCTGACCGCTTCGGCACCCGTCCTGCCCGGAATCGGAGCAGGTCAAGCTCAGGCGGCGTCCAACAGCGACCCGATGAGGACCGCTCCATCAGCGCTGCCCAGGAGTTCGTCGCAGGCGCGCTCCGGGTGGGGCATCAGCCCGACCACGTTGCGCCCCTCGTTGCAGACGCCGGCAATGTCATCCACGGACCCATTCGGGTTGTCGACGTAGCGCAACACGATCCGGTCCTCGTCCCTCAGCCGGGCGAGCGTCTCGCCGTCACAGGTGTAGTTGCCCTCGAAGTGATTGATCGGCACCGAAAGTTCTGCACCCACCGAGGCACGACCGGTCAGGATCGACTCGGAGGTCTCCACCCGGAGCATCGTCGGTTGGCAGAGGAACTTGAGGCCGGAGTTCTTCTGCAGGGCGCCGGGCAGCAACCCCGCCTCGGTCAACACCTGGAAGCCGTTGCAGATCCCCAGAACCGGTCCACCGTCCGCTGCGAATCCGGCCACGGCGCCCATCATCGGCGAGAAGCGGGCAATCGCCCCCGGACGCAGGTAGTCGCCGTGGGCGAATCCCCCGGGGACTATCACGGCATCCACGCCGCCGATGTCATCGTCGGCATGCCATAGGAGGCGTCCCTCGCCCCCCATGCCTTCCACCGCGAAGACGGCATCCATCTCACAGTTGGTGCCGGGGAAGACCACGACACCGACGGTGGTGGCCATCAGGCCGGGTCGCCGACCGGCGACACCGATACGGAGGCGTCCTCGATCACCGGGTTCGTGAGGAACGAGGCACAGAGGTCCTCGGCGAGCGTTGTGGCCTCGCCGACACCAGCCGCCGCAATAGTGAACCTCACCGTCTTGCCCACGCTGACACCGGTCACCCCGTCAAAGCCCAGGGCCGGCAGCGCCCTCTCGATCGTGGCTCCCGCCGGGTCGGCAATGCCGCCCCGGAGCCGTACATCCACCAGCACGTCAAAATCCATCCTGTCCTCCTGTTCCAGTACCCGGTCAGCCACCGGCTCCGGGCCAGTCGGCAAACGACCGGCCGGTGATTCGTTCATAGGCCTCCACATAGCGCGAGGAAGTGGTTGCTACGACGTCGTCCGGCAGGGACGGGGCAGGCGGCTGCTTGTCCCAGTCCAGCGCATCAAGGTGGTCCCTGACCGGCTGCTTGTCGAAAGATGGGGGTGTCGCCCCGGGGGCCCACGCCTCGGCGGGCCAGAAGCGGGACGAATCCGGTGTGAGCACCTCGTCGGCCAGCACCAGGCGGCCATCCACCATGCCGAACTCGAACTTGGTATCGGCAATGAGAATCCCACGCTCGGCGGCCCACTCGGCGCCCTGCTGGTAACAGGCGATTGAAGCCTCTCGTGCCAGCGCAGCGACCTCGCTGCCCACGAGGTTCACGGCCTCCTCATACGAGATGTTCTCGTCATGGCCCTCGTCGGCTTTGGTGGACGGGGTGAACACCGGTTCGGGTAGGCGGTCCGCCTCCAGGAGCCCCCCGGGCATCGCACCACCGTGCATCGTCCCCGATGACCTGTATTCCTTCCAGGCCGACCCGGTGATGTAGCCCCTCACGATGCATTCGATCGGAAGCATCTCGGCCCGCCGGCAGAGCATGGTCCGGCCCACCAGGTCGTGGGGCACGGCACCTCCCAGGAGATCAGCCAACTCTCCGGTACCGGTGGAGATCAGGTGCCCGGGCACCAGGTCGACGAAACGCTCGAACCAGAAGGCTGTCATCGCCGTCAGCACCCGACCCTTGTCGGGTATCGGCTCGTCCATCACCACGTCGAAGGCCGAGATGCGATCCGACGTGACCATCAGGAGTCGGCCGTCACCGGCGTCGTAGACGTCACGGACCTTGCCCGAGTGGAGCAGTGGCAGGTCAACCGTCGGGTTCATCATGGCTCCAGGCCGCGGGCGCTGATCAGAGGATCGGTTCGGGATCGTAGGCCGCTGCCCACGGGCGTGCGGCCACCACCACAGCGACCCGTTCAACAACAGCCGCCACCTGCGCCGGGGCATTTCCCGCGAATACGGCGGGGTCGCTGACCAGGCCTTCAATGGCGGCGCGATCCAGCGGCAGGCGAACGTCGGCGGCGAGGCGGTCCAACAGGTCGGTCTCGACCACACCCTCGACCCGCAGGGCCAGTGCTGCCGCCACGGCGTGTTCCCTGATCACCTCGTGGGCCTCCTCACGGCCCATGCCCGCCTGTACGGCGGCCACCAGCACCCTGGTGGTGGCGAGGAACGGCAGGTAGCGGCGGAGCTCGCGCTCCACGACGGCCGGGTAGACGCCGAACTCGTCAAGCACGGTGAGAAACGCCTGGAAGAGGCCATCGATTGCCAGGAAGGCATCCGGCAGGGCTACGCGCCGTACCACCGAGCAGCTCACGTCGCCCTCGTTCCACTGGTCTCCGACGAGGCCGCCGACCATGGCCAGATGACCCCGCAGCACGATCGCCAGGCCGTTGATCCGCTCGCACGACCGTGCGTTCATCTTGTGGGGCATTGCCGACGACCCGACCTGCCCGGGCCGGAAGCCCTCGGTGGCCAACTCGTTGCCGGCCATGAGCCGGATGGTGCGGGCCAGGTTGGCCGGGCCACCCGCTGCCTGGGCCAGCGCCGACACCACGTCGAAGTCCAACGACCGCGGGTACACCTGCCCGACCGAGTCCAGCACCTGCTCGAAGCCCAGGTGTTCGGCAACCAGGCGTTCTAGACGATCCACCCGGGTGGCGTCACCCAGCAGGTCCAGCTGGTCCTGCTGGGTCCCGACCGGGCCCTTCAGGCCACGCAGCGGGTACGCGGCCAACAGGTCGGACACCCGGCGATGTGCCGTGAGGAGCTCCTCGGCTGCGGTGGCGAACCGCTTGCCGAGGGTCGTCACCTGGGCGGCCACGTTGTGACTCCGGCCGGCCATTGCCAGGCCCCCGTGTTCGACGGCCAGCCGGGCCAGGCGGTCCAGGGCCGACACGATGCGATCCAGGACCAGCTCCAGGCTCCGCCGGACCTGCAGTTGTTCGACGTTTTCGGTCAGGTCCCGAGATGTCATCGCCTTGTGGATGTGTTCGTGGCCTGCCAGGGCGCAGAACTCCTCGATGCGGGCCTTCACGTCGTGGCGGGTGACCCGCTCGCGTTCACGGATGGAGTCCAGGTCAACCTGGTCTGCCACCGCCCGGTGGTCATCGATGACCCCGTCTGCGATGTCCACGCCCAAATCCCGTTGGGCCTCCATGACCGCTATCCAGAGCTCGCGCTCCATCACCACCTTGGCCTCGGGCGACCAGAGTTCGGCCATGGGCCTGCTGGCATACCGGGAGGCGAGGACGTTCTCCATGTGCATAGGTTCCAGGTGTCTTTCCGTGCCGCTTCTCAGCGCGGCACCATCTCGGCCCTGTGCTCCACCAGGGCCTCTACCAGTGCCGGGTCGCTGATCGCCAGCATCTGGACGACCAGGAGTGCCGCGTTCATCGCTCCGTCGACGGCCACCGTGGCCACAGGGATGCCTTTCGGCATCTGGACCGTGGCCAGAAGCGAATCCCAACCGTTGATGGCCCCACCCGAGAGCGGTACCCCGACGACCGGGAGGGTGGTATGGGCCGCCGCTGCACCAGCCAGGTGCGCCGCCATGCCGGCTCCGCAGATGATCGCCGAATAGCCATCTGCACGGGCGCCTGCCACGAACGCTGACACCAGAGCGGGGCTGCGGTGGGCCGACATGACACGGACGTCGGCCTCGATGCCGTAGCGCTCCAACGTCGCAGCCACCGGGGCCATCTTCTCGCCATCGTTCGGCGATCCCATTAGGACCGCCACCTTGTACGCCATCGGGTGCTCCTGACCTGTTTCCCTCAGTGGTGAGTTCTAGTCGCCGGTGGGCGTCGCTGCTACGTCTGTCCGATGGCACATCCCGGGCCACGAGATCCCAGCTACCGCCTCGTAGGCCCTACGGCGGGCATCGTCGACCGTCGGACCGCTCCCGGTGACGGTGAGTACCCGCCCCCCGGCCGTCACCAGACCGCCATCTGGGTCGGCACCCACGCCCGCTGCGAAGACGGTGACGTCGGCCATGTCCGATGCAGCGTCCAGCCCGGCGATCCGATCCCCGGTCCGGGGCGAGGCCGGATATCCCTCCGATGCGCAGACGACCGCCACTGCCGCCCCATCGTCGAAGGTCGGCTCCGGACCGAGCCTTCCGCCGGCGGCGCAAGCCAGAAGCTCGCCAAGGTCACTCGTCAGCCTCGGCAGCACGGCCTGGGTCTCGGGATCGCCGAAGCGCACGTTGTACTCCAGCACCCTCGGTCCGTCGGGGGTGAACATGAGCCCGCAGTAGAGGACGCCGCGGTAGTCGATCCCACGGCCACGCAGCGCAGCCAGCGTCGGTTCAACGGCATTGGCCATCAGCGAGTCGACCACGGCCTCTGTGGCCACTGGTACCGGCGAGTAGGCACCCATGCCGCCCGTGTTGGGGCCGGCGTCACCATCGCCAAGGCGCTTGAAGTCCTGTGCAGGAGCGAGTGCCATGGCCGTGGACCCGTCACAGATGGCCAGGATCGAGAGTTCGGGCCCGCTGAGTCCCTCCTCGATCACGAGGGTCCGGCCGGCGTCACCGAAGGCGTCTCCGGACAGGTAGGACCGCACGGCGTCGACCGCCTCGGCCCGATCGGTCGTGACCAGCACACCATTTCCCGCCGCCAACCCGTCGGTCTTGACGACGAACAGGTCGCCCATCGTGTCGAGATAGGCCAGGGCGGCAACCTCGTCTCGAAGTCGCGAACTCTTGTGGCGGCGTCGGGCGCTCCGGCGTCGACCAGCACTTCCTTCATCCAGGCCTTGGACCCCTCGAGACGGGCGCCATCCGCGCCCGGGCCGAAGACCAGACGACCCGCGGACCTGAGGCGGTCGGCCAGCCCGGCGACCAGCGGGGCCTCGGGTCCAATGACCATGAGGTCGGCCTCCAGCTCCTCGGGTGGGGTCGGGACCGAACCCGGGATCCCGGGGTTGCCCGGGGTGACCACGACGTCGTGGTGGCGGCCCAGCACGTGGGCCAGGGCGTGTTCACGACCGCCGGATCCGACGACGCACACCCTCATCGACCCGGCACCGGTTCCGTCTTCGCCGCGCTCAGTCTGAGAATCGGAGAACCTGCTGGCGGTCCGGTCCGACTCCGACCATGCCAATGGGTACGCCGACCTGCTGTTCCACGAACCTGAGGTAGGCATCGGCCTCGGGCGGGAGCTGCGAGCGCTCCGTCACCCCCGAGATGTCAATACCCCAGCCCGGCAGATCCTCGTAGACGGGCGTGACCCGGTGCAGCACCGACTGGTGGTAGGGCAGCTGGTCGAGTCGTTCGCCGTCGGCCTCGTAGGCCACGCACACACGGATGACCTCGAGCTGGTCGAGGACGTCCAGCTTGGCGATGGCCAGTTCGGACAACGAGTTGACCCTGACGGCGTAGCGGAGCATGACCGCATCGAGCCACCCCGGGCGGCGGCGACGACCGGTGTTGGTTCCGTATTCGTGGCCGACGTCGACCAGGTGGTCACCGACATCGTCGAACAGCTCCGTCGGAAACGGTCCAGCCCCAACCCGCGTCACATAGGCCTTGGCAATGCCGATCACCCGGTCGATGTCCCGGGGACCGATCCCGGCACCGGTGCAGGCACCGCCGGCTACCGGATTCGACGACGTCACGAACGGATAGGTGCCGTGGTCCAGGTCCAGGAAGGTTGCCTGGGCGCCTTCCATGAGGATCCTGCCGCCCGCGTCCAACTCGTCGTGGACCAGGCCTACGGCATCGGTGATGTGGGGGATGAGCCGTGGGGCGCAGTTACCCAGGTACTCGTCAGCCACCTCGTCGGCATCGATCGGAAGCCGGTTGAAGACGCGGGTCAGGACCTTGTTGGTGTGCTCCAGCGCGGCACCCAGCTTCTGCCGGAAGATCTTCTCGTCCAAGAGGTCCTGTACCCGGATTCCCACCCGCATTGCCCGGTCCGCGTACGCCGGGCCGATGCCCCGCTTGGTGGTACCCAGTTTGTTCTTTCCCAGGTGACGTTCGTGCAGGGCGTCGAGTTCCTGGTGGTAGGGGAGGATCAGGTGGGCATTGCCGCTCAGCCGGAGCCCGCTGGTGGACACTCACCGTGACTCGAGCATGTCCATCTCGGTGATGAGGACGCGCGGGTCGACGACCACGCCGTTGCCGATCACCGGCGTGACATGGGGGTACAACACACCGCTCGGCACGAGTTGGAGGGCGAAGGATTCACCGTCCACGACGATGCGGTGTCCGGCGTTGTGGCCGCCCTGGTAGCGGACGACCATCGACACCTCGCTGGCCACGAGATCCGTGAACCTGCCCTTGCCCTCATCGCCCCATTGCGTCCCGACAATGACGGTCGCTGGCACGGCACTTCTCCTGGATCGGGTCCCTTACGGGCCGAGCCTATCGCCGGTATCCGGTGGCCTCGGAGTGCTTTCCACACCCTCTCCGACGTGACCGGGCCGAGCCGAGCCGGGCCGCTCTACCGGATTCTGGGCGGTTCAGACGCGTCAGCCACGTTTTCCCCAGCCCCTTGTGGAAAACCCCGCTGCCGCAATGGTGACACCGTTCCCGCTGTGGACCCGGACCGCCTCTCAGGCGGGTTCTGTGGCCCCGTGCAGCCCCCGGGAACCCGTGAGAAACAGCAGGTCAACGAGGTCGCGTCAGCGTGATCGGGGGGCCCTGTAGATGGTGATGCTCTGCTCCACGGGGACCAGGTCCCGGCGGTACTGCCGGTGTACGTCTGCTACAGCCCGGCTGGCGTCCGAGTGGGCCGCTGCCAGCTCCGCCTCCAGCCTGGACACCTCGGCCTCAAGCGCCAGCACCCGCTTCACCCCCGCAAGGTTCAGGCCATCAGCGGTGAGTTGCGCTATGCGCAGCAGGAGGTGCACCTCAGCCTCGCTGTAGCGACGGTTGCCACCGCTGGTACGCGCTGGATCCAGGAGGCCCCGCCGCTCGTAGATGCGCAGCGTCTGTGGGTGCATGCCGGCCAGCTCGGCGGCCACCGAGATGACGTAGACGGCCTGGTCCGGGCCGGGCCGTGAGTACGGCATCAGCGTGCTTCCTGCATCGGGGTCAGTCTGCCAGTCCGTCGCGCGGGCTGCCCGAGAGGGCCTCGCCGAGCGCCTCGATGGCTGCCGTCTCGGCTGTGGTTGGATCGGTCGGCACATGGACCTCCACGGTCACCAGCAGGTCTCCCGTCACCCGTCCGGTCTGGACCCCCCTTTTTTTGACGCGGAAGGTCTGGCCGCTGCGGGTGCCGGCCGGAACCTTCAGGGTGACCGTGTCGTCCTCAAGGGTGGGCACGGGTATCTCGGCACCCATGACGGCCTCGGGAAAGCTGATGGGTACGACCACGGTGAGGTTCAGGCCACGACGGCCGAACCTCCGGTGGGGTTCGACTGCGACCACCACGAAGAGGTCCCCGTCGGGGCCGCCACGACCAGGGCCGCCCCGGCCCTTCAGGCGTATGCGTTGTTCGTCCTCGACGCCTGCCGGTATCCGAACCCGGACCTCCCTGGGTCGTCGTTCGATACCTGAGCCCCTGCAGTTGCCGCAGGGATCCTCGATCTGCCGGCCCCGTCCGCCACAGGGTGCACACGGCCTTGAGAACGAGAATGGGCCCTGGTCGTCGGCCCGGACGCCACGACCACCGCAGCTCTCGCAGGTCGTGGGGCGGGTGCCCGGGCGGGCTCCACTGCCCGAACAGGTCGAACACGCAGCGTCGCTGACGAGATGGATGGTGGTGGTGGCGCCGTTAACCGCCTCGACGAAGGACAGGGTCAGGCGGGTCTCCAGGTCGTCTCCGCGACGTCCCCGTTGACCACCGCGACCCCCGAAGCCGGACATCCCGCCGAAGAGATCGTCCATGTCGAAGCCGCCAGCGCCTCCGAAGCCGCCGCCGCCCATTCCACCCGCCGTGGGTCCCATCGTCCGGACCTGGTCGTACTCGGCCCGACGATCCTCGTCACCGAGCACGTCGTAGGCGGCCGAGACCTCCTTGAACCGGGACTCGGCAGTGTCGTCACCCGGATTGGCATCTGGGTGGAGTTTGCGGGCCAACTTTCGGTAGGCCTTGGTGACGTCCTTGGCCGACGCCTCCTTCTGCACGCCGAGCGTGGCGTAGTAGTCCTTCTCGAACCACTCTCGCTGCGCGGTCATGGTCGTCCCCGGCCCTGCCGGATCAGCCCCGGACCTTCACCATGGCAGGCCTCAGCACACGGCCTGACCAGGCGTACCCGCGACGGAGCACCTCGACGACGACCTGTACGTCGTCTCCTTCTTCAGCCGGTACGTGGAGCACGGCCTCATGCAGGGTCGGGTCGAATGGCTGGTCCACTGGATCCAGTACCTCCAGCCCGGCCGGCTCGAGGGCGTTGACCAGCGAACTGCGGATAGGCACCACAGCGTCGGCTCCGTGTTCGATTGCCAGGTCGCAGGCGTCCAGCACCGGCAGCAGGCGTTCTGCGAGGGCTCCACGTGCCACGGCCGCAACCTCGATGCTCCGCTTCTCGGCCTGCTTCCGGAAGTTGGCAAACTCCGCCGACACCCGCTGCAGGTCTCCCAGATAGGAGTCCCGCTCCCCCTCCAGAATCCCCATCAGATCCAGAACCGGATCCCCACCCAGGTCTTTCGGGCCGTCGCCAGACGACCCGGCAATGTCGACGTCGTCGACGATCGGTGCGTCGATATCGGGAGTCAAGGCTTCGGGCGACTCACCGGAGACGTCTGTCGACGGGGTGTCGACCGACGGCTCGTCCTCTGGCGAAGACACGTCACCCGAAGGAAGGTCGCTCACGACTCGTCGACGATCTCGGCATCCACGACATCCTCATCGGACCCCGACGCGTCCGCTGCCCCTGCGGAGGCCGCGTCAGCCTGGGCTGCCTCGTACAGGCGCTGACCGAACTCCTGGCTGGCCGCCATGAGGGCCTCGGTGGCCTCCCCGATTGCTTCGGTGTCGTCACCTTCGAGGGCGGCCTTGAGCGTGACGAGCTTCTCGTCCACGCTGGACCGCTCGTCGTCGGTGAGCTGGTCGCCCTGATCGGTCAGGAGCGTCGCCGTTCGGTAGACGAGGTTGTCTGCGGTGTTGCGGACCTCGGCCTCCTCGCGACGGGTCCGGTCCTCGTCGGCGTGGGCTTCGGCGTCGCGGACCATCTGGTCGATTACATCCTTGTCGAGGGACGACTGACCGGTGATGGTCATGGACTGCTCGTTGTCCGTTGCCCTGTCCTTGGCCGCCACATGGACGATGCCGTTGGCGTCGATGTCGAAGGTGACCTCGATCTGCGGGGTTCCGCGCGGCGCCGGCGGGAGGCCGACCAGCTGGAACTTGCCGAGGGTCTTGTTGAACTGCGACATCTCGCGCTCGCCCTGCAGGACGTGGATGTCAACCGATGGCTGGCTGTCCTCCGCCGTGGTGAACACCTCGGTGCGCTGGATGGGGATGGTGGTGTTGCGCTCGACGAGTCGCGTCATCCCCCCTCCCTTGGGCTCGATGCCCAGCGAGAGCGGTGTCACGTCCAGGAGGAGGATGTCCTTGACCTCGCCAACCAGGACGCCTGCCTGGACTGCGGCGCCTATGGCCACCACCTCATCCGGGTTGACGTTCTTGGAGGGGTCGCGACCTGCGATCTCCTTGGCCAGTTCCACGACCGCCGGCATCCGGGTGGAGCCTCCCACGAGAATCACGTGGTCGACCTCACCCCTGTTCAGGCCGGCGTCCTTCACGGCCTGCTCGAACGGTGTCCGGCAGCGGGCGAGCAGGTCAGCGGTGAGCTCCTGGAACTTCGCCCGGCTGAGCGTGTAGTCGAGGTGCAGTGGTCCGGCGTCGGTGGCGGTGACGAACGGCAGGTTGATCTGGGTCTGCTGGACCTGTGAGAGCTCGATCTTGGCCTTCTCGGCGGCCTCCTTGAGGCGCTGTGCGGCCATGGCGTCGCCGGCCAGGTCGACCCCGTGGTCGTTCTTGAACGATGTGACCAGCCAGTCGATAACCGCCTGGTCCCAGTCGTCACCACCCAGCTTGGTGTCACCGTGGGTGGCCTTGACCTCGAAGACGCCGTCGCCGATCTCCAACACCGACACGTCGAACGTGCCACCGCCGAGGTCGAACACGAGGATGGTCTGGTCGGCGCCGTCCTTGTCCAGCCCGTAGGCGAGGGCAGCGGCGGTCGGCTCGTTGATGATGCGGAGCACCTCGAGGCCGGCGATCTGGCCTGCTTCCTTGGTGGCGGTGCGCTGGGCGTCGTCGAAGTAGGCGGGCACGGTGATGACGGCCCGATCGACCGTGGTCCCCAGGTAGGCCTCGGCGTCCCGCTTCAGCTTCTGGAGGGTGCGGGCCGAGATCTCCTGCGCTGTGTAGTCCTTGCCGTCGATGTCGAGCTTCCAGGAGGTGCCCATCTCGCGTTTCACCGACCGGATGGTGCGGCCCGGGTTGGTGATGGCCTGGCGCTTGGCGACCTCGCCAACGAGCACCTCACCGTCCTTCGCGAACGCCACGACCGACGGGGTCGTCCTGGAACCCTCGGCGTTGGCAATCACAATGGGTTCGCCACCTTCGAGTACGGCTACCACCGAGTTTGTGGTTCCGAGGTCTATTCCAACGGCCTTGCCCATGGTCTTGTCTCCTTCTTCCCAGTCTGCTGAGAGGTCTGTGTACGGGGGTTCTCTGTGTAAGGGGGTTCGCCCCGTCGGGCCCGGGATCGGGGGAGGGTTCCCGGGCCGACGGTGCAGGGTAGTGCTGCCTACAGCAACTCCACCCTTTATGTTGCTCATTACTATAGCAATGTTGAGTGCCTCTATAGCAACTTCTGACCGGAAGAAGTATGGGGGGCACCGCTTCACCGATCCGGGCGGGTCCGCTACCGTGAACCCCACCAGTGCCTTCGTCTACCCGGGAACCGTCATGCCGACCCTGATCCTCCTTCGCCACGGCCAGAGTGAGTGGAACGCCACGAACCAGTTCACCGGGTGGTACGACTGCGACCTCACCGAACTGGGAACAGCCGAGGCCCGCAGCGGTGCCCTCCTGCTCGCCGCCGCCGGCATCTCACCCGACGTCGTCCACACCTCCCTACAGGTCCGGGCCATACACACGGCGAACCTGGCCCTCGAGGCCCTCGGTCGTTCCTGGATCCCGGTACGCCGCGACTGGAGACTGAACGAACGGCACTACGGCGACCTGACCGGGCTGGACAAGGCCGCCACCAGGGAGAAGTACGGAAGCGAACAGCTCCAGGCCTGGCGCAGGGGCTACGCCACACCACCGCCACCCATAACGGCCGACAACCCGTTCAACCCCAACAACGACGCCCGGTACGCCGACATAGACCCCCCCCTGGCCGAGTGCCTGGCCGACGTGGTCGACCGGATGCTGCCCTACTGGGAAGAGGCCATTGCGCCGGACCTTCATACCGGACACGTGGTGCTGGTGGCCGCACACGGCAACAGCCTCCGCGCCATGTGCAAATTCCTGGATGGGATCAGCGACGACGACATCGCGGACCTGAACATCCCGACCGGCACCCCGCTCGTCTACGAACTGGACGACGACCTGTGCCCGGTCGAAGCCAAGCCCGTTCTGGAACGCTCACTGGACCCCGCCGCAGCAGCGACAGCCGCCGCGGACGTGGCCGCACAGGCGGGCTGAACCACCGCCACCGGAGCGCGCAGCGGACGGACCCCGTAGGACCCGCCCGCCACCGTTCGGTCGTCTGGCTCAGCCGACCAGCACCGGCTCCGGGCCGTAGCCGGGCGAGCCGTGCTCAGCCACGTCGAGTCCAGCCAGCTCCTCCTCGGCAGAGACCCGCAGGCCCACCGTGGACTTCAGGACCTTGAACAGGATCGCCGTGGTGCCGAGCACCCAGACGGCGACGATCACCACGCCAATGGCCTGCACCAGCAACTGGTCGAAACCGCCGCCGTAGAAGAGGCCTGCATCGTCACGCCCCAGGAATGCATCATCGTGCCTGGCGAAGAAGCCGATGGCCAGGGTGCCCCAGGCACCGCACACGCCGTGGACCGACACGGCCCCAACCGGATCATCGATGCCCCGGCGCTCGATGAACAGCACCGAGTAGACGACGATCACGCCACCGATGAATCCAACGGCGACGGACCCGGCGAAGGACATGGTGCCGGTTCCGGCGGTGATGCTGACCAGGCCGGCCAGGGCACCGTTGCCGGCCATCCCCACATCCATGGCGCCGGTCTTGCGCCAGATGGCAGCACCGGCTCCCACCACACCGGCTGAACCCGCCAGCAGGGTGGTCATGATGCAGTGGGCCACCCAGTTGTCCATGGCCAGCTCGGATCCGGCGTTGAAACCGAACCACCCGAACCAGAGGACGAACACGCCGACGACAGCGAAGCCGACGTTGTGGCCCGGAATCGCCCGTGGCTTGCCGTCCGGTCCGTACTTGCCGATCCGTGGGCCGAGGAATACGGCACCCATGAGGGCGGCCCAACCGCCCGCACTGTGGACGATGCTGGATCCGGCGAAGTCACTGAAGCGGGCATCGCCGATGCTCAGGTCCGAGAGGATCCCGTCGCCCTGCCAGAACATGTGGACCACCACCGGGTAGATGAACCCGCTCATGACCAGGCTGAACAACAGGTAGGCGGAGAACTTCGTGCGCTCGGCCATGGCACCCGAGGCGATGGTCACCGCCGTGGCGGCAAAGACCACCTGGAAAAAGAAGAACGACGGAGTGGCCAGCACGTCGCCGTCGACGAACGACTCGGACATACCCGAGAGGAAGAAGGAGTCCGTGCCGATGAGGCTGCCGCCGTCCGAACCGAAGGCGAAGCCGAAGCCGACGGCCCAGAAGGCCAGGGCACCGATCGCCATGTCGGCCAGGTTCTTGGCCATGATGTTGCCGATGTTCTTGGCCCGGGTCATCCCGGCCTCGACCAGGGCGAACCCTGCCTGCATCAGGAACACGAGGCACCCGGCCAGTATCAGCCAGAGGCTGGTCAGCAGGGCCGCGTTGTACTCGGCGGGAGTCAGATCCTGAGCCATGGCGGGGGTCGCCGTGAGGGCGATCGCGGCCACTATGCCGAAGAGGCCGAAGCCCACCTTGTGGACGCGGCTCCTTCCTGCCCTGCGGCTCCACAGCGTGGTTGTAGATCTGGTCATGCCCCTCACGATTGCCCCTTCCAAAGGTGGACGTCGGTTCGAACGGTCTGAACGTACGAAGGGTGGGTTTCGCCAACGTTCGCTGAGCATGACGACCCGGAAACGGCTGCCTGACAGGAACCTGACCATTCACGGATCAGACGACCCAAGTTCGCACCCGGTTCACGACCACGAAACAGTGGGGAAACAGGCGGTGTCTATCTTCAGGACATGGACATGACCGACGTCGCAGTGGTCCGGTTGCCCGATGAGTCCCGGCAGCTGGAGGAGTTGAGGCGTCGGGGCATCCCGCGCCTGGCCCTGGTGGCGCCCCACGCCCCGCCGTTCACCCCCGTCGACCTCCTCGAGGACTGGGTGCGGCTACCGGCCGCCCCTGCCGACGTCCGCTCCCGGGTCCTCGCCCTTGCGGGCCGGGCCGATGAAAGCCTGGAACGACGACCGGAGCTGACCGACGACCGACTCCTGCGCTATGGCAGGTGGTGGGTGGCCCTGGCTCCCGCCGATGCCCGCCTCATGGCCCCGCTGGTGGATCGGTTCGGCAGCGTTGTCGGCCGTGGCGAGTTGGCGAAGGCCGGCTGGCCGGACGGCCTACCCAGCCGCAACTCGCTGGACGTCCAACTGGGGCGACTCCGCCGGCGCCTGAAGGGGTCCGGCCTGACGCTGCACACCGTGCGGTCCCGCGGCTGCGCGCTGGCACAGGGCAACTGACCGGACCACCGGCCATCGCTGTGCGGCCCGGGCTCGTGCCAGACCTCGTGGCCCTGTTCACCGCCGGATCCGGCGTCGCCTCGCTGGTGAACGGATTCCACGACGACTCGCCGATCACCCGCGAGGTATTCATAAACGTGCCCGGGTCGCTGAAGCTGGCCTTCTACACGGTCATCCCGATGCTGATCATCTACGGAGCCGTGCTGTTCTCCCAGCGGGTCCAGAACTGGCAGCGTGGCACCCCCGACAACCGATCCACCAACGCCGGCAACGCCAAGAGGCGCTTCGGCGACTTCCGTTCCGGTGTGTTCATGAAGACGCTGCTGCGCGATCCCGCTGCCGGCGTCATGCACGCCCTCATCTACTTCCCGTTCCTGATCCTGATGGCCGTCACCACGGTGCTCGAGATCAACCACCAGATCCCGGAATCAATCAAGTTCCTGCACGGTGACGTCTACCGGGCGTACACCGCTGTGGGTGACATAGCCGGCGTGCTGTACCTGGTCGGCGTGGTGTGGGCCGTGCTCCGCCGTTATGGCCCCAGGCGCTTCCGGCCCTACCGGATCCGCATCAAGTCGAAGCCCGAACACGCAGCCGTACTCCTCATCTTCCTCGCCATCGGCGTCACCGGCTTCGGAGCCGAGGCGTTCCGGATCGCGCTGCAGGCCTCGCTCGGCGGGCATGGGGCCGAGGCGGAGACATGGTCCGTGATCGGCTACCCGCTGGCCATGGCCATTGGCAGTTCCGACCAGCTGGCCGGCGACCTGGCCGGGTGGCACCAGGGCTGGTGGATCGCCCACGTGATGTCCTTCATGGCCTTCCTGGCCCTGCTGCCCATCACGATGATCCGGCATATGTTCACCTCCCCGCTGAACATGTACCTGAAGGACCGGGACCGGCCCAAGGGCGCCATGAAGGCAATGCCGAACCTCATGGAGACCGAGTTGGAGAGCTTCGGGGCTTCGACCATCGAGGACTTCACCTGGAAGCAACTGCTGGACACCGACTCGTGCACCATGTGTGGCCGCTGCACCAGCGTCTGTCCGGCGCATCTCACCGGCAAGCCGTTGGACCCGCGGGAGATCGTCCTGAAGACCGGCGAGGTGATGGCCGCCACCGGAACACCGGTCGTGTCGCCCCCCCTCGGCGCCGATGCCGAGATCTCGGTACCGGCCAACTGGATGTTCGACCGGATCACGACCGATGAACTCTGGGCATGCACTACCTGTCGGGCCTGCGACGAGATCTGTCCGGTGAACATCGAGATCATGGACAAGATCCTGGACATGCGCCGCTACCTGTCGCTGATGGAGTCCGACTTCCCGACCGAGCTGGGAGGCGCCTACCGGTCGATGGAGAACTCCGGGAATCCGTGGGGCCTGTCCCAGAGCGAACGGGCCGACTGGGTGGGCGACCTGGAGGGAATCGAGGTCCTCGACGGCGGCGACCCGCTCGAATCCGAGTACCTCTACTGGGTGGGCTGCGCCGGCTCCTTTGACGACAAGAACAAGAAGGTGTCCAGGGCAATGGCGCAGCTGATGCAGCGCGCCGGGGTGTCGTTCTCGATCCTGGGTCCGTCCGAGATGTGCACCGGGGATCCGGCCAGACGCTCCGGCAACGAGTACATCTTCCAGATGCTGGCAATGCAGAACGTCGAGACGTTGGGCTCGATGGGCGTCAAGAAGATCGTCACCCAGTGCCCGCACTGCTTCAACACGCTGACCAACGAGTACCCGCAACTGGGAGGCCACTACGAGGTGGTCCACCACAGCCAGCTCCTGGAATGGCTGATCGACCAGGGCAGGCTGGACATGGAGGGGGCACGCCTCGAGGAGCGGATCGTCTACCACGACTCCTGCTACCTGGGCCGGCACAACGACGTGTACAACGCCCCCCGCAACGTCATCGGCAGCCTCGCCGGGATCGAGATCGTGGAAGCGGGACGGTCGGGCACAGAGGGCCTGTGCTGCGGTGCGGGTGGTGGCCGGATGTTCATGGAGGAGCACATCGGCAAGAACATCAACGTCGAGCGCTCGCAGGAACTGATCGCCACCGGTGCCGGGCGCATCGCCACGGCCTGCCCCTTCTGCTACATCATGATCGACGACGGGGTGAAGGCCGAAGGGATCGAGGAGGACCAGGTGAAGGTGGGCGACATCGCCCTGCACCTTCTCGAGGCACTCGAGAACCGTGACGCCGCTGCGGCCGACGCAACGGGCTGACCGCTCCCCGACGCCGACCGAAGCCACCGGGCTCCACCACCCGACCGACTCAGAGGTCGAAGAACCTCACGGCGTTGTGGCCGAGAACCGCTTCCTTCTGGTCGCTGGCCAGGTGTACCGAACCCCTGACAAGTCGCCCGGGCTGCTCCTCTCCGAGGGGAAACGGGTCGTCTGAACCGAGCATCACGTGGTCCGTACCCATCACGGCGACCAGCAGGCGCAACGCGTCGTCGCTGAACACAGCAGAATCGACGTGGAACCGGTCGACGTAGCTGGATGGCGGTTCAGGGCAGTCGGCGCGTACGAGGTCGCGTCGACGCCACGCATTGTCCACCCGCCCCAGCTGGGCCGCGAAGTTGCCGCCCCCGTGGGCGAAGCAGAGGCGCAGGTCGGTGGGCAGTCGCTCGAAGGCCCCGCTGAGGATCAGCGACAGGATGGCCAGGTGGGTCTCGGCGGGCATGCCCACCAGCCACCGCAACATGTGGGCGGCCATCCGCTCGCCGGCCATGGTGTCCCAGGGGTGGACCAGCACAGGTATCCCCTCGTCGGCACAGTGGTACAGGAACCGCACCAGCTCCGGGTCGTCCAGGTTCCGACCGCCGACATGACTGCCTATGTGCACGCCCACGTGGCCGTCGGCCATCGAGCGCGTCACCTCGGCACAGGCCCTGTCCACGTCCTGGAGCGGCACCTGGCACAGCGGCCTCAGCCGGTCGCTGTGCCCGGCACACATCTCCAGGGCCAGGTCGTTCACCAGGCGGGCCCACGGTGCGGCGACAACGGGATCGGCGGAGTAGCCGAACAGCACCGGCGTGGCCTACACGACCTGTACGTCGACCCCGTGCTCGTCCATCCGGGCGACGCGTACATCTGGATCCCACAACGTCGCCTCGACCGGCCGGAACTCGGCGTTGCCCGCCATGAGTTGCCCGGTGCCGTCGCCGTCGTCGCGCAGCCATGGCCCGTCAGATCCGAGCATCGCGCCCTGGCCCCGGCTGATCCGGGGGAAGAAGTGGGCGTGAACGTCGACGGTGGGATGGTCCATGGCGTCAGCCCGACCCGGGATGGACAACGCCGCAGTTCGAGCAGGTCCGGGCATCGAGGTCCTCGGCGAACGCGGCGAACAGTGGCGGGAGGTCGTCGACGATGGAGGCCACTGCCACCTCCACCCTGTGCACTAGGTGGTGGCACCCCTCACAGAACCACTCGAAGCCGTCGACCACCCCTTCCGGGCGGGCGAACTCGACCACGATTCCGATGCCGTCGGGATCGGCGCGGCGCGGCGAATGACGGACGTGCGCCGGCAGCAGGAACACCTCGCCGGCCCGGATCTCCACGTCACGCGGGGGGCTTCCCGGCTCCTCCATGAGGCACAGGACCATCGACCCCTCCATCTGGTGGAAGAACTCCGGGTGCGGGTCGTCGTGGAAGTCGATCCGGCTGGTCCCCCCACCCACGACCATCACGTCCATGGCCGAGTCCGTCCAGAGCAACCGGTTCGCCACCGGTGGCTTCAACTCATGGCGGTGCTCGTCGATCCATGCCTGGAGGTCGAACGGGAGCAGCATGATCCGGTCGGGGCCCTCAGCCGGCGGTCCGACGAAGGGCCGTGGCCTTCACCTCTATGAGGAGGTGCGGGTGGGGTAGGGCCCGTACGGCGACCGTCGTTCGGGCCGGCGCCGCGCCGGTGGCGAAGAAGTCGGCCCAGACGCTGTTCCAGGCATCGAAGTCGTCCATGTCGACGAGGAAGGCCGTGGCGTCCACCAGATCTGAGCGGTCGAGTCCGACCGTCGCCAGGACACGTTCAACGTTTGCCAGCACGGCACGGGCCTGCACCGCGGCGTCAAGGTGCACCGCGCCGTCATTGCCCACCTCGGCTCCCTCGATCGAGTCGTCGGCGCGACGTGCACTGGTACCGGACACATACACCTGATCTCCGGCAATTCGAACGTGGGGAAAGGCACCCCGAGCCTGCGGTATTGGACCGGGAGTCTCCGTCACCGGTTGAAGTTCTCCCAGTACCGGCTGGGCCGTGGGCCGTCCTGGCCCCGGTACTTGGAATCCAGCCCACTGGAGCCGTAGGGCCGGTCGGCCGGCGTGGTCATGCGCATGAACGAGATCTGGCCGATCTTCATGCCCGGATAGAGCGTGATGGGCAGGTTGGCCACGTTCGAGAACTCCAGGGTGAGTTGGCCGTCCCAGCCGGCGTCCACGTACCCGGCCGTGGAGTGGATGAGCAGGCCCAGCCGACCCAGGCTGGACTTTCCCTCCAGGCGGGCCACCAGGTCGTCGGGAACCGTCACGCGTTCGGAGGTGGACCCGAGCACGAACTCCCCGGGGTGGAGGATGAACGGGTCGTCGCCTGCCGCCTCCACCTGCTCGGTCAGCGCCGAGAGGTCGGTCTTGACGTCGATGTGGCCCGTGGTGTGGTTCCTAAACACCAGGAACCGGTGGTCCAGGTGCAGGTCCACGGAGGACGGTTGCACGCACGAGTCGTCGAACGGCTCGATGACGATTCGCCCGGCGGCGATCTCTTCACGGATGGAACGGTCGGAGAGGATCATGCGGCGTCGATGCTAGCCACGCTGGGGTGTCGGCCCGCCGGCCTCAGAGCCGGGGGTTCCTCCCGAAGACCTCCTGAATCAACGGGAGGTAGTGCTCGAACGAGTTGGAGTTGTACGAGGGGTCAAAGGCGGGGGCGTCATACTCAGAACAGAACGTGGCGCAGTGCTCGTAGTGCTCGTGTCCGTCGAACAGGTCGCGGGTGTCTCGGTCCATGCCGAGGTGGTGCCAGAAGTAGTACCCCTGGAAGATGCCGTGGTGCTCGACCATCCAGTGGTTGGCACCGGACACGAACGGCTTGAGGATCGCGGCGGCCACGTCGGGATGGTTGTACGGCGTGAGCGGATCGCCGATGTCGTGGACGAGGGCACACAACACGTACTCGTCGTCGCGGCCGTCGCGTTCGGCCCGGGTGGCCGTCTGCAGGCTGTGCTCGAGGCGATCCACGGGGAAGCCCCCGTAGTCGTCGCGGAGGTGGCCGAACTGCTCGATGATCCGGTCAGGGAGGGCCTGCTCCAACTCGGTCCGCTGGCCCATGATGACCATCCAGTCCTCCTTCGTGGAGGTGGACATGTCGGTGAACGACGCCCGGGGCGCCTGGTGTAGGTCTGTCATCCGTCTTCTCCCTGGGGGAATCCATCCATGGCCACAGCCTTGGCCGCTGCGTCCGGCCCCGGCCCCGGGGTGGCCAGCGACCACTGGTGCCCGAACGGGTCGGCCAGCCGTGCGTACCGGTCTCCCCAGAACATGTCCTCGGGTCCCCAGACCAGGGTTGCTCCGGCAGCCACCGCCCGATCGACCGCAGCGTCCACGTCGACCACGTCTCGATGCAGGGTGACGGGAGTGCCGCCGATAGCCGTGGGCGAGGACCCCTTCCCATTGTTCAACTCGGGGAAGTCGTCAACCACGAAGACCACGAAGCCGTCGAAGGAGATCTCACCGTGGATGATCCGGCCGTCCGGTGCCTCATGGCGTAACAGCTCCTCGGCTCCGAAAGCGTCCACATAGAAGTCGAGCGCGGTAGCGGCACCGTCGACGCATATCTCAGGGACGACATCGGTGCGTATGGGTCGGTGGGCTTCGGCCATGGTGTTATCCCTTCGGCTTCCTGTGAACCTAGACCTCTCGCAGGTCCCGGCCCCTGCCGGAGGTCAGGCCTCGGTCTCGTCGTCGATCGGACGACCCGAACCCAGATCGGTGGGCAGGGGACGAACCCTCGAGCGCCGACGGCGGGTAGGGATCATGTCGCGCATCTCTTCCAGACGACCGAAGCAGAGCAGCCGGTCGTTGGCCTCCAGCACCCGCTGCACCCGCGGGTTGGGGATGACCTGGGCGCCGCGGTGGAGGGTCAGTACCGAGATGTCGCGGTCAAGTAGGCCGCTCTCGCCGATGGTCTGGCCGACCCAGGCACCGTCGTCTCGTACCTGCATCTCAGCGACCCCGTATCCGGTGCTCACCGAAAGGCGCTGGCGAACGTCGAGTTCGGGGAACGCCACCTGGTCGTCGACGAAGTCGACCACAGCCCCCGCAATGTCAAGCCCCGTGGCCTCCTCGATGCCCTCGAAGCCCGGCGAGGAGTTGACCTCCATCACCAGCGGCCCGTCGTTCCCCTCGAGCATGTCCACCCCGGCCACCCGAAGGCCCATGATCTGGGCGGCCCTCACAGCCGTGACCTCGTACTCCTCGTCCAGCTCCACGGCTTCAACGGTGCCACCCCTGTGCACGTTGGACCGAAATTCGTCGCCGGTCGCCGTCCGACGCATGGCGCCCACGACACGGTCCCCGACCACCAGCGCCCGCACGTCCCTTCCCTTCGACTCCTTCACGAAGGCCTGGATGAGCACGTTTTGCTTCGCGCTCTGCAGGGTCTCGATGATGGCCGAGGCGACCCGGGTGTCCGGAGCCAGGATCACCCCGATCCCCTGGGTCCCCTCGAGTAATTTGATCACCACAGGTGCACCACCCACGCGTTCGATGGCGGGAAGCACGTCGTCGCGGTTGCGGGCGAAGGCGGTCGCCGGGATGCCGATCTCATGCCGGGACAGGATCTGAATGGCACGCAGCTTGTCGCGTGAGTTGGCAATGCCGTTGGCGGTGTTCGGCGTGTAGACGTCCATCTGCTCGAACTGGCGCACCACCGCTGTGCCGAAGTAGGTGATCGATGCTCCGATCCGCGGGATCACGGCGTCGTAGTCCTCAATGGGCCTGCCCCGGTACTGCAGGTTCGGGTCGTCGCTGGCCAGGTCGATGGCGAACCTGAGCGTGTCCAGTACGTCGACCTCGTGACCCCTGTCAATGGCCGCAAGGCGTAAACGTGCCGTCGAGTACGAGTTCGGCTGTCGGGACAGGATCGCTAGCTTCACGTTGACTCCGGGGTCGGCCGGCCTGCGTCAGAGGCATCATTATGTAGGCGTATGGTCCCCGGTGCCCGGCGACCATCGTAGGAAGGCGAACGTGACCAGGTCAGTGCCCGTTGACGCAGACGAGGTGGACCCCGGAATCCGGGTAGATAGGAAGCCGTCCCCGAAGAAGCCGGCGGCGCGGTCCCAACCCACCCTCGGCTGGCGCGAGTGGGTCGGCCTCCCCGAATACGGCGTCGACTGGCTGAAGGCGAAGGTCGATACCGGCGCACGGACCTCATCGCTGCATGCCGCCGGTCTCCACACCTTCGAAGTGGAGAACCGTGAATGGGTGAGGTTCCACATCTACCCGTGGCAGCGATCGACTGCAGCTGCCGTGCAGGTTGAAGCCCGCGTGCTGGACCGGCGCCAGGTGCGCTCGTCGAGTGGGACCACCGAGCGGAGGCCGGTCGTCGTGCTCCCGGTACGAATCGGTTCCCAGATCGTCGACGTGGAGTTCACCCTGACGCGACGCGACCAGATGGGCTTCCGGATGCTGCTGGGCCGCCAGGCCCTGCGACGACGCTTTCTGGTCGATACAGGCAAGTCCTACCTCCTCGGCCAACCGCCGAAATCCCTCAAGCAGGCGAACAGGTCCCGCGATGTGGTTGGACCGGACGAAGACGGGCTGGTCGGGGATACGGGCGGTGGAGCGACCAATGGCTGAGCACGGCCCGATCGTCGTCGGCGGCCACGAGGTCCAGCCGGGCTGCATCGACGGCTTCGAGTTGCCCATCGGACGCCTCGTGACCGGGACCGCCATGGCGCTTCCGGTACGGGTGGTCCACGGCTCCACACCGGGTCCGACCGTGTGGTTGAACGCCGCCATCCATGGCGACGAGATCGCCGGCGTGGAGATCATCACCCGGGTCCTCCGGGACCTGGACCCGCTGGAGGTGCACGGCACGGTGCTGGCCGTACCGGTGGTGAACGTCTGGGGCTTCGTCGGTGGCGATCGTCTCCTACCCGACCGGCGGGATCTGAACAGGTCGTTCCCAGGTTCGGCCGCCGGCTCGCTGGCCGCCCAGATCGCCAACCTGTTCATGACCGAAATCGTGGACCGCTCCAGCGTGGGCATCGACCTCCACACCGGCACGGACAACCGCACGAACCTGCCCCAGATCCGAGCCGACCTGGATGACCCCGAGACCCGGCGACTGGCCGAGGCCTTCGGAGCGCCTCTCATGGTCCACGCCCGGAACCGGGCGGGCACGCTGCGCCAGGCCGCTACCCGACGAGGGGCCACCGTGCTGCTCTACGAGGCTGGAGAAGCACTGCGCTTCGACGAGGATGCCATCGACAGCGGGGTGGCCGGGGTGCGACGGGTCCTGGGTGCCACCGGGGTCATCGACGGTCCGATCGGACCCGACGACCCGTCGTTGGCCTCCCGATCCACCACCTGGGTCAGGGCTGGGCGAAGCGGGATCCTCCATCTGGCGGTCGGACTGGGCGACAGGGTTGAGCGGCGGCAGGTGCTGGGCAGCATCGACGATGCCTTCGGGAACAGCGTGGCCACCGTGAGGGCACCGCGGGACGGCATGGTGATCGGCTGCACCCGGTCACCGCTGGTGAACCGCGGCGATGCGGTGGCCCACATCGCAGAGCTGGCCTGAGCACCCACCTGGTCGGAACGACCAGCCTCCCAACGGCGATGAGGCCACCCTGATCGCTACGCTGACGGCTCCCGCGGGTGTAGTTCAATGGCAGAACCCCAGCTTCCCAAGCTGATGACGCGAGTTCGATTCTCGTCACCCGCTCCACTCCTCCCGGTCCGGACCACGTCAGGCGCGACGGCCGCCCCGGGCCTGCTCGGCCGCCCGCTTCACCCGCGTCAACTCCACCCTCGCCGGCATCTCCTTGTAGTGGGCATCGAGGGGGTAGCAGCCCGAGACCAGACCGTTGCGGGGAGCCGTCGTGCAGTCGCTGAACGTGCGACAGATCCGTCGCCGATCCAGCCCGCGGCCCTCGACGATGTCGGCGGGAAGGTCGTGGTAGCTGAGCACCATCCTCCCGATGCCCACAGCATCGACCCTCCCCGCCCGTACATCAGCCTGCGCCACGTTCGGCAGCCACTCCTGGAGGTACGAGTAGCCCGACCCGACGAACACCAGGTCCGGGTGACCGGCCTTCAGTCCGGCGGTGGCATCCAGTAGGCGGACCACGTCGAACAGTGGGTCCTGAGGTGGCAGGTATCCATCCGATGGCGGGAAGTATGCGGGCCTCTGGGCATGTGGACAGTGGTAGGGGCTCCCGGCCGTGGTGCACACCATCGACACGCCCACCTCGCCCAACAGGGTCAGGAGGCGATCGGGCTCCCCAAGGTCGATACCCACTCCTGTGCCGTCACCGCCGAAGGCGTGGCGGTACCCCTCCGTCGACTCCGGCTCGCCAACGCCATCGGGTCCGGCAATGAACGGAACCAGGTCGTAGAGGCTCAAGCGCACCCCGAGACCGAGATCCGGCAGTCGGGTCCTGATGGCCTCCAGCGTTCTGATCTGCAGGCGGCTCCGACCTTCCAGCCCGCCCCCGTAGGCGCCGGGCCGATCCACGCCACTGAGCATCTCGTGGAGGAGGTAGCCGTGGCAGGCCTTCACATCCACAAAGTCGAACCCAGCGTCCGCGGCCACCTCAGCGGCTTCCACGAAGCTCTTCGACAGGTCATCCAGCTCATCGTCGGACAGGACCGAGGTGTCGGTCACCGGAACCCGGCGGTCAAGGAGCGGGTGCCGGTACCCGACACGCGGAACCGGGCTGCCGGTGGGCCGCGACCACCTACCTGAGTGGGTGAGCTGCAGTCCCACGAGAAGGTCGTCGGTGCGTCCGAACCGATCGGAGTGGGAGGCGACCAGCCGGGACCGGAGACCGGCAAGGTCCGACTCACTCTCAGGACCGATGCAGAGCTGATTGGGATTGGCTCGACCATCGGGCCGGACCGCCACCGCCTCACCGCCCCAGACCAGCTTGGCCCCGCTGCTGCCGAACCGTTCCCAACGACGGGCGACGAGTTCCGTCGGTCGGCCGTCATTGGTGGCATCCCAGCCCTCCATGGGCAGCACTGCGAAGCGGTTGCCGATCGTACGCGTCACCCGGGGGGACAGCCTCACCTTGAGCGCAGCAGCCAGGGGAGCGTCCGCACCCGTGACCAGGTCGGAATCGAAGCTGAGGTCCAGATCCAGTCCCTCCAGATGGGACCGAAATGACTCGGCATCAGCCAGTTTCCGCACCTGGACTATGGCTGCGCGGTCCGTCACGCCAGCACTCCCAGCCGCTCTGCGATGTCTCGAAGCACGTCGACGTCTTCATCCGGGCGTAGGGGAACGCCATCGGGGAGCCGGCTGGAACCAATCCAGCCCAGAAGTTCCAGGAACAACGCCGCATCGTGGCGGTAGGCGGGAACGGGATCCCGGAACGTGAAGTCGCCCAACTCCTGCAACAGGTCGTTCAGCCCGGTGAATCCCGGGTCGCCGGTGGCCCACATGCGGTCCCGGTCGGCAAACCTGTCGGGTGCGAAAGTGCTCAGCCCCAACAGGTAGTCCGAGCCGTAGATGACCATGTCAATTGCCAGGTCGTTTCCGGTCAGCACCATGAAGTCCGGCCTGGCCTCGTCACGTGCCGCCAACCTCTCCCACTCCGGGACACGGTCCAGCGAAGAGTGCTTGGCCCCCACACAGGCTTCGATCCCAAGAAGGCCCCGGTAGGCATCGAGGTCGTAGATGCGGCCGTAGGGAACGAACATCGGCCCCAGCTCGAAGGCCAGGAAGCGATCGCACTGCTCGGCCAGAGCCGCGTGGGCTCCGACCCAGTCGTCGCCGTCCAGCGCCGCCAACCCGTGGGTCGGAAAGACGATCGGCAGGCCACCCCGGGTGGCTATGCGATCGATCTGTCCGCGGTAACCGTCCAGATCAAACCGGTCGCCGGTCCGATCGAGCAGGTGGGCGCCCGCCACGAACCCGTCGCTGTGGGCGGCTGCCACGTCCAGTACCCGGTCCTTGGTGACCTCATCGAGCAGTTGGACGAAACCGGTGTCCATGTTCACGGCCGGGGTAAGCCCTGCTGTCGCAGTGCGTTCGACGTGGGCGGCCAGACCGGACCAGTCCACCTCTCCGTGATCGGTATGGGGCAGCAGAATGGCCGACATCCCGGTGATCGTGCGACCCGGTCGCACAGGGGGGATCGGCGGGTCGCCGATTTCGCCATTCATTCGTTCCGGCCGGTGAACCGGAGGCGCATGACCGCCTCGACGTCCAGCGGCTCGTTGGGTTCGGTCACCCGTCCACGCTCGCGTTCCAGCAGGTCGTAGGCACTCCGGGGAATGGTCGGTGCCAGGTCGACCTCGATCCCATCCACCTCGGAGGTCGCCACCACCGAACAGGCCAGGATGTGTTCACCCGACTGGAGGAGACAGCGGAGCACAGGGACCGCTCCCTGGGAATCGACCATTCCGGCATTGGGCGGCAGTGGTCGCACCTCGCCGGACCTGTCCCCGTCGCCATCGACCATGCCGCTCAGGTCCGTGGCGGTGCGGACCACGGCCACGCCGTCCCCCCTTCGCACCTCCGGAGCGAGCGGCCCCTCGGATATGCGCATGGAGTCCACCGCCAGGGCGAACCCGGTTTCGATGGCCATCAGCTCACGGCCGGTGCGCACAAGGTGCACCCTGTGGTGCCATGGCGCACCACCGGCCAGCACGGTGTCGACCACCACATCAGGCCACGGCCTCCAACGGGACCAGAGCATCGGCCCGTCGGGACCGTGTTCGATGAAGGCGTCCTCCACCGACGACCGGGTACGACGCTCGGTTCCGTCCCGGAGGAGCAGCGTGGAATCGGTCAGGGCATCGCCGTAGTGGAACTCGACCTCGCCACTGAATCCGTAGCGCGAGGAATAGGCGAACTTCTCGTACTTGGCCGTCGTCTGCTCCAGGAACCGGACCGGCGGTGAGCGCCTCCCGGAGAGAGCCATGGCGTGGGTGCCATCCCGGTCCAGCACCCATCCAGCCACCGGTTGTGCCACCGGCAGGTACACCTCGGCGTGGGCCGCCTCCTCGCCGGTCCAGAAAGGATGGTCCTCAGGAGCCGCCAGGGAGGTGAAGGCCTTCATCGCCCAGTAGGGCGAACCGGGCGAGTTGTATCCCTCGGCCAGACGCCGGTTGTCATAGCCGTACCCGATGCTGAGGACTCCGTCCCGATCCGAGATTGGCCGATCCGCCCACCAGCGCTGGTGCCTGGCCCAGTGGCCACGGGCTTCGTCCCATGGCACGCCCTCGACGTCGGCAAGGGCGAAGGCCCCCCAGAGGCTGGACTGGGCGAACCTGTAGGTCATGCTCCGCCCGTACGGAATCGCCGCGCCGTCTGGACCGAACCAGTGACGGAACTCCGGCCCGAATGCCGTGGCCCGTTCCACATAGCGGGCGGCTGCCTCCCTGTCGCCCAGGCCGGAGGCGGCCAGGATTAGGCCGTACGTGTGGAAGGCGAACGGTAGGTACCAGTCGACCGTTCCCAATCGGCCGTCCTGATACCACCCGTCCTCAACGTGGTACTCCTCGATCCTTTCGATCGAACGCTGCGCCGCGGCTCCCTCACCGGGTGCCCCCACCCGCTGGCGACCCATGTGCACCAGCAGCCGGAAGAACTGCCAGTTGTTGGCTCCCGGCTCGAACTCGTCGATTCCGTCCAACCACGCCAGCACTCGTTCCTTCGCCCCCTCGTCCAGGGGCTCCCAGATGTGGCCGGGAGTGAAAGCCATGGCAAAGCCGATGGCCGCCATCTCGACCATCCGCTGGTCGGTGTCACCTGCACACGGACCCCAGTACTCGGGGTTCCCGGGGTCGGTGCCGGCGGCCAGGCCGTCACACCACCGGTCCCAGTGGGCGAACTGCCCGCCGCCTGCCACCAGGGGCACGATCCCGTAGAGCGGTCGGGCATATCCCTCCAGCTCGGCCACGCGCCGGGGGAACAATGCTGCGCCGCTCCCCAGACGAACCCTGGCTCCACCGGGGGACATGTGGGGAATGATCGGGTCGACAAGGTCGCGAACGGCCTGCTGGGCATCAGCCCTGGTGGCGAACGGGTTGCCACCCATCGGGTTGGCCCGGGGTTCAGGCATCGGTGGACTCCTCGATGCCCAGCCAGGCCCGGAGGGTCGCCGCGTCGTCGCGCAGGTTGGTCGGGTCGTCGTCCTCGACGTACTCAAGGAATGCGTAACGATCGCGACCGCCGCTGGTCCAGGGGTCCGGGTCGCCGGCGTCGCCCAGGGCCCGCTCCCAGATCCCGGCACCGGCAGCGAGCGGCCTCCGGTCGTGGAATCCGGCTCCCCAGGAGAACACGTGTAGGTGGGAGAGAAACGGGCGGACCGCGGTCAGTTCCTCCAGGGCCGACGTGTCGTCCAAGGAAGGGTCGGGCTGCCAGTAGGTGAACAGGTTCGGCCGATCCACTTCTGCCAGCAGGTCCAGTGTCGAGGCCGCTGTCTCGGTCAGGGTCCCCGGGTGGAACTCGAGCGAGATCGCCAGATCGCATTCCGCGGCCAGATCGGCGGCCTCCCGTATCCCGTCGGCGATGATCGACCGGTCCGCAGCCGGGGCGTCCGGCCCCGTTCCGAACGGTGTCCAGATACGGACACTGTCCGTTCCCAGATCCATCGCCGTCCCGAGGACATCGACCACGTCGTCGGTGGGGGTCCGGCCGGCCATCACGTAGGAGCCGTAGGACGGACAGGACAGGCCGGCGTCCGCACTCCGGCGTGCCACGTCAGCGGCGTGGCGCCCGTCGCCAACCGGCACGTGTAGGTCGGCACCCCACTCGATGCCGTCAAGGCCCGCCGAGACGGCCAGGCCGATGATGGTCGCCACGTCCAGGGATCGAAAGGTGATCGAGCAGAGCCCGGCCCGTACGCCGGTCACGCGATCCGGTCCAGGGCGTCACGGGTGACGGCGTGCAGGGGTGGCAGGCCGGCCACGAATCGCTCGACCTCGGTGACGGCGAGGTCTCCCATGCGGGATACCTCGCTGCCCATCGCCCCGGCGATATGGGGTGTGAGGATGACGTTGGGAAGGTCGTAGAGCGGGGATCCACTCGGAAGAGGCTCGGGGTCGGGGGTGTCCACGAAGGCGTTGAGCCGCCCCGAGACGAGTTCGGCGGTGAGGGCGTCCGTGTCCACCAGCCCCCCCCGGGCCGTGTTCAGGAGCCAGGCGCCGTCTCGCATCGTGGCCAGTTGGTCAACACCGATCATGTGGCGGGTGGAAGCCAGCAACGGAGCGTGCAGGGACACCACGTCCGAGGTGGCCAGCAGCTCGTCCACGTCCACCAGCTCCACGCCGAGCACCATCGCCTCCGTGGCGGTCAGGTAGGGGTCGGCAACCACCACCTCGACATCAAGGCTGCGGAGTCGCTCGATGACCAGCCTCCCGATCGTCGAGGCTCCGACCAGCCCTATGCGCCGGCCTCGGCTGCCCATCAACGACTGGTCGACCACAGCCTCACGTCCCCTCACGCCCCGGTGCCGGTCGCGGATGGCGAACACATCCTTGGTGATCATGACGACTGCGGCGAACGTGAACTCGGCTACGGGAACGGCGTTGGCCGAGGCAGCCGAGGTGACGACGATGCCCCTGTCCCAGAGTGAGTCACTGACCAGCGATCGAACGGTTCCTGCAGCATGTGCCACGAGCCTCAACGCCGGGAGGGTCGCCAGGGCCTGCTCATCGAGCACCGGGCATCCCCAACCTGTCACCAGCACCTCCACCTCATCCGGTACCTCCGCCGCAGTGGCGAAGGGAACCGATGCCTCCAGGTCCACAACCGATCCGAGACGTCCACGGGCGCTGGTGGACAGCACCAACGCCTCCAATCCCGGGTACATCAACAGGGCGGCAGGCAGCCGGGAGGTGGTGGGCATCGCCATCCATGGTCGTCCACGTCCTCGCCGGTGGGCAATACCGGCGTATCCCGCTGTGGGGACTTGTCCAATATCATCAAAGGTTATACGATCTTGCGACAGCGGAAACCCCTGCTGACGGGAGCATCGGTGCACACACTGGAAAGTCACGTTCTGGGCGCCTGGCATACGCCTTCGGCCGAAGGCGTGGTCACCCGCCACGCCGTCACCGGAGAGCCGTTCGCCACTGTGTCCAGCGACGGAATCGACTTCGGCGCCACCGCCGCCTACGCCCGCGACGTCGGCGGACCGGCACTGCGGTCCATGACCTTCCACGAGCGCGCCGCCCTGCTCAAGACCCTCGGCCAGCACCTCCTGGCGGAGAAGGAAGGGCTCTACGCCCTCTCGACGGCTACCGGGGCGACCCGCAACGACTCCTGGATCGACATCGAGGGCGGCGCCGGCGTGCTCCTCGGCTACGCCTCGAAGGGCCGACGTGAACTCCCGGACGGCCACGTCCTCCTGGAGGGCGAACCCGAGGTACTGGCCCGCGACGGATCATTCATTGCCGCCCACGTGGCGACTGCCCGCCACGGCGTGGCCGTACAGGTGAACGCCTACAACTTCCCCTGCTGGGGGCCCCTCGAAAAGCTGGCACCAGCACTACTTGCCGGCATGCCGACCATCATCAAGCCAGCCACTCCCACCGCATTCCTGACCGAGGCGATGGTGCGCTGCATCGTGGAATCCGGAATCCTCCCGGAGGGCGCCCTCCAACTCGTCTGCGGCAGCATCGGAGATCTCTTCGACCACCTGGGTGGCCAGGACCACGTCGGCTTCACCGGCTCGGCCGTCACGGCAGCCGCCCTGAGGGCTCACCCGAACCTGGTCGGTCGATCGGTCCGCTTCAACGCCGAGGCCGACTCGCTGAACGCCGCGATCCTGGGGCCTGCCGCCGTACCGGGGACGACCGAGTTCGACCTGTTCGTGGGCGAGGTGGCACGGGAGATGACGGTCAAGGCAGGCCAGAAGTGCACGGCCATCCGCCGAATCCTGGTTCCAGCCATCCACGTCGACGCGGCTGCCGAGGCAATCGCCGCCGCCCTCTCAGAAACGAAGGTCGGCGACCCGGCCGATGAGGCCACCGGCATGGGGTCCCTGGTGGGCACCACCGCGCGCGATGAGGCAACCGCCGCCATTGCCGCCCTACGGACAGCGGCCCGTGTCGTCGTCGACTCCTGCACATTCCACGACGTGGACCCGGCGGTCGGCGCATTCCTGGCGCCCACGCTGCTCCTGGCAACGGATTCCGAAGCGCCTGTGATCCACGCCACGGAAGCATTCGGTCCGGTCGCCACCCTCGTCGCCTACGACGGGCCGGACGAGGCCGTGAGGCTCGCCGCGCTCGGACAGGGCAGCCTCGTGGCATCGATCTACAGCGGTGACGCGGACGAGGCGGCGACAATCGCTCTCGGCATCGCAGCCCACCACGGCCGGGTGCAGGTCGTGGATGCCTCGGTGGCCTCCACAAGCACAGGCCACGGATCGCCTCTCCCGATGCTCCTGCACGGTGGACCCGGGCGAGCCGGCGGTGGCGAGGAGATGGGCGGCCTGCGCGGCGTGCGACACCACCTCCAGACCACGGCCTTCCAGGGCTCGCCTGACGTGCTGACACGCATCGTGGGCCAGTGGATGCCCGGCGCCACCCGTCACGCCGACCGGGGCCACCCATTCAAGCTCCACTTCGACGACCTGGAGCTGGGCACGGCACTTCGCACCGGGTCCCGGACCGTCAGCATCGATGACATCGAGGCGTTCGCCGAGTCCACCGGCGACCACTTCTACGCCCACATGGACGAAGAGGCGGCAGCGGCCAGCCCGATCTTCGGAGGCCGGGTGGCGCACGGCTACCTGGTGCTGTCCCTGGCCGCCGGGCTGTTCGTATGGCCGGACCCCGGTCCCGTACTCGCCAACTACGGAATCGACCGGTGCCGTTTCGCCAAGCCGACCTACCCGGGTGACACCCTGACCGTCTGGTTGACCGCCAAGCGCAAGACACTGCGAGCCGGAGCGGGCTACGGCGAGGTGGCCTGGGACGCACAGGTCGTGAACCAGGACGACGAGGTGGTTGCGGCCTACGACGTGCTGACGATGGTCGCCAACCGCCCCGGCATGAACGGCGCACCGGACGGGGTGGCGTGATGCGGCGCACGTGGACGACCATGGATGACTTCGAGGCCTTCCTGGACGACGGTGGGATCGTCGAGGTGGATGACGACATGCCCGGCGCGTACCGACAGGCCGTGTTCGCCTTCATCGAGATGCACGCCAATTCGGAACTGATGGGTGGCCTGACCGAGCGGGACTGGATCCCCCGGACCCCGGGCCTTCGCCACAAGATGGCGGTGCTGGCCAAGACCCAGGACGAGATAGGCCACGCCCACCTGCTGTACATGGTGGGTGCCGACCTGGCCATCAAGACCCGACGGGACATGCTCGAGGACCTGTTCGCAGGGAAGTCGAAGTTCCACAACGTGTTCCACTACCGGGCCAAGACGTGGGGGGACCAGGTGGCGATCTCGTTCCTCGTGGACGCCGCTGCCCTCGCCAGCCAGCAGGCCGTCTTCAAGAACTGCTCCTATGGCCCGTACCGCCGGATCCTGAAGCGGATCATCACCGAGGAGGGCTTCCACATGCGAATGGGCGAGGAACGCATGCTGCGCATCGCCAACGGCACCGAGATACAGCGGACCATGTTCCAGCAGTCCCTCGACGACTGGTGGTGGCCCTCCCTCCAGCTCTTCGGCCCCGACTCGAAGCCGGGAGACGTCCTGCTCCGCTGGCACATCAAGTCGGAACGCAACGAGGTGCTGCGTGCCCGTTGGGTCCAGAAGTTCGTCCCCCTCCTCATGTCGTACGGATTCAGCGTCCCTGACCCCGGGCTCATCCACGACACGGCTACCGGAACGTGGACCTCCGGCCCCATTGACTGGGAACCGCTGAAGCGGACCCTGGCCATGGGCGGACCCGACTCGGCCCGACGCATCGCCGATGCCGCGGCCAACTGGGCGGACACCCACTGGGTGCGCCGGGTCCTGGACGACGCCCCGCCCCGCCCCGCAGAGGTCGCCGCGTGAACACCGACCTTCTCGTCGACCGGGTCCGGGCCGCTGTGGCGACCGTTGACGACCCCGAGTATCCGGGAATCTCCATCGTCGACCTGGGCCTGCTGGAATCACTCGACACCACACACGACGGCCACGTGGCGGTCGGGCTGATCCCGACCTTCTCGGGATGTCCGGCACTCTCGATGATTGCCGACGATGTGCGCCGTGCCGTCGACGCCGTCGACGGTGTGGAAGGCGTGGACGTGCGGTGGCTGGGCGCTCCTGTCTGGGGGGTCGACCGGGTCACCGAAACAGCACGGGCGACGATGGCCCGCGAGTTCACGGTGGCGGTCCGCATCGGACGCGGACCCGTTGCCTGTCCACGCTGTGGCTCACCCACCCACGAGCAGTCCATGTTCGGCCCCAGCCGGTGCCGGGCCGTCCACACCTGCCCGGCCTGCGCCGAGGTCGTCGAAGTGATGCGGGCCTAGGAGAACAGATGCGGCGCTACGAGGTATTCCTCAAGAAGGACGGCAGGGACGAGTTCCGACACGCCGGTTCCCTGGACGCTCCCGACGACGAGTTGGCCCTCGTGCTCGCCCGCGAGAGCTACGCACGTCGGGCCGAGGGCGACCGCCTGTGGCTGGTCGACCGTGAGAACGTGATCCTCGGTGACCTGGAGTTCATTGCCCCCAACTCCGACAAGCCCCACCGTCACAACGATGGCAGGGCCATTGCCGAGCACCGCCGCAACACGCGGGAGGGCGGTGCATGACAGGCCTTGGCAGCTCCGTCCGCGAGTTCCTCCTGGCCTTCGCCGACGACGAGCACCTGATGGGCCAGCAGCACACGGAATGGATCGGGGTGGCGCCGTTCCTGGAGGAGGACCTGGCCTTCAGCTCCATTGCGCAGGACGAACTGGGCCATGCGGCCGCCCTGTACGCCATCGTGGCCGGCGACGGCGACCCGGTCGACAACGACCTCAGGATCGACGAACTGGCCTTCCGGCCTTCACCGGACGACTGGCGTTGCGCACAACTCGTCGAGGTGGCTTCCGACGACTGGGCCCACGCCCTGGTCCGCCACTGGTTGTACGACTCCGCCGAACAGCTCCGATGGGAGCAGGTGGCGCAATCGTCGCTGATCCCACTCGCCGAGGCCGCAGCCCGGGCCGAACGCGAAGAGCGGTACCACCGTCGACACGCTGACGGCCTACTCGACGTCCTCCTTCCGGCTGCCGACAGCGCAGAGCGTCTGCAGGCGGCGCTGGCCGACCTGCTCCCGTTGGCGATCGGCATTTTCGATCCAGTTGCCGGGGAAGCCGAGGTGGTGGCCACCGGGGTGGCCTCGGCACCGTTCGACACCCGGCTCGACGAGTGGAAGGACAGGGTCAGGCACCGCTTCGACTTCGACCCCGACCGGATAGAGCCGATGGCACCCACGGGACGCCTCGTCCGGCACCCCGACTTCGGCCCCCTGCTGGTCCGCATGCGCGAGGTCATCGACCTCGACCCTGCGGCCGTCTGGTAGCAGGAGTGGTAGCGGCCGACGCATTACGGTTCGTCGCCATGGTGCTGGGCCCCGGCGAGGAGATCGTCGCCGACGACTACCACACTGCCGGCGAACCCTTCCGGATCGTGGACCTGGGTGGCATGCAGGGCGACTCGGTCCTGGACCGGCGCTCCTGGGCAATGGCGAACCTGGATGACCATCGGCGCTTCCTCTGCCACGAACCACGTGGCCACGCCGACATGTACGGCGGCATGGTGGTGCCACCAGATGGCCCCGGCGGCGATGTTGGCATCGTGTTCTTCCACAAGGACGGGTTCTCCACCGCCTGCGGCCATGGCACCATCGCCATCGCCACCTGGGCCATCGACACAGGGCGGATCACGGCCCCGGAGAACGGAGAGGTGGACGTGGTGGTGGACGCTCCGTCCGGTCGCCTGCACACGGTGGCCCGCATGGTGGACGGACGGGTGGCCTCGGTGCGCTTCACCAACGTGCCCTCATTCGTGTCGGCTACCGGCCTAGGCGTCGGTACCTCCTTCGGACACGTCACCGCAGACGTGTCGTTCGGAGGTGCCTTCTACGCCTCTGTGGCAATCGACGACCTCGGGCTGACGGCAACCGCCGACCGGGTCGACGACCTGATTGCCCTGGGTCGGGAGGTCAAGGCGGCCCTCGGCGACCATCCATCGGTGGTCCACCCGACCGATGGCCGTCTCTCCGGGCTGTACGGAACGATCATCCACGAGACCCTCGGAGGGGACCCACTGCAGGAACGCAACGTCACGATCTTCGCCGACGGACAGGTGGACAGGTCTCCGTGCGGATCCGGCACCTCAGCCAGGCTGGCCCTGCTCCACCACCACGGCCGGATCGCTCCGGAGGTCCCATTCCACAACCACGGTGTGGCAGGCGACATGTTCACCGCCCGGGTGGTCAGGGTGACCGACGCCGGGTTGGTGACCAGCGTCGAGGGCTCAGCCCACCGGCATGCCACCACAACCTTCCACCTGGACCCCCACGACCCGATCGGGTTGGGGTTCGTGTTCCGATGAGGTCCACCTGATGAACGGACTCCCCCACTTCGACGCTGCGGCCATCCGGTCAATCGTGGACATGCCGGCGTGCATAGAGGCGCTCCGGACGGGATCGCTGCTGTTGGGCGACCTCCACCCCCGCACCCAGGTCTCCCTGGGCCCGACCGACGACTTCCTCATGATGCCGGCGGTGTCACCTGCCGGGATCGGGGTGAAGATCGTCAACGTCATCTCGGGCAACCGGGATCGGGACCTGCCGTTGATCCACGGCTTCTACCTCTACTGCGATCGGGAGACCGGTGTTCCGACCGCCACCCTGGATGGATCTGCACTCACCACCCTGCGCACCCCGGCCGCCTCAGCCCTGGCGGCCGACCTGGTGGCCCGTCCCGACGCCTCCACGCTGGGGATATTCGGCACCGGCGTGCAGGCCCGGGGACACGTCGAGGCGATGCTGGTGGTGCGCCCGGGCATCACGCGGATCCTCGTGGCCGGCCGGACCCCGCAATCCTCAGCGGCCTTCGTCACCGACCCGGAGGTGGTCGACCTGGCCGGTGGTCGTGCCCTGGTCGCCGCCGACCCACAGGAGACCGCCGGCTGCGACATCGTGTGCGGCTGCACCTCGTCGACCACCCCGGTCGTCCCCACCGGAGCCGTGCGGCCGGGCGCCCACGTGGGACTGGTCGGTTCCTACTCGGTGGCACGCCGCGAGGTCGACTCCGACCTGGTCAACCTCGCTTCGGTATTCGTGGACAACCGCCATGCAGCAGCAGCCGAAGCCGGCGACCTGATGGTCCCGGCCGCAGACGGCAAATGGTCGTTCGACCACGTCGTCGGCGACCTGGCAGAACTCTGCAGCGGCGCCGCCGGTCGGGCATCAGAGGACGAGGTCACCCTGTTCAAGTCAGTCGGACTGGCCGCCTGGGACCTGATCGTCGCCTCCGCCGTGGTGAGGGCCGGTTGATCGCCTCAACGGGGTCACTCCTCGGGATCCCAGATCCGGCCCGGGTCTAGGATCCGCGGATGCTCGGCGCTTCCTTCGACCCGGTTGACATGGTCGGCCTGCCCCCGGCGGAGAAACACTCCCTCCAGGGCGAGCGCCTGGCCGCCCTCGTGGCCCGCCTCGCCAGCAGCGGCAACGCCTTCTGGAAGGACCGTCTGTCCGCCGTCGACCCGACCTCCATCACCTCGGTCGAGGACCTCGGCTCGCTGCCGTTCACCGTCAAGCAGGACCTGCGTGACCAGTACCCGTTGGGCATGGTCACCATTCCCATAGCGGAAACGACCCGTCTCCACGCCAGTTCCGGGACCAGCGGAAAGCCGACCATCGTCGTCTACACCCCCCACGACCTGGCGATCTGGGCCGAGGTGAACGCACGGGCGCTGGCACTGGCCGGCACCCGCCCCGAGGACATCCTCCACAACGGCTACGGCTACGGCCTGTTCACCGGTGGCCTGGGCCTCCACTACGGCGGCGAACGTCTGGGTTGCACGGTGGTTCCGGTCTCCGGCGGCAACACGGCCCTCCAGCTCCAGCTCCTCGCCGACCTGGGGAGCCGGGTCATGCTGGCAACCCCGTCGTACTGCCTCGTGCTGGCCGAACGGGCGCACTCCCAGGGAATCCGCGACCAGTTGGGCGTCGAGATCGGGATCCTGGGTGCCGAACCGTGGTCGGAGGGCATGCGGACACGCATCCAGGACGCCTGGGGAGGCGGGTTCACGGCGCTGGACATCTACGGGCTGTCGGAGGTGATCGGCCCGGGCGTGGCCATGGAGGCACCGGACGACCTGGGCGCCCTGAACGTCTTCGACGACCATTTCCTACCCGAGATCGTGGACCCGCAGACCGGTGCTCCAGTCGCTGACGGCGAGTTCGGCGAGCTGGTCCTGACCACGCTCACCAAGGAGGCCATGCCGGTACTGCGATACCGCACCGGTGACATCACACGGATACTTCCCGACGGCGGGGTGTCCGGCAGGCACTGGACCCGCATCGCGCGTCTGACCGGGCGTGCCGACGACATGCTCATCATCCGGGGCATAAACGTGTATCCCCGCGAGATCGAGGCCGTCCTCATGGACGACCCTGACGTGGGAGCCAACTACGCCATCGTCGTGGACCGACGTGGCCCCATGGTCGAACTGCGTATCCGGGCCGAGGCCACCGCCGATGCCGAAGACCGTCTGTCTGCTGTCGCTGATCGGGTCGCCCGGGTGCTCGCTGATCGGATCCGCATACGGGCCGACCTGGATCTGGTACCCGCGGGTTCCATGCCACGGACCGAGGTCGGCAAGGTGCAGCGGGTATTCGAGCAGGTGGACGACGTGGACCCTCTGGCCTGAAGGCTCTACGACCGGCCTTGGCCCGCAGGCTGCCAACGTCGCCCATAGAAACCGAGTTTCTGATGGTCCGTCAGATTCTGGTGCCACTAGTCTTGGCAACCGTGCCCGACCGTCCTCCCAGCCCGGCAGGTGGCGCCACCGAATCACCGGACCAGGTGGCTTTCAGGGCATCGGCGCGCGCCTTCCTGTCCACCTGGGCGGAACCGCTCGCCGCGGCCGACCCCTGGCAGATATCAGGATTTCCCAATAACGCCGAGGCCCGGGCCTACTTCGAACGCGGTAGGGCCTGGCAGCGCACCCTCGCCGAACACGGCTGGGCGGGTCTCACATGGCCCGCCGAGTACGGCGGAGGAGCACAACCGGCCTGGGCCGAACGCATCTTCTCCGAAGAGTCCACCTCCTACGGCTCTGGACCCGGCTTCATAGGAGCCACCATTGCAATGCTGGGGCCCACCCTCCTGGCCCACGCCACGCCCGAGGTGAAGGACCGGTTCCTGCCGTCGCTGGTCAGCGGTGAAGTGACCTGGTGCCAGCTGTTCAGCGAGCCCGGTGCCGGATCCGATCTGGCCGGCCTCGCCACCCGTGCGGTGCGCGACGGCGACGAATGGGTGGTTGACGGGCAGAAGGTATGGAACTCGTGCGCCCAGTTCGCCGACTGGGGATTCATGCTCGCACGTACCGACCCCGACGTTCCCAAGCACCGGGGCATCACCTTCCTGCTGGTCGACATGTCCTCACCGGGGATCGAGGTCCGACCACTGGTCCAGGCCAACGGTTCGGCCCACTTCAGCGAAGTGTTCATGTCCGACGTACGAATACCCGCAGGCCAGGTGGTCGGCGAAATCCACGGCGGCTGGGGTCCAGCGCGAACCGTGCTCTCAAACGAAGCCGCCTTCATAGGCCGTGGTGGCGGTGCGCCGACGTCGGATCGCCTACGCGACCTGGCCTCGGCGAATGACCGCCGGGAAGACCCGATCGTCAGGCAGCGACTGGCTGCCATCATCAGTCGGGAGAAGCTGCAGGCCCTCATGGGCCAGCGCATCCAGTCGTCGGTACGCAACGGGCACAAGCCACCGTTCGATCCGGCCCTCACCAAGGTCATGGCTGCGGGCACCAGGGTGATGACCGGAAACCTGGCCGCCGAACTCGCCGGCCCGGCCGCCATGGTTGGCAACGACCCCATTGGCAACTGGGTCAGGGCCGAGGTTGTCAACCGGTTCAGCATCTCCATCGGTGGAGGAACCACCGAGGTCCAGAAGAACAACCTGGCCGAACGTTCCCTGGGCCTGCCCAGGGAACCGGGGATCGACCGGGAAAAGGCGTGGAAGGATGTCCCCCGCTCCTGAGTGGGGGCACGGGGGGAACCTGTAGATGGCAGACGACGGCCGCGAGGAAGAGGAGCCCGTGATCGCCGACGACGGCGCGCCCGTCGAACCCGTCCCGGACGAAACGGCATCCAGCGGCGTCACGGCGCTCGCCGCCACGGTCCTCGACGAGGAGGCCGCCCGCCAGGCCGAGCACCAGTCCAGCGAGGTCCTCTTCGCCGACGACCTGCTACCGGGTGTCAAGAGCGAGGGGATCAGCCTCAAGAAGGGCCTCGCCATGGGCGGTGGCGCTGCCACGTTCGTGGTCCTGATGATCCTCAACTCCCTGGACGAGTTGCAGACCGCAGCCATTGCCGTGCTCGCCCCCGACATCCGCGACACATTCGGCGTAAGCGACGGCACCATCACCTTCATCGCCAGCTCGTCAGGCGCGTTTGTCGTCCTTGGCGCCATTCCCATGGGCTGGGCCGCCGACCGCATGCGGCGGGTCCCCATCATCGGCTGGGCCAGCATCATCTTCGCCGCCATGGTGACCCTTTCCGGCATGGCGGTGAACGCCTTCAGCTTCTTCTGGGCCCGGTTCGGTGTGGGCATAGCCAAGGCCAACACCATCCCGGTCCACTCGTCGATGATCGCCGACACCTACCCGATCGGAATCCGCGGACGGATCGGGGCCATCGACAAGGGCACCGGCCGCCTCATCGCGGTCATCAGCCCCATCCTCGTGGGAGGGATCGCGGCGATCGCCAACGGGCCGGGCGAAGTGGACGGCTGGCGGTGGACCTACTACATCCTCGGCATCCCGGTGGCAATCGCCGCCATCGCCGCCTTCTTCCTGAAGGAGCCGCAGCGGGGACGGTGGGAGAAGGAGGACGTACTAGGCGAGTCGTTCACCGAAGACGACCCTCTTCCCGTCTCGATGGACGCCGCATTCTCGCGACTGATGCGGATCAAGACCGTCAAGTCGGTCGTCGTCGGATTCAGCGCCCTGGGATTCGGCCTCTTCACCGCCCCAGTGCTGGAGAACCTATGGCTGGAGGACAGGTTCGGCCTCGAATCGTTCGAGCGGGGAGCCTGGGCCACCGCCGCCGGCCTCTTCACGGTCCTGTCCCTGGTCTACGTCGGCCCCAAATTCGACCGGCTCTGGCGGGAGAACCCCACGCGCACCCTGCACATGATCGGTGCTCTCATCGGCTTCTCGGCGGTATTCAAGCCCATCCAGTGGGCCATGCCGACCGTCCCGCTCTTCATCGCCTTCTCGATCCCGACGCTGGTCATGTTGAACACGGCGTTCGCAATGGTCAGCCCGGTCATGCAGGCCATCGTTCCCTACCGCCTGCGGGGCAGCGGCACCGCCCTCATCACCCTCTACATCTTCTTCATCGGCGGTACAGGCGGCGGCCTGATCTCGTTCATGTTCGCCGACTCGTGGGGCCCACGTGTCACCACCCTGGTGCTGACCATCCCGTCGGCCATTCTCGGCGGCCTGATCATGTACCGCGGCGCCAAGCACGTCCGACACGACCTGTCCCTCAACGTCCAGGAGCTCTTCGACGAACAGGACGAGCAGCGACGGACCTCCGGCGACGACGAGATTCCAGCGCTACAGCTGAACAACATCGACTTCTCCTACGGCCCCGTCCAGGTCCTGTTCGACGTGGCCTTCGAGGTGAAGAAGGGCGAGACGCTGGCCCTGCTGGGCACCAACGGTGCCGGCAAGTCCACGATCCTGCGCGTTATCAGCGGGCTGGGGATCCCCGAGCGCGGGGTCGTGCGTCTGGGTGGCCGAACGGTCACCTACACCTCGCCGCAGTTGCGGTCCCATCTCGGCATCCAGCAGTTGCCGGGCGGCAAGGGCGTGTTCCCGGACATGACCGTCCGCCAGAACCTGGTGATGGGCGCCTACATCCACCGGCGAGACAGCGTCGATGTGGAACGCCGCATCGCCTCGGTCCTGGAGCTGTTCCCCGACCTGGAACGTCGTCAGGGCCAACGCGCCAACTCCATGTCCGGCGGCCAGCAGCAGATGCTGGCCCTCGCCCGTGTCCTGCTACACGAGCCGGAGATCCTGCTGATCGACGAACTCTCGCTGGGGCTGGCCCCAACCGTCGTCCAGGACCTGCTCGAGCTCATCGAACGACTCCAGGAACGGGGCCAGACGATCATCCTGGTCGAGCAGTCGCTGAACGTGGCCCTGTCAATCGCCGATAGGGCCATCTTCCTCGAGAAGGGCCAGATCAGGTTCGAGGGCTCGGCCCAGGAGTTGCTCGAGCGTGACGATCTGGCCCGGGCCGTGTTCCTGGGACGGGACGGCGGCTGAGGTGGACAGCGCAGTCCTGGCGGTCTGGACCACCCGCCAACTCTGGTTCGACGGTGTCGTGAACGGGATGGTCCTGGGCCTGCTCGCCCTCGGAGTCGTCCTCGTCTACCGGTCGACCCGGGTCATCAACCTGGCCGTGGGGAACATGGGGCTCCCAGCCACCGGGCTCATGGCCCTACTGGTGATCAACTACGACTTCCCCTACTGGTTGGCACTGCCCATTGCACTTGTGGTCGGCATCATCGTCGGGGCGTTGATCGAGCGGGCGGTCATCCGACGCCTGTTCGACGCTCCCCGGGTCATCGTGCTGGTGGCCACCATCGGGATCGCCCAGCTGATGCAGGCCATCCTGGCCTCCTACCCGGACCTGGAACGATCCCGCGGCCAACGGTTTCCGGCTCCCCTCACCTTCATCTGGGATGACGTACTGGGCCTAAGGATCACCGGCCCGAAACTCACCATTCTCGTAGTGGTCCCGCTGCTGGCGGTCGGCCTGTCCTGGTTCCTGAATCGCACCGTGTTCGGCCAGACGGTCCAGGCATCTGCAACCAACGCCGACCTCGCCCGACTCTCGGGTATCGACCCGAAAATGGTCCAGCTATTCGTGTGGACGATCGCCGGCCTCCTGGCGACGATCTCACTGCTGCTGCTCTCGGCGAACCGGGGAAGCATCGGAGGCCTCTCGAACCTCGGTCCCAACACCATGGCCCGAGCCCTGGCCGCGGCGGTGATCGCCGGCATGGTCTCGTTCCCGAGGGCGCTGGCCGCCGGGGTAACCATCGGTGTCGTCCAGGCCCATGTTCAGTTCGTGTTCATAAACCAGGGCGGCCTCATCGACTTCCTGCTGTTCGTGGTGGTAGCCATCGCCGTCGCCTTCCAGAGCCGCGGCTCGGGTGATGACGCGGGATCGTTCTCGTTCTCGGCCCGACGTCGACCGATCCCCGAACGCCTCAGGGAGATCTGGTGGATCAGGGGCCTGTCGACCAGTGCGCTGGGTCTCCTCCTGGCCATCGCCCTGGTCCTGCCCTACATCGTGACCAGACCATCGCGTCACCTGCTGTACGCCAGCATCCTGACGTTTGCAATATGCGCCCTATCCATGACCATCGTGACCGGATGGGCGGGCCAACTCTCCCTCAGCCAGATGGCCTTCGCCGGAATCGGCGCCCTGTTCGCTGCCGGGTTCAACCGGGGGCTCACGGTCGGGGTGGGAATCGGCGACAAGTGGGAGTTCTTCTCCGTCACCTTCCCACGGGTGCCCTACCTGGTCTCCATGCTGCTCGCCGCCGCGATGACGGCGATAACAGCGGCCCTCATCGGCCTCGGCGCGCTGCGCGTCAAGGGGCTACTGCTGGCAGTCACGACGTTCGCCTTTGCCATGGCGGCACAGCAGTACCTCTACCGGCGCCCGATGCTCAACGGCGGCAACAGCCAGAGCATCCCCTTTCGGCGCGGCAGCCTGGGACCGCTGGATCTCTCCAGCCAGCGGGCCTACTACTACCTCTGCCTGGGAATTCTCGTTGTGCTCCTGGTGATGGTGGCACGACTCCGGGCAAGCGGCATTGGTCGCTCGATAATCGGGATCAGGGAGAACGAGTACACGGCTGCCGCCTACACCGTCAGCCCCACCCGAACAAAGCTTCTCGCCTTCTCGCTGGCCGGGGGAATCGCCGGACTGGGTGGAGCACTCCTCGGCGGCCTCGTCCAGAACATTCCCTACACAGAGCGCCTGTTCCAGATCAGCGACTCGCTTCGACTGGTGTCGATAGTGGTTATTGGAGGGCTGGGAACCCTCATGGGGCCGGTCGTCGGTGCCCTCTGGGTGATCGGCCTACCGGCCTTCTGGCCCGACAACGAGCTGATCCCCCTGTTCACCTCGAGCATCGGCCTGCTCATCCTGCTGCTGTACTTCCCGGGCGGGCTCATCCAGATCACCTACTCGGCCAGGGACGCTCTCCTCCGATGGGCCGAATCCCGCCTCCCTGAGGCGCCCTCCAAGACCTCCACCGGCCCACCAGCCGTTGCCCTCGGTGGTGCCCGGGACCGACCTGTCTACGACGGCCCTGCCCTGGCTGTGACGGACGTGTCCGTCACCTTCGGGGGTCTGCGTGCCGTGGACCGGGTGGCGATCGTGGCCCATCCCGGCGAGGTGGTCGGCCTCATCGGCACGAACGGCGCCGGAAAGTCGACTCTCATGAATGCAATCGGCGGCTTCGCCCCGGCCGAGGGCGTCGTGGAGATGCTCGGCACCGACGTCTCAGGCCACTCGGCCTCTGCCCGGGCGCGCGTCGGGTTGGGCCGGACGTTCCAGGCCGCCCGACTCTTCCCGGAGTTGACCGTCCGCGAGACGGTCCAGGTGGCGCTGGAGGCCCGTGGTCGCACCGGCCTGCTTTCGACCGCCCTGTTCCTTCCGTCCTCGTCACGTGCAGAACGCGCCATGGCCTCCGACGCCTCGGACCTGATCGACTTCCTGGGCCTGGGTCGCTACGCCGATGGCTTCGTTGCCGAACTGTCCACCGGAACCCGACGGATCGTTGAGCTGGCGGGGCTCCTGGCCCTTGACGCCCAGATCCTGTGCCTGGACGAACCGACCGCCGGCGTGGCCCAGCGTGAAACCGAGGCATTCGGGCCGCTGCTGAAGCAGATCCAGCAGGAGCTGCACGCCACGATGATCGTCATCGAGCACGACATGCCGATGATCATGGCTCTCTCGGACCGGGTCTACTGCCTGGAAGCCGGACAGGTGATCGCAGAGGGGTCACCCGACGAGGTTCGGAACAACCCCCTGGTGGTGGCCAGCTACCTGGGTACCGACACCCGGGCCATCGACCGCAGCGACTCCTGACTCGACGGCCACCGTCAGGTACGGCTACTCCTCGCCGTCGCTACCCGACCGCTTTCCGAGCAGGTCCTGGCGAATTGTGGTCACGGGCTTCACGGCTGGCGCCTGCTCGTCCACCTGCTTCACCCAGACCGTCCGCTGTGGGAACGGGATCTCGATGCCGTTGGCGTCGAACGCCTTCTTCAACCGGGCTCGAATGAGACGTCCTGTCGCCCACTGTTCGCCGGGTTCGGTCTTCACGGCCAGCCGGATGGAGATGGCGTCGGCTCCGAAGTTCTGCACGCCCCAGATCTCCGGCTCCTCGATGATGGTCGTCGACTCCAGCTCCTCGCGCCAGACCTCGTCGGCGACCTCTTTGATGACGCTGGCCGCCAGGTCGATGTCGGTGTCGTAGGCAACGTCGACATCCAGGACCGTGCGGGCCCAGAGCTGCGACGAGTTGCCGACCCTCCGTATCTCGCCGTTTGGGACCACCCACAGGGCACCGTTGACATCCCGGAGCACCGTTGTCCTGAGGGTCACCTTCTCGACCGTTCCGGATGCCGCTCCCACATCGACGTAGTCGCCGACGCCGTACTGGTCCTCAATGATGATGAAGATCCCTGCGATGAAGTCGGCGACCAGCGACTGCGCGCCGAAGCCAATCGCCAGGCCGACTATTCCGGCGCCGGCGATGAGGGGTCCCAGGTTCAGACCCAGTTCCCCCAGCGAGATCATGAAGGCCAGGGCGTAGACGCTGAAGGAGGCCAGGCTCCGCAGCACGGCTCCGAGCGTCATGGCGCGCTGGCGTGACCGGTCGGCCTGATCGTGGATTTTCTGGAATCGACCCTTTGCCCTCCGCCCCAGACCTGTCAGAAGACGGGCACTGGACTCAACCTCCGC
>JAAZXC010000099.1 GCA_014240365.1 Acidimicrobiales bacterium | reverse complement strand
CGACACCATCATCGATGCGGTTCTCTCCGCTCTGGTCGACCTGGGTGTCGACCCCCTGCCTGACGTCGTCCACCTGGAGCGCCCGGCCAGTCCTGAGCACGGCGACTGGTCGACCAACGTGGCACTGGCCTCGGCGAAGGCAGCCGGCCGTAACCCACGGGACCTGGGAACCGCGCTCGTGGAGCGTCTGACGGCGGCACCTCCGCCGCATGTGGTCGGCGTCGAGGTGGCCGGACCCGGCTTCGTCAACCTCCGTCTGGCCGACACCTGGCTGCACGAGGTGCTGGCCAACGTGGTGGCTGCCGGGACCGACGGCTGGGGTCGCCTAGACTCCGGTGCCGGAACGCGGGTCATCGTGGAGTTCGTGAGCGCCAATCCGACGGGTCCGCTGCATGCCGGACACGGCAGGGGAGCCTGCTACGGCGACTCGGTGGCGCGCCTCTACGAACGCTGCGGCTATCAGGTTGAGCGTGAGTTCTACGTCAACGACAGCGGCGTCCAGATGCGGAAGTTCGCCGCTTCGCTGGCTGCGCGCGCCGCCGGCGGGGAGGTCCCCGAGGACGGCTACCACGGTCAGTACATCGTGGACTGGGCCGCCGAGATGCCTGCAGACGTGGATCCCCTGGAGTGGGGCTACGAGCGGGCCCTGGCCGATCACAGGTCGGTGCTGGAGTCACTGTCGATCCACTTCGACTCCTGGTTCTCGGAACGGTCGATGATCTCCTCAGGGGCCATGGATGCCACGTTGGCCGACCTTCGGGCCGCCGGTGCCGTCTACGAGGAGGGCGGAGCGGTCTGGTTGCGCAGCACCGACCATGGCGACGACAAGGACAGGGTGCTGGTCAAGAGCGACGGGCAACCCACGTACCTGATGCCCGACGTGGCATACCACAGGGACAAGTTCGCACGGGCCGAGAGGCTGGTGAACGTCCTCGGGGCTGACCACCACGGTTACGTGGCCCGCATGCACGCCGCCATGTCGGTGCTCGGCCACGACCCGGAGGACCTGCAGGTCGTCATCACCCAGCTGGTCAACCTGCTCAAGGACGGCCGGGAGGTCCGGCTGTCGAAGCGGACCGGCGAGATGGTCGAGCTGGCCGATGTGGTCAATGAGGTGGGTGCCGACGCGGCCCGCTTCACGTACCTGCTGTTGTCGGTGGACTCCGCCCAGACGTTCGACATGGACCTGGTCGCCAGCCAGGTCAACGAGAACCCCGTCTTCTACGTGCAGTACGCCCATGCCCGGATCCACTCGGTGGTGGACAGGGCTGCCGCTGGAGGCATCGTGCGCGCTTCGCTGGCCGACGTGGACCTGTCGCTGCTCACCCATCCCCGCGAGATCGAGATCATGCGGGCGCTCCATGAGTTGCCCGATGTGATTGCCAGGGGCTGCAGGGAGAGCGCGCCGCATCAGGTGACGACCTGGGTGAGGGAGCTGGCGTCGGCGTTCCACGGCTTCTACCACGACTGCCGGGTGGTCGGCCCCGAGGTGGACCCTGCCATGACCACCGCCAGGCTCTGGCTGGTCGAGGGCGCCCGGATCGGCCTGGCTGTCGCCCTGGACATACTTGGTGTGAGCGCTCCCACCGAAATGTGGCGGGACGTAAACGACGTGGAGGTCTGACCATGGCCGGCCCGATACCCCTCGGACTGCTGCCCGACACGGCATGGGTCTCCGCCGACGGCCGGCTCTCGATCGGCGGCTGTGACCTCGTGGACCTGGCCGGCGAGTACGGCACGCCGTTGTTCGTCTACGACGAGGCCCACCTCCGGGCCCGCTGCCGCGAAGCCGTGGCCGCCTTCGGCGATGGCGTGGCGTATGCCTCCAAGGCGTTCCTCTGCGGGGCGATGGCACGCCTGGCACACGAGGAGGGCATGCACCTGGACGTCGCAACCGGAGGCGAGCTGTTCGTGGCACGCCGTGCGGGGGTGCCGGCCGACAGGCTGGTCATGCACGGCAACAACAAGAGCGACGTCGAGCTGGTCATGGCGCTCGACGAGGGCGTGGGTCGGATCGTCGTGGACTCGTTCGACGAGCTGGACCGACTGGACGGCCTCGCAGCGGCGACCGGTTCAAGGCCACGGGTGCTGCTGCGGATCACGCCCGGCGTGGAGGTCCACACCCACGAGTTCATCGCCACCGGTCAGGACGACTCCAAGTTCGGTTTCACGGTCTCGTCGGGTCTGGCTGCGGCCGCCGTCGAGCGGGCCATTGCGTCGGATTCGGTGGAGCTCGTCGGGTTGCACGCCCACGTCGGCAGCCAGGTGTTCGAGGTGGGGGCCTTCGCCAGGGTCGTCGAGGTGCTGGCCGGCTTCGCCGCGCCGTTCGGACTGGCCGAGCTCTCGGTCGGGGGTGGCCTGGGCGTGCCCTATGTGGAGGGCGAGTCGGCACCCTCCATCTCGGAGTGGGCCGCCGGCATCAGGGCTGTGTGTGAGGCGTCCGGGGTGACGGCCTCGGTCTCGGCCGAGCCGGGACGCGCCATCGTGGCGGCAGCGGCGGTCACCCTCTACACGGTGGGAACCATCAAGGACCTACCTGGGATCCGTACCTATGTGGCCGTGGACGGGGGCATGAGCGACAACCCCAGGCCCGTCCTCTACGGGTCCGGATACGAGACCTTCCTGCCGAGGGCACCAGCAGCGGATCGCTCCCGGCCGGTGCGTGTGGTCGGCAAACACTGCGAGTCCGGAGACCTTCTGGTCCGCGAGGGCTGGGTTCCCGGTGACCTGATGGTGGGTGACGTGCTGGCCACTCCGGTCACCGGCGCATACGGCCACGCCATGGGCTCCAACTACAACCACGTGCTGCGTCCAGCCGTCGTGTTCGTCGCCGACGGCGACGCCCGGGAGGTGGTTCGGAGGGAGACCTTCGAGGATCTGGTCAGACGCGAGGCCTGAACACCGGCCGCCACGCCTCCGGGTTTAATCCGGGCCGGACGGGGCCGGTCCGAGCGATACGGTCTGGTCCATGGAGACCTCCAGGATCCGAGTGGGACTGCTGGGCTGCGGCCACGTCGGTGCCGCCCTCGTAACCCTCGTGGCGCAACGCCGTGCCGAGGTGGCACGACGCACCGGTCTGGACCTCGAGGTGACCCGAATAGCGGTCCGCAACACGGCGCTGGACCGTGATGTCCCCGTCGATGATGCTGTCTTCACCACCGATTCGGCGGCGCTCGTCGTGGATCCCGACGTGGATGTGGTCGTCGAGGTCATGGGAGGCATCGAACCCGCCCGTGAACTGGTGTCGGCAGCCCTGGCGGCCGGCAAGCCCGTGGTGACGGCCAACAAGGAACTGCTGGCCAACCACGGTGCCGAGCTCTACGAAGCGGCTGAGGCCGCCGGCGTGGACCTGCTGTTCGAGGCGGCCGTCGCAGGTGCCATCCCTATCATGCGTCCCCTGCGCGAATCGTTGGCCGGCGAGCCGATCACGCGTGTCATGGGCATAGTGAACGGCACTACCAACTTCATCCTGAGCCGCATGACCGATGACGGCGCGAGCTATGCCGATGCGCTGGCCGAGGCCCAGAGCCTCGGCTACGCGGAGCGTGACCCGACGGCTGACGTAGAGGGCTTCGATGCGGGCGCCAAGGCTGCGATCATCGCTACGGTCGCATTCGGTGCGCGCGTGGTGGCCGGAGACGTCTACCGCGAGGGAATCTCCGGTATCACCACTGCCGATATCGATTTCGCCGCCGACCTCCGGCACTGCATCAAGCTCCTGGCTGTGGTCGAGCGGACCACGGCCCCCGATGGCGGATTCCAGATCGGAGTTCGGGTGCATCCGACGTTGGTGCCCCTTGACCACCCGCTGGCCTCCGTGCGGGGCAGCTTCAACGCCGTCTTCGTGGAGGGCGGTGCAGCCGGTGACCTCATGTTCTACGGCCACGGTGCTGGTGGCCGGCCGACCGCCTCGGCGGTGCTGGGCGACCTCATAGACGCAGCCGGAAACCTCCGGCAGGGCCACGCAGCCTCGATCGGCGCCCTGGAGCGGGCCCGCATCGCCCCGATCGACTACGTCACCTCGGCGTTCTACCTGAACGTCGAGGTGGACGACCGGCCGGGCGTGCTGGCCCAGGTCGCCACGGTGTTCGGTCAGCATGGTGTGTCTATCCGTTCAATGGAGCAGGAGGGGCTGGGCGGTGAGGCCCGCCTCGTGTTCATCACGCACGCGGCACGTGAACGTGACCTGCGTTCGACACTCCAGGACCTCAGGTCGCTCGACGCAGTGCGGTCCGTCGGAAGCGTCCTCCGGGTAATCGGCGACTGACCGGAGCCGGGACCGTCATGCGCTACGTGAGCACCCGGGGAGCGGCCCCGGTCCTGGACTTCGGCGACGCCCTGCTGGCCGGCCTCGCCGATGACGGCGGGTTGTACGTGCCGGAGGCCTGGCCTGTGCTGGGCAGCGGTGGCAACGGCGACTACGTCGAGACCGCGGTGGAGGTCATGTCGCCATACGTGGCCGGTTCCATTGGTGAAGACGACTTCGCGGCAATGGTGGCTGACGCCTACGCCACGTTCGATGCGCCTGACGTGGTTCCGATGGTCGAGTTGTCCGACGGGATACACCTGCTGGAGCTCTTCCACGGTCCGACGCTGGCGTTCAAGGACATCGCACTCCAACTGGTGGGCCGCCTCTTCGACCACGAGCTGGAGCGACGGGGAGCGAGGGTCACGATCGTCGGGGCCACGTCGGGCGACACCGGATCGGCAGCCATCGAGGCCTGCCGAGACCGCGACAACATGGACGTCGTCATCCTCCACCCGGCGGGTCGGGTATCGGACGTGCAGAGGCGGCAGATGACCACCGTCATGGCACCCAACGTGCACAACGTGGCCATCGATGGAACCTTCGACGACTGCCAGGACATGGTGAAGGCCATGTTCGCCGATGTCGGGTTCCGGGACCGTGTGGGCCTCTCGGCGGTCAACTCCATCAATTGGGCGCGGGTGATGGCCCAGATCGTCTACTACGTGGTCGCCGCCGAGCGTCTGGGTGGTCGCCGGTCTCCGGTCGCCTTCGCCGTCCCGACCGGCAACTTCGGCAACGTGTTCGCCGGCCATGCCGCCCGGAGTTCAGGCCTGGCCGTGTCGCAGCTAGTGGTGGGGAGCAACACCAACGACGTCCTGACCCAGTTCTTCCGGGACGGCACCATGCGCATCGACGGTGTGGTCCCCACGACCTCGCCCAGCATGGACATACAGATCTCCTCGAATCTGGAACGACTGCTGTTCGAGCTCCTCGATCGTGATGGGGCTGGCGTGGCGGAGCACCTTGACGGGTTCCGTTCCTCCGGCTCGTTCCGCCTGGATCCCGTACTGCACGCCGCACTCGCCGATGGTTGGGCCGGTGCCCGCTTTGACGACGATGCCGTCTGTCGGTGCATCGAGGCCGAGTTCGGACTCTCGGGTGTCCTGCTGGATCCCCACAGCGCGGTCGGCGTGCTGGCCGCACGGGCATGCCGACGCGATCCGTCGGTGCCGATGGTGGCCCTGGCCACCGCCCATCCGGCCAAGTTCCCCGATGCCGTCGCCGACGCCACCGGAATCCGGCCGCCGCTTCCGGAGCGACTGGCCGACCTCCATCAACTCGGACAGCGCAGCACCAGCCGGTCCGGACGGGTTCACGATC
>JAAZXC010000098.1 GCA_014240365.1 Acidimicrobiales bacterium | reverse complement strand
CTGGTTCGACGGGCCGAGAGGGCGGTCGCCCAGGGCGTCACCGAGGTGTGGATCGATCCGGGCATCGGGTTCGGCAAGACCACGGCGCACAACCTCGAGATCATGGGTCGCCTCGGCGAGCTGGTGGCCACCGGTTGGCCGGTTGTCCTGGGGGTGAGCCGCAAGAGGTTCCTGGGGGACCTGACGGCCCGGAGCGATCTCGGGACCGCAGCGGGTCCGGTTGACGGCCATCTGGACCCATCTGCTCCGGATGATCGGCGCGAGGCGTCGGTGGCGCTCGCCACCTGGGCGTTCCATCTGGGCGTTTCGGTGGTGCGTGCCCATGACGTGCGTTCAACGTTCCAGGCGGCAAGGGTGGTCGGACCACCCGGATCTCGGGCACGATGACGACCGTGCGAGAGAACCACCACGGCCCTTGCCGGGAGATGAGCCTGTGAGGGGCAAGTGGGCCAGGGGGATCGTGCCGCGTTCGTTCACCTGGATCATCAAGGACCGCATTGCGATCAGCGAGCGTCCCGGTGGCTGCGGCGATGTCCACCGTCGTGTCCGGCGCCAGGAGGAGATCATCTGGATCCGTGAGAACGGCTTCGACACGGTGCTCTCGCTGCTGGCGAGTGATCACAACCTGCACAGCTACGACGAGTTGGGCATGGCCTGGTCACACGTTGCCTTCGGCGGCGCAGGCGACGGCGCCCAGCGCCTCGAGGATGTCCTCCGACGGATCGACGACCTGACGACCGACGGGCGTCAGGTGCTGGTGCATCGTGAGGAACTCAACGACGTGGTGTGCGGCCTGATGGGGGCATACCTGCTGAGGGCGGGCCTGGCGCCGACAGGACCGACGGCCATGTCGATCGCCGAGCAGTTGACCGGTAGGCCGCTGGGCTCTCCGGGCAGGGCAATCGTGAGCCTGGTGGCGCCACCGGACGAAGAGGACCCCCGATGAGCGACAGGATCGAGTTGCGCGGCCTGCGGGTAACGGCGACCTGCGGGGTGCTGCCCGAGGAGAAGGCCCGCCGGCAGCCGTTCGAGATCGATATGGACGTGCACGCCGACCTGGGCGTGGCATCGCTCAGCGACGACCTGTCTGACACCATCGACTATGGCGCACTGTGCGCGTTGGTTGCCGGCATTGCCGATGTAGAGGACTTCGACCTGCTTGAGCGGTTCGCCGGCCGGGTGGCCGAGGACGTCCTGGCTGTTGCCGGGGTCGATGCGGTGACGGTCGTGATCCGCAAGCTACGACCCCCGGTGCCGGAGGACCTCGCCACCAGCGCTGTTCGGATCCACCGTACGACATGAGCCACCGGGCCCTCCTGGCGCTGGGCTCGAACCTGGGTGACCGGTGGGCGAACCTGGGAGGTGCCGTGGCGGGCCTTCCGGACGTGGTGGCGGTGTCGCGGGTGTACGAGACGGCACCGGTCGGGGGACCGGATCAGGGCCCCTACCTGAACTGCGTGGTCCGGTTGGAGACCGACCTGGATGCGCGTGCCCTGCTGGATGCCGCACAGGAGCGCGAACGCATCGCCCTGCGTGCCAGCAGCGTCCGCTGGGGACCGCGGACACTGGACGTGGATGTCCTCTGGGTCGACGGCCAGACGGTCAGCGAACCGGATCTGGAGGTGCCACATCCTTCGATGTTCGAGCGGGCCTTCGTTCTGGTTCCGTTGGGCGACGTCGCCCCCGACCTGGTCGGAGAGGTCCCCGATGACCAGGGGGCGGTCGTCCCGGTGGGTTCGTTGGATCCGGCGACCGGGGCCCGGGGGGACTGAGCGGTGCCGTCGTTTCGGGTCGTGGGGCCGGGTCGGGCCGGAATGTCGCTGGTAGCGGCACTGGCGGCACTGCCCGCCAATGACCGCGACACGTATCGGGCACTGGCTGCCGAGGCCCGCCGTCTGGCGGGTCGTCGCGAACCCGGTGCCGGAACGTGAGCATCCGGTTGGTGGCCACACGTGCCCTCCTGGCTGAGAAACTCGACGCAGCGCGTTCCGCTGGAGCGTCGGTCGGGTTCGTTCCCACCATGGGGTACCTGCACGAGGGCCACGGGTCGCTGGTGGACGCATCGGTGGCGTGCAGCGATCTGACCGTCGTGTCGGTGTTCGTCAACCCTCTCCAGTTCGGTGTCGGCGAGGACCTGGACTCCTATCCGACGGACCTCGATGCCGACATGGAACTGTGTGGGTCGCGGGGGGCTTCGATCCTCTTTCACCCCGGAGTGGAAGAGGTCTATCCGGAGGTTCCGGTCCAGCCGGCCGTCCCGGGAGCCGACTGCGTCGGTGGAGTACGCGGTGGTGGTGGATCCCGACACCCTCGAGCCCGCCGGGCATCCGACCCCGGGTCGGGACCTGCGGGTGCTGGGGGCATGCAGGTTCGGCCGTGCTCGCCTGATCGACAACCTTGGGGTGGTGGCGAGGTGACGCCGCCGGGGCAGGCTTGCGACCCGTGAACATCCCCATCCCCGACGACCTGGTTCCCGTCATGGCGGCCCACCTGATCTCCCAGGTGGGTGCCGTCACGCCCCCGGCCAAGGCCGTGGTCGATGCCGTGGGTCGGGCACTCCTCGAGGACCTCGAGCCTGACGGTGACCTGGGTGCAGCGCTCGTGCCGGTCGACTCGGTGGCGGCATCCCGAAGACGCTGGCCGGGGCGTACTGTGCACGTCGAATGCGAGACTCTTGATCAGGTCCGTGAATCGCTGGAGGCGGGCGCCGATGCGCTACTGCTCGACAACATGACCCCTGCCCGAATCGCCACATGCGTGGCCGAGGTCCGTGGGCACGCGTCCCGGCACGGTGTGCGTCCCCTTCTGGAGGCCTCGGGTGGCATAACGCTGGCTGTGGTCGCCGACTATGCGGCCACGGGCGTCGACTGCATCTCCAGCGGTGTCCTCACCAGTTCCGCGCCGGCCCTCGACCTGGGCCTCGACCTCGTTGATCCGGAGACGACATGCTGCTGACCGTAGATGTGGGTAACACCCAGACGGTGCTGGGCCTCTACGAGGACGGTGACTACAGGTCCTCCGCCGATGCCGGCCTGGTCGACCACTGGAGGATCCGCACCGACCACGAGCGCACCTCGGATGAGCATGCGGTCCTGGTTCGCAACCTGTTGCGCCAGTCGGGCCATGGCCTCGAGGGAGCGGTCACGGGTGTGGCCATCTGCGCCGGCGTGCCGCGTGTCCTGGCCAGCCTCCGCCAGATGATCGACCGCTACGTCGACTTCGAGGCGATTGTCATCGAGCCCGGCGTGAAGACCGGTATGCCGATCCTCTACGACAACCCGCGTGAGGTGGGCGCCGACCGCATCGCCAACGCAGTGGGGGCCTACGACCTCTACGGGGGCCCCACGGTCGTCGTGGACTTCGGCACGGGCAACAACTTCGACGTCATCTCGGCGGACGGTGAGTTCCTGGGTGGGGCCATCGCCCCGGGCATAGAGGTGAGCCTCGACGCACTGTTCGGCCGGGCAGCCGCCCTGCGGTCCGTGGAGCTCGTCGAGCCCCGCAGCGTGATCGGCAAGAGCACCGTGGCCTCGCTGCAGTCCGGCGCTGTCTACGGGTTCGCAGCCCAGGTGGACGGCATGGTCGAGCGTTTCAGGGCCGAACTTGGGGGCTGCACTGTGGTGGCCACTGGCGGCCTGGTCGATGTGATCGCACCGGTGTCGTCCACCATCGAGCACGTCGAGCCCTTCCTGACCCTCCATGGGTTGCGCCTCGTGTACGGGTTGAACCAGTGAGCGGGGTTGACGGGTCACCGGAGGGCGACGTGAACGGGTCGGGCGTGGATCGCCCCGCCATCCCGTACCGCTTCGAGCCGACCGCCACGGCTGCCGGGATAACCGCCCAGCATTCAGGCCTCGCCGACGGCGAGGAGACCGGGATCACCGTCACCGTCGCCGGTCGCCTCATGCTCCGGCGGGACCAGGGCAAATTGGCGTTCGGTGACCTGCAGGACTCCACCGGTCGGATCCAGCTGTTCGCGATGCAGAAATCAACCACCGATTTCGAGGGCTTCACCAGCCTTCACCTGGGTGACTGGATAGGCGTCACCGGCGAGGTGATCCGGACCCGTCGCGGAGAGCTCAGCGTGCGGGTCGACTCGTGGGTCCGCCTGGCCGAGGCTCGACGGTCGTTCCCCGACAAGTGGCACGGCATCACCGACGTGGATGTCAGGTACCGGCAGCGCTACGTCGACCTGTGGGTCTCCGATGGCGCCAGGGAGGCGTTCGTGGCGCGCAGTCGGATCTTCTCGGCGACCCGGCGTTGGCTGGAGGACCGCGGTTTCCTCGAGGTGGAGACGCCGGTGTTCCATCCGATCCCGGGCGGTGCCCTGGCCCGGCCGTTCACAACCCATCACAACGCCCTCGACCTGGAGCTCTACCTCAGGATTGCCCCCGAGCTGTACCTGAAGCGCCTCACCGTGGGTGGTTTCGAGCGGGTGTTCGAGATCGCCAGGGTGTTCCGCAACGAAGGCATATCGCCGCGTCACAACCCCGAGTTCACGATGCTCGAGCTGTACCAGGCCTATGCCGACTACTTCGACATCATGAGCCTCGTCGAGGAGCTGGTAGCGCACCTGGCCATGGACCTCCACGGGACCACGATGCTGTCCTACGACGGGCGTGAGCTGGACCTGTCGGTTCCGTGGCGTCGGGCCACCATGTTGGAGTTGCTGGAGGAGCACGGCGGGATCGTCGTGGACCTGGACACCGACATGGACGTCCTGATCGGCCTATGCACCGAGCGGGGCATCGCTGTGGAGGACCACTACGGCCCGGGGAAGCTCATTCTTGAGCTGTACGAGAAGCTGGCGGAGCCGGAGCTCTGGGGGCCGGTGTTCGTGACCGACTACCCGAGGGAGGTCTCGCCGCTGTCGCGTGACCACCGGGACAATCCGGGCTGGGTGGAGCGGTTCGAGGGCATAGTGGCGGGCCGCGAGCTCTGCAACGCCTTCACCGAGCTGATCGACCCGGACGAGCAGCGGGCCCGGTTCGAGGCCCAGGAGGCGGGGAAGGCGGCCGGCGATGATGAGGCCATGGCCGTCGACGAGGACTACCTGAGGGCGCTGGAGTACGGCCTTCCACCGACCGGTGGCCTGGGAATCGGCATGGACCGACTCGTGATGCTCCTCACCGGGACCACGACCATCAGGGACGTGATCCTCTTCCCGACGCTGCGTCCCGAGCAGTAGCACCCGCCGGGTCGGCAACGGTCCGGCTCAGCCCGTGGGCTCCAGGCGGGCGAGGAGCAGGTCGCAGGTCGACCCCATGGCTGTCACCGCCGGATTGGCGGGGAGCACGTCGAGTGACGTACGTGCCGTGGACAGGTAGTCCATTGCCGTCTCCCTGGTTGCTGCTATGGCGGCATCGGTGCGTATCAGGTTGCGTGCCCGGTCCCTGGTGGCTGGATCGATCGGGCCTCCCAGGAGGTCGCGCAGCTCGGCTCCGGTCGGCCCGGCGAGGGTCCGTATCACCGGGAGCGTGTAGGTGCCCTCTACCAGGTCGTTGCCGGACGGCTTGCCCAGTTGCTCATCCGTGGCGGTCACGTCCAGCAGATCGTCCACCAGCTGGAACGCCATCCCGTAGTTGTGGCCGAAGTCGGTGACGGCGTCGACGATGTCGCCCGGGTGGCCAGCCACGATGGCGCCGATGCGAGCCGCTGTAGCCAGCAGCGAGGCCGTCTTG
>JAAZXC010000097.1 GCA_014240365.1 Acidimicrobiales bacterium | reverse complement strand
TCCAAGGTCCGGCCCGGGCACGTGGTGCGCTTCGATGGAGCGGGCCGCGAGCTGGAGGACCTTGCCTACTGGTCGCCGGTGGAGACCGCTTCAGAGGTGACCGCCGGTGCCGAGCGGGGTGAGGACGCGGTCGACGAGTTGGAGGAGATCCTCCAGAGGACCGTCGCCACTCGCATGGTGTCCGACGTGCCCGTCGGGGCGTTTCTCTCCGGCGGAATCGACTCCTCGACGATCGTCGCCATGATGGGCCTGTCTTCGACCCGACCGGTCGAGACGTTCACCGTCGGATTCAGTGAGCACGCATATGACGAATCGGGATTCGCCGCGGCGGTCGCCAGCCATCTCGGGACGGACCACCACGAACTCGTGGTCAGCCCCTCCGAAGCCCGTGCGGTTATTCCGCTGCTGCCGGCGATGTACGACGAACCATTCGCTGACTCGTCCCAGATCCCCACGTTCCTGGTGAGTCGAATGGCTCGCCGGCACGTGACCGTTGCGCTGGCCGGTGATGGCGGTGATGAGCTGTTCGGTGGTTACGACCGCTATCGGCATCTGGACCGATTTCGGAGGGTGTTGTCGCGGTGGCCGGTTCCGATCCGTCGGGCGGGCTCAGCGTTGTTGCGGTCTGTTCCCTCGGCCACCTGGGATCGCCTCGGCTCGGGGCCCATTGGTCGGCTGACCCCGGGGGGCGTACCACGCAGGCTCGGCCACCGAATGCACAAGGCGGGCCGGGTCCTCGCAGCAGACGACCCGGCCAGGACCTACGAAGCCATGATGGTTGCTGAGAACCGGGCCGACGAGTTCGTCATCGGGGCAGGGGTTGCGCCCCGAGGCCTCTATGACCTGTCGGATGACCTGGGCAACCGGAGCGGGTTCGAGGCGGCGATGCTGATGGACACCGTCTCCTATCTGCCCGATGATCTCCTGACCAAGACGGACCGGGCGTCGATGGCGGTGAGCCTCGAGGCTCGGTTGCCCCTCCTCGACCCCGAGGTCTTCCGATTTGCCTGGGGCCTCCACCACCGTGATCGCTATCGGGACGGTTCGGGCAAGTGGGTCCTGAGACGGCTGCTCGAGCGACACGTGCCCGCCCCGCTGTTCGATCGGCCCAAGATGGGTTTCGGCGTACCGGTGGGTCCATGGCTCCGTGGACCGCTCCGGGGGTGGGCGAACGAACTCCTGGATCCGGCTCTTCTCGCCGAACAGGGGTTGTTCGACCCCGGCCTGATCTCGAAGCGTTGGTCGGACCATGTTGACGGCAGCGGGGACCACACGTTCCTCCTGTGGTCTGTCCTGATGTTCCAGGCCTGGCAACACGAGTCCGGTGTTCTGTGAGAGTGGCCGATCCGGTCCGGGTCATGCGGATCATCTCGAGGATGAACGTCGGTGGCCCTGCCTGGCAGACCAGCGTGCTCACGCGAAACCTCGATCCCGAGCGTTTCGAGACCCGTCTGCTCGTCGGGAACACGGCGGATGACGAGGCGGACTTCGTGGCTCTGCGGGACCCGGGCCTTCCCGTGGTCACCGTGCGGGGACTGGGTCGGGCGCCGGCCCTACTGGACGACTTCCGGGCGTTGGTCGGCATCTGTCGGGAGATCCGTCGGTTCCGTCCGCACATCGTGCACACCCATACGGCAAAGGCCGGGGTACTGGGGCGTGTTGCTGCGGTGATCTGTCGGGTTCCGGTCCGGGTCCATACGTTCCACGGCCACCTGCTCCATGGCTACTTCTCGCCGTTCGTGAGCCGACTGGTCCGAATCGTGGAGTGGGTGCTGGCCAGACGTACCACCGCTCTGGTGTCCGTCGGTGAGCAGGTGCGTGACGACCTGTTGGCCGCAGGCATCGGCAGACCCGGCACCTATGTGGTGATTCCCCCCGGCGTTGCTGCGCCCAAGGCTGTGGAACGGGGTCACGCGCGGCAGGCGCTGGCGATCCCCGAGGGCGCTCAGGTCGCCATGTTCGTCGGCCGGCTCACCTCGATCAAGCGGGTGGATCGACTGCTCGAGGCGTTCGGCATGGTTCTCGAGCGGGTTCCCGGAGCGGTCCTGGCCATCGCCGGCGAAGGAGACCTTCTGGAGGAGTTGCAGGCTGAGGCGGAGCCACTGGGGGACTCCGTCAGGTTCCTGGGGTGGCAGTCCGACCTGACCCTGCTCTATGCGGCGGCGGATCTGGTGGTCATCAGCTCGGACAATGAGGGAATGCCGGTGACCCTCATCGAGGCGGCGATGGCCGGGGTTCCGGGGGTCACCACAGACGTCGGTAGCGCTTCAGAGGTGGTTGAAGATGGCGTTACCGGCCGTGTGGTATCGACCGATGCACTGGCGCTGGCGGATGCGATGGCCCAGCTCCTCGAAGACGAGGACCATCGAGGCCGAATGGGTGACCTGGCGGCCGTCAGGGCCGCGGAGATGTTCGGGGTCCAGCGTCTGGTAGCCGACCACGAGCACCTCTACGGGCGGCTTCTTTCGGCATGAGGGCATCAGATCGCGGGAGTCGACAGCGGTAGGCTCGGCGGATGCGAGCGCTGATCACCGGTGGGGCGGGCTTCATCGGATCCCACCTCGCCGACCGTCTTCTGGAACGCGGCGACCAGGTCATCCTCCTTGACGACCTGTCGACGGGACGGCTGGCGAACATCGAACATCTCGAGGGTCGTTCAGATGCCGAGTTCGTACTCGGCTCCATCCTGAACGCCGATCTCGTGGACCACGTGGCGTCCCGCGCTGACGTCATCTACCACCTGGCGGCGGCCGTCGGCGTGAACCTCATTGTGGAGAAGCCGCTCGAGAGCCTCATGACGAACATTCGTGGCACGGAGATCGTCGTGGAGAAGGCGCACAAATACGACAAGCGGATCCTCGTGGCCTCCACGTCGGAGATCTACGGAAAGAACGTCTCGGATCGGTTGTCGGAAGATGATGACCGGATTCTCGGTTCTCCGCTGAAGAGCCGATGGTCGTACTCGGAGGCCAAGGCGATCGACGAGATCCTCGCCTACACCTATTGGCGTGAGAAGGGCCTGGAGACGGTCATCGTGCGGCTGTTCAATACCGTCGGGCCCCGCCAGACGGGCAGCTACGGCATGGTCATCCCGAGATTCGTGTCCCAGGCGCTCCGCGGTGAACCGATCACCGTCTTCGGTGACGGCTCCCAGACCCGGTGCTTCTGTGCCGTGGAGGACATCGTCGGCGGGATCCTCGCCCTCTCAGAGGAGGACGAGGCCCTGGGGAAGGTGTTCAACCTCGGCGGCTCCGGAGAGATCTCCATGTCGGACCTCGCGGCGAGCGTCGCTCGGCTCGCGGGGTCGACGAGCCCCATCGAGTACATCCCCTACGACGTGGCGTACGAGGAGGGTTTCGAGGACATGAAGCGTCGTGTCCCCGACACCACCCGTGCATACGATCTGGTGGGGTTCCAGCCCACCAAGGAGCTGGATGCCATCATCATGGCGGTGATCGAGGACCAGCGGCGCTAGGCGGAGATTCATGACAGGGGCATGGTGGGAGTACCTGGGCATTTTCTCCGCGTCCGCACTGCTCTGTCTCTTCCTCACCCCTGTTGCGATCTCCGCGGCGACCCGGGCCGGGGTCTTCGACCACCCCGGAGGTCACAAGAGCCACGACTCGCCGGTGCCCTACCTGGGGGGGCTGGCCATCGTGTTGTCCTTCGCTGCGTCGGTCACCGGGGCAGCGCTGCTGGACCCGCCGGAGAGTGGTAGTGGGGAGCTGGTGCTGGTCCTGCTCCTCGCGGTCGGCCTCGCCGTGGTCGGTCTGGCCGATGACCTCAGGAACCTCTCACCGCTGGTCCGGCTGGTGGTCGAGGTCCTCTGTGCCGTCCAGTTGTGGCGGATGGACGTCGGGATCACCCTTACCGGCAATGAGGCGGTGGACGTCGCGTTGACCGTGGTCTGGGTGGTCGGCATCACGAACGCCTTCAACCTGCTGGACAACATGGATGGCCTGGCGGCCGGGCAGGCAGGGATCTGTGCCTTCGCCGTGTTCGTCATCGCGGCGGCCAACGGTCAGTTTCTGGTCGCCGCATTGGCGGTCAGCCTCGCTGGCTGCGCCGCCGGGTTCCTTCGCCACAACTTCCATCCGGCACGGGTCTACATGGGTGACGGGGGAGCGCTTTTCCTGGGTTTCCTCATCGCCTATCTGGGGATCAAGTTGCGGTTCGCTGATTCGGTCTCCAGCGCCTACCTCATCCCGATGGTGATCTGCGTCCTGCCCATCACCGACACCACGTTGGTGACGCTGTCCCGGCTCGCCACGGGAAGAAGCCCGTTCCAGGGTGGCCAGGACCATATGAGCCATCGAATGGTGCAGAGCGGCGTGCCGGTGGCCGTCTCGGTCGGTCTGACCTATTTCGCATCGGCGTCGGCCGGCGTGCTGGCCTACGTCATCAGCAGGGTCGACCAGCTCTCTGCGTGGGTGATCACCGGACTGGTGGCGGTCACGGCGCTGGCTGCGGCCATCATGTTGGCGCTCGTGCCGGTCTATCCGGAGAGTCGACGGCGCCGTTACGTCATCGAAGAGCGAACCGACGCCGTCTGATCGGCGCGTTCAGATTCCGGTCCGTGTCTCCCACGGACGAGACTGTCTGAACCAGTCGACGGTGTTGGTGAGCCCTGTGCGGAGCGACGTGGGTGACACGTCGGGAAAGAGAGCCCGCAACGTAGAGGAATCGGCCTGAGACTTCGGGACGTCACCCGCACGTGACGGCAGATGGTCGATGGGCAACGATCGTCCGATGATCTCCTCGAGGTGGCCGATCACCTCCAGCAGGCTCACCTGGGTGCCAAAGGCGAGGTTGACCGGTTCGGGATGGTGCACACGACGACGCAGGGCGTCGACGAGTACGTCTACCACCGTGTCGACGTAGGTGAAGTCCCGGCTCTGGGTGCCGTCACCGTGGACCGGTAGTGGCAGATCCTGGAAGGCGGCAGCGAGAAAGGACGGAATCGCCGCGGCGTAGGAGTGCAGGGGAGGCTGGAGCGGGCCGAAGATGTTGAAGAACCGCAGCGCCAGCACCGGCAGGCCGTAGGCATGGCCCCAGGCGAGGCTGTACGCCTCGGTCGCCAGTTTGCTGGCCGCATAGGGGCTGATCGGGCGGGTGGCCAACGATTCGTGCTTCGGGAGGATCTCGTTGGCCCCGTAGACCGAAGACGAGGAGGCAACGACGACCTGGACATCTCCAGCGTTCCGGGCTGCTTCGAGAACCCTGACCGTGCCGGTCGCGTTCGCCTCATGGGCGGCGAGGGGGTGGGCAATGGACCGGGGCACCGAAGATCGGGCCGCCAGGTGAATGATGGCCCCTGCCCCGTCGACGGTCGATGCCAGGAGATCCGGGTCGAGGATCGATCCTTCGACGAAGGTGAGGTCGAGCCCTTCGACGTTGGCCGTAAAGCCGAACGAGAGGTCGTCGAGGACGACCACTTCGCCTACCTCGGGTTCGTCGACGAGACGACGAGCGAGGTTGCCGCCCACGAATCCGGCCCCACCGGTCACCACGACCTTCACGGTGCGACTCGATGGGATGGGGACACGTTCACGACGGCAACCTATCGGCGTGCCTCCCGTCTGCTAGAAGAGAGGAGATGGGGCTACTGGATGACGTCGGGTCGATCGCCGAGGAGCCCGTGGCCCGCACCGGGCTCGACATCCTCTATCTCACGGACCTCCGCTT
>JAAZXC010000096.1 GCA_014240365.1 Acidimicrobiales bacterium | reverse complement strand
TCCAGTCCAGTCCAGTCCAGTCCAGTCCAGTCCAGTCCAGTCCAGTCCAGTCCAGGTCGCCCCCGCTGATCCGGTCGAGTGCCGTAGCGAACCGGTCGCCGTAGCTGCCGAAGCGTTCGAGGACAGCCGCTAGGGCTGCGCAGACCGGCTGGATGCCCGAATTGGTCTCCGCCAGCCGGCCGATGACCGCACTGTCATAGCCAGCGTCGGCATGGTCGTTCACGACTGGCTCACCTGACGGATCAGCCGGATCCGGGCGAAGCTGCCAGTCCGTGCAGAGCCCCAGAAAGCCCCGGTTGCCTTCGAGAAACCGGCTGTAGGCGACCTTCACCTCGTCGCGACAGCCAACCTGGTCAAGTTCGGTGGCCAACAGTGCCTCGCCGTGGGCCCGGCCATCCGAGGTGAGCATCCAGCCCGACATCCGGCCCTCACGGTGGCGGGCGTGACCCGCAGCCTCCAGGGCCGTGAGCAGGGATGTCGCCTCCTCAACGGCCACGTCAGCCACCTCGGCCACCAGCGGCGTGTCGACGAAGCCCCGGACACGGAGTGCATGCACGACCCGGAGATCGGCGCTGCTCGGGCTGATCATGGTGGTCACGCTAGCGCCGGGTCGCGGCGGGCCAGTCGGAGGAGCACCAGCGGATAGCCACCCAGTCCGATGAGGGTGAATACGAACCACTGCACCGCATAGGAGAGGTGCGAACCAGCGCCCAGGTCGACCACCGGGGCCGCAACCGGGATCCCAGACGTGCCGTCTCCGGACGCCCGGATCCACATCGGGGCGAGGCTCGTCCCCCAGCGTTCGGACAGCGCCTCCAGGTCGATCCGGTCCACCTCCAACCCACTGCCCCGCTCGCCGGTCCGTGAGACATCCAGGCTTCCGACGATCTCCACGTCAGCCGTCGCCGGTGCCCAGGCAGCCGAATCACCCTCGAGAAACAGACCTCTGTGAACGAAACCCCGATCCACGACCACCCCGGCCCCTGCCCCGGACTGGACTCCGTTGATCCACAGCAGTGAGACCACGTGCACGCCGGGCACACCGTCCATGGACCGGTTCGCCAGGTAGACCTGTCCGTCGGCCCAGGTGCCGGACACCACCACGCGCACATGTCTGAGGTCTTCCGGCGTGCCACCACGCTTCAGGACTCCGAACGCCTCGGCCAGGGAGACCACGGGATGGTCGGCCCGGGCTGTCACCACAGCGTTGTAGGTCCGCCGTGCGTCCAGGCGATGGAGTTGCCAGAAGCCCAGGTTCGCCGTGACGACCACGAGGCCGATCACGAGCAGGTGGGAGAGCAACCAGGCCGGGCGCAGCAGCCGACGTGCCCCCGGGCTCATGGTCGGGCGCCCGAGGTCAAGGTGTGGATCCCGTGAGGTCAGATACCGAGCAGGGCATCGAGGCCCAGGGTCAACCCGGGCACCCCGGCGATCCGACGCACCGCCAGCACCACGCCGGGCATGAACGAATCCCTGTCGGTGGTGTCATGCCGGATGGTCAGCGTCTGTCCGGTGGACCCCAGCACGACCTCCTGGTCGGCTACCGCACCGCGCATGCGCAGCGAATGGATCCGGATGTCGGCCGGGCCCGCAGCGCCCCTGGCGCCCTCGATCACCACGCTGGTGGTCGGATCCGGCGCCCAGTGCGCCGAAGCGGCCGCCATCCGCCCGGCCGTGGCAATGGCCGTGCCCGACGGGGCGTCAACCTTGCCGTCGTGGTGCACCTCGATGATCTCGGCCGTTTCGAACCACGGCGCCGCCAACTCGGCGAAACGCATCATCAGCACGGCACCAATGGCGAAGTTGGGGGCGATCAGGCAGTTGCTGGAGGTGAATGCCGCCCGGAGGTCCGCTATGTCCGTCTCGTCCAGACCGCTGGTTCCGACCACGGCGTGTACGCCGGCAGCGGCCAGGATCCCCAGGTTCACCCGGCTGGCCTCAGCCACGGTGAAGTCCACCACCACGTCCACGCCGATCTCCACGAGGTCATGTACGTCGGCGACTACATCCACATTGCAGACCCGGCTTCCCGACGCCGATGGGTCAGCGGCTGCCACCAGCACCATGCCCTCGGCTGCCGTGACGGCATCGGCCACGGACCGACCCATACGGCCGGCGGCCCCCAACACCCCGACGCTGATCAAATCTCCTGACATGTCCCGAGGCTAGCGGTCGTCATCCCGGCCAGCCGGCCCGATTAGGGCCCGATCACGGCCAGACGGGGAGCCGGTAGTAACCACCTGCCTGGCGTGCTGGCCGGCGTGACCTGCCAGACCCACGGTGTAGACGCTGTGGGCGAGACGGTTCAGGTTCCCGAGCCGACGATCGCCACGGCCGGTTCCGGCGCCAGCACTTCGGCCAGGACTGCGTTCACGTCCTCGAGGGTCACCGCCCTAAGGGTCTCCACGTACTCATCCAGAGGAACCACCCGCCCCATAAGACTCTGGCTGGTTCCCAGCCTGGACATGCGGCTACCTGAGTCCTCGAGACCCAGCAGGATCGAACCTTCGAAACCGTCGCGCGCTATGGCCATCTCCGCTGCGGTGATTCCGTTTGCTGCCGCCTCGGCCACCTCGCCGGCGACGACCTTTTGGAGCTCGTCGGCGCGTTCGGGTGCAGTGCCCGCGTAGACCGACACCACACCGGCGTCCGTGTAACCGGCCATGGATGAAAAGACGCTGTATGCAAGGCCGCGCTCTTCCCTCACGGTCTGGAAGAGGCGGCTCGACAGCCCACCACCCAGCACGTGGATACCGAGTGCCAGGGCGTGACGACGCGGGTCATCGCGCCGCAGTCCCCTCCATCCCCAGGCAACGTGTGTCGCCTCGGTCGGGCGCTTCAGGCGCACTGCCTCGACCGGCTCGGCGACCGGGGCCGCACGGACAGGGGCAGAACCCCCGGTGCGACCGGAAAAGGCCTCGGCCACCTGGGCCACCAGGGCATCATGGTCCACGGCACCTGCCGCGGCCACCACGAGGTTGGGCGCCCGGTACCAGTGATCGTGGAACCCGCTGATCCCATCGCGGTCGATGGCAGCCACCGACGACTCGGTACCCAGCACCTCGCGCCCCAACGGATGCCCCGGGAAGAGGGCCTCGTAGAGCAGGCCGAACACCACGTCATCAGGGTCGTCGGCCTGCAGGTGGATCTCCTCGAGAATCACCTGACGCTCGGTCTCGACGTCAGCCGCCCGCAGGGCCGGCTCCCTCAGGACATCGGCCAGCAGGGCTGTGGCCATCTCCTGGCCTCCCGCCGGCACACGGGCGTAGTACGCCGTGTACTCCTTGGAGGTGAACGCGTTCATCTCGCCACCGGTGGAATCCACCAGCTCGGCGATTGCGCGCGCCGTCCGACGCTCGGTTCCCTTGAAGAGCAGGTGCTCCAGGAAGTGCGAGGCACCGCTCATGGACGGATCCTCGTCACGCCCACCGACTGCGACCCACACCCCTACCGAGACCGAGTGGGCGTCCGGCATCAGCTCGGACACCACACTCGGACCGGTCCGTGGACCGTTCTCGGGCAGGTTCAGTTCAACCACCGTTCCGGTGGCCGTACGGTCGCCGCTGGGGCGACCCACTTCCAACGGGACGCTCAGCGACTCCGACGACGGCGATCGCCGCCACCGCCACCACCACCGCGGTTGCCCGAGGCTGCGTTACCCAGATCTCCGTGCACCGTCTCGAGCTCAGCCTTGAAGGCATCCTCGAAGTTGGCCTGGATCGGGTTGTCGGAATCAGCCGCGGGGGCATCATCCTCGTAGTCGTCATCGTCGTCGTAGTCGGCATCGTCAGATACGCCGTCGTCAGACCCATCCGAGTCAGACCCGTCCGAGTCGGGCACATCGGAGTCAGCCTCAGGGGCGTCGTCAGCGGAATCGACCACGGGAGCGGTCCGAGCAGCCGGAGCCGGCTTGGACGGAGCGTCACCGGCAGGCTTCAGGGAGATCTTGCCGTTCGGATCCACGTCCTCGACGATCACCTGGATTTCCTGGCCCAGCTCGAGGACATCCTCGACCCGGTCGATCCGCTTGCCGCCACCCAGCTTCGAGATGTGCACAAGGCCATCACGCCCCGGAAGGATGCTGATGAAGGCGCCGAACTTGGTGATGTTCACCACCCGGCCGTCGTACACCGCTCCAACCTCAGCGGTGGGCGGGTCCACGATCAGCATGATCTGCCGCTTCGCCTCGGCCACCTTGGCCCGGTCCGGCGATGCGATCGACACGATGCCGACCATGCCGTCGTCGTCGACACTGATGTCGGCGCCGGTCTCGGCCTGGATGGTGTTGATCATCTTGCCCTTCGGGCCAATGACCTCACCGATCTTCTCCACCGGGATCTCGAACGCATCGATCTTCGGCGCGTTCTCCCCGACGTCGTCACGTGGGCCGGGGATCGCCTCGGCCATTACCGCCAGGATCGTCAGACGGGCTTCCTTCGCCTGGTTCAGGGCGTTGGCCAGGACCTCGGCGGGAATGCCGTCGATCTTGGTATCCAACTGGAGCGCCGTCACGTACTCAGCCGTGCCGGCCACCTTGAAGTCCATGTCGCCGAAGGCGTCCTCCGCACCGAGGATGTCGGTGAGGGTGACGTATTCGCCGTCCTGGTAGATGAGGCCCATGGCGATACCGGCCACCGCGGCCTTGATCGGCACGCCGGCATCCATCATCGAGAGGCTGGACGAACAGACCGAGCCCATTGAGCTAGAGCCGTTGGACGCCAGGACCTCTGACACCAGTCGCAGCGTGTAGGGGAAGTCCTCGAAGCTCGGGATGACCGGAACCAGGGCCCGCTCAGCGAGCGCACCGTGGCCGATCTCACGACGCTTCGGGCCCCTCATGAAGCCGGTCTCACCGGTCGAGAAGGGCGGGAAGTTGTAGTGGTGCATGAACCGCTTGCGGCTGACCGGGTCGATGCCGTCGATCATCTGGTCCATGCGACCGGTACCCAGGGTGGTGAAGTTCAGCACCTGGGTATCGCCACGCTGGAACAGGCCGGAACCATGCGCCGTGGGGATGACCTGCACCTCCGACGAGACCGGCCGGAGGTCACCCGCGCCACGCCCGTCGATGCGGAGGCCCTCGGCGACGATGCGGGACCGCACCGCGACCTTGGTGACCGCCCGGATCGCGCCACCGACCAGACGATCGATCTTGTCCACGTCGGCGAACTGCGGAAGCATCTCGGCGATCAGCTCAGCCTTGAGGGCCGCCTCGGCGGTGCCGCGCTCGGCCTTGTCGGCAATGGTCTGGGTCGCTGCGATGCGCTCTGTACCAGCAGCCTCGACGGCTGCGAGCACCTCGGGGGTGTAGTCGCTCGTGACCTCGTAGGCCATGATCTCGGGAGCACCCACAGCCGCCACAAGCTCATTCTGGAGCTCGATGACCTGGCTGATGAACTGCTTGGAGAACTCCAGGCCACTGGCCAGGACGGCCTCGTCGACCATCGGAGCACCGGCGTCGTAGATATCGCAGGTGGCTGCTGTGCCGCCGGCCTCGACCATCATCACGGCGACGTCGCCGTCGTCGAGCAGGCGACCGGCCACGACCATCTCGAAGGCGGACTCGCTGCCCTCTTCGTAGGTCGGGTGCGGAATCAACTCGCCGGCTGCGGACCAGGCGATGCGCACTGCACCGACGGGACCTGAGAACGGGATGCCGGACAGCATCAGGGCCGCCGAGGCGCCGTTCAGTGCCAGCACGTCGTGGGGGT
>JAAZXC010000095.1 GCA_014240365.1 Acidimicrobiales bacterium | reverse complement strand
CGGAACCGTTCGACCCGGCGCTGACCGGCATCACCTTCCATCGGGCACTCGCCACCAGCAGTCGCCGGATCAAGACCAAGCTCCTGTCGCAGCGACCCATCGCAGGCATCGGCAACATCTACGCCGACGAGGCGCTCTGGCGGTCGGGAATCCACCCGGGAGCCAGGCGTCTCGGACCACAACGCTCGGAACGGCTCCTGGGACACCTGCGCGATGTCCTGGGCGAGGCGCTGGACCACGGCGGCACCACCCTGCGCGACTACCGCACGCCGGACGGCGGATCGGGCCGCAACCAGCATCGTCTCGACTGCTACGGGCGCTCTGGTCAACCCTGTCGCTCCTGCGGCGACCTACTCACCTCCCGATCCATGGACCAACGCACCACAACCTGGTGCCCGACCTGCCAGGCCCGTTGACCTGCCGCCCGGGGGTGCCCCGACCGTCACCATGGCGACCTCTACGCTCGGCGCCGTGAGCCTCTCGTGTCGACCCAGCATCCGGATGGCTCTCCCCCTCGCCTTGCTGCTGCTCGTAGCGGCCGCCGCCCCCGTCATTGCCGGCCCCTACGACGCTGAGATAGCCCAGGTACGGACGGACATCGGGGAGAAGCTGGACCTCATCTCCGACCAGCAGGATCGAATCTCCGGCGAGCAGGATCGAATCTCCGGCTTCGAAGATGACCTGGTGGCGCTGGACCACCAGATCATCGACAACGATTCGGCCATCAGCACCGAGGACATCGAGCTGAGGGTTCTTCCCGTGCGCCTGGAACTGCTCGCCGACCAGTTCATCCGGGTCCTGGCGTCACGCAGCGAACCGGCGATGCTCCACCAGACCATGGCCATCGACGCCTACCTGAGGAACGACGAGCGCATGAACGCCGTGCTCACCCAGTCCGCCCAACTGGCAGCCGACTCCCTCGACGGTGTCCGCGATCGGATGTTGTATGACTCGGTGATCGACGAGTCGCGACGCCGACTGGATCTCATAGATGCCGGGCTGAGGCTCTCAGCCGATGCCGTCAGGGGTCTCAGGGCCCTCGTCGTCGAGGCCGAGGGGAGGCGGCAGGAGGCCATTGACACCCTGTCCGGGACCAGGGATTCGAAGCCACCCATCCGGGTAGCCATCGGCGAGGCCCGGACCGCCATTGGTGACGCCCGGACCGCCATTGGTGACGCCCGGACCGCCATTACCGGGTACGAGGCAGAGATACTGCGCCTCGAGCAACTCGCGGTCACCCTTACGTGGACGGGAATGCAGGGAACCGACATCGGCCGTCCTGCTCTCGCCGTCAAGATCGACAACGTCACCCGGGCCCACCCCCAGTCGGGTCTGAACGCCGCCGACGTCGTATACGAAGAGATCGTGGAGGGCGGCGTGACTCGCCTCGTTGCCGTGTTCCAGTCCACGTCGGCCGCCGTGGTTGGCCCCGTCCGTTCGGCCAGGACCTCCGACCCGCCCCTGCTCACCGGCTTCGACCATCCGCTGCTCGCCTACTCAGGTGCCAACAGAGGCACGAAGAATGAGTTGGCGGCCTCCACCATGGTCGACGTCGGACAGGACGCCGTTGCCGACGAGTACTGGAGGAACAAGAGCCGTCGGCCACCGCACAACCTCTACACCTCCACCGACGGCCTCTGGGCACACCACCCGGGGCGCACCGCTGTTCCGCCTGCACCGTTCGTCTACCGCTATCCGGGACAGGCCATGCATCCCGCCGCCAGCCCAGCGACCGGTGTCAGCATCGATTTCGGCCTGACCGAGGTCGGCTACGACTGGAACGGCACCGGCTGGGCGCGCACCCACGGAAGCAAGCCGCACGTCGACGACAAGGGCTCCCGGGTGGCTCCCGCCAACGTGGTCGTGCAGTTCGTGTCCTACGGCTGGAGCAAGGCCGACCGCCGCTCCCCGGAAGCCCACACCACCGGATCCGGGGAGGCATGGGTCTTCACCGATGGTCAGGTGATCGTGGGCGAATGGAACAGGCCCGCCGCCGATCTCCCGGCCACCTTCTCGGTCGACGGCGAGGAGATCCGACTCTCGCCCGGCAACACGTGGGTGGCTCTGGCCCGCAAGGGGACCGCCACCTGGAGATAGTGGCCCCCGCTCGGCGGGACTGGAAACAGCCCCCGGATAGCGAGGCCGGCTTCAGGCAGACGCCGCCAGGGCGAACACGTCAGCCGGTGCCGTGCCATCGGCGGTGACCGTCAGCAGTTCTGTCCCGTCCCCGGTCACCAGCAGGGTGTGCTCGTACTGCGCCGTACGACGACCATCCAGGGTCACCGCCGTCCAGTCGTCGTCCCACATGGCGCATGAGGGATCCCCGAGGGTCAGCATGGGTTCCACGGTGAAGGTCATTCCGGGCACCAGGACCGTCTGGGCACGGGGATCGTGGTAGTGCGGAATCTGCAGGCCGCTGTGGAACTCCGTACCGATGCCGTGGCCTATGAACTCCCGGACGACACCGAGACCGTGGCGCTTCGCGTGCCTCTCGATGGCCCGGCCAATGGCGTGGATGGGTCGGCCGGGGCCGGCCGCTGCGATCCCCTCATCCATGGCGACGCGGGTCTCGACGATCAGGTGGCGGTCGTGGTCCGACACCTCCCCCACCGGGAACGTCACGGACGTGTCCCCGTGGACCCCATCGAGGAAGATGGTGACGTCGATGTTCACGATGTCGCCGTCGGCGAGCGCCCTGCTGTCGGGTATCCCGTGGCAGATCACCTCGTTCACCGATGTGCAGACCGACTTCGGATAGCCGCGGTAGTTCAACGGGCTGGGATAGCCGCCGCGCGCAATGGTCGCCTCGTGGACGATCGCATCCAGGTGGTCGGTGGTGACGCCGGGTGCCACATGGGGTCCCACCTCGAGCAGGATCTCAGCGGCCGCCCGGCCGGCCAGACGCATCCGCTGGATCTCGTCTTCGGTCCTGACCGAAGACGACGACGACGGTCCCGGATCGCCTGACACGGCGTAGGGGGGCCGACCAATGGTCGCCGGAACACTCCGGGTGGGACTGAGCAGCCCGGCGCGGATGGGTGGCTCCGAACGGGGGGCGAGAGGTGCCTGTCGACGCTTCCGCTTGGTCACGGGCCGATGCTATCGGTGGCCGGTGGCTACCAGGCGGTGATCCGCATAATCGTTGAGGTTGAAGGCTCGGACCGCCCGGCCTGCGTAGTGGACAGCGTCAGCCGGTTCCTCCGGTGAGTCGCTCCCGGCGTGCCCCGACCGCAACGCACCCGTTCGGCTTCGGCAGGGAGCGCTACTTCTGGTCGTTCGTGGTCGCCCTCGTGCTGTTCTCGGTCGGTGCCGCGTTCGCCGTGTTCGAGGGCATCAGGAAGGTCCGCCAGCCCCACCACCTTGAGGACATCGGCTGGGGAGTGGCGATCCTCGTCTTCGCCATCCTTCTCGAGACCTGGTCGTTCCGGACCGCGGTGGTGGTCGCCCGTCCCGAGCGCGGCAACCTCACCTGGCGACAGTTCGTCCTCCGGACCCGGAACCCGGAACTGGCCGTGATCCTCCTCGAGGATGCCGGTGCCCTGCTCGGCCTGGTCATCGCCCTGAGCGCCATCGGACTTTCATCGGTCACCAACGATCCCCGCTGGGACGGAGTGGGCACGATCCTCATCGGCCTCCTCCTTGGAGCTATCGCCACGGTTCTGGCCCGCGAGATGAAGAGCCTCCTGGTCGGCGAGTCGGCAGATGAGACCGACCGTTCAGCCATAGTCGAGGCGATCACCAGCACCCCGGGGGTGGCCTCCCTCGTACACCTGCGGACCCAGCACCTGGGCCCCGACGAGATCCTCGTGGGGGCGAGGGTGGCGTTCGACCTCAGCCTGGATGCTGCCGGGGTGGCGGCGGTGGTGGACGTCGTGGAGGAACACGTCAAGCGGGCGGTGCCATCTGCCGGGCCCATCTACGTCGAACCGGCGGAGTCGGCGTGACCTGCCACACCGGGGGTTCGCAGCATCCGACCAGGGAGGCCGGATGAGGCTTCGAACACGCAGCGGGCGACGTACCCGGTGGCTGCTCGGAGCCGTTGTCGTGACGAGCGGTTGGGCGGCGTTTGACACCCTGCTGGGCACCCGTCGGATCACCCGGGCCATCGCAGCGCCCGGACGCGAACGGACCAGGTCGATCCAGCGGGCCTTTCCTGTAGAAGCCGGTGACACGGTCATGCTCGGGGACAGCATCACCGCCGATGGCGACTGGAGGGCGGCCCTTCCCGATCGACAGGTCCGCAACCGCGGCATCTCGGGAGACACCACGGCGGACCTCCTGGAACGCCTCGACGAGTCGCTCTCGGGCCCCCCGGACGTGGCGGTCATCCTGATCGGGACAAATGATCTGGAGTTCGGAGTGACCCACGCCCAGACGGTGCGCAACACCTGCATGATCCTGGACCGGATCTCGGCCACGGCACCCGGGGCCCGGGTCGTGCTCCATGCGGTCCTTCCCAGGAGCGACCGCTACAACACGCTCGTGGCACCACTCAACACCGCCCTGGCCCGGGTGTGCGGTGAGCGCGACATCGAGTTTCTGGACCTGACCGTTCAGTTCTCCGGCCCTGACAACAGGTTGGAACCCTCCCTGACCGACGACGGACTGCACCCCAACGGTGCCGGCCACCAGCGGTGGGCGGAGCTACTGCGGGAAGTCCTGGAATCCTGAACGGACGGAGTCCGGAGGCCTGACCCGGTGTCCGACCGGGTTCAGACCACGGAAGCCCCCACGAGCCCACCGATCACGTAGGTGGCAGCGCAGGCACCACTGGCCACCAGCAACTGGCGTACCACCGTGCGCACGACGGAGCGTTCGGTCAGCATGGCCAGCACACCCCCCACCAGGGCGGCGGCCCCGACCCCGGAGATGGCCGAGGCCCAGATGGCGCTGGTCCCCGAACCGATCAGCCACGGGACCAATGGCACGAACGCTCCGACGGCGAACGCCACGAAGCTTGCCGCCGCCGCCGCAGTCGGGTTGCCCAACTGGTTGGGATCCACGCCCAACTCCTCCCGGGCGTGGACCTCCAGGGCGACATCCGGATCTGACATGAGCTCTGCGGCCACCCTCCCGGCCTGGTCCGGGTCGAGCCCACGTTCGACGTAGATGGCGGCGAGCTCGGCCTCTTCGGCCTCCGGGTTCTCTGCAATCGAGATCCGTTCGATCTCCAGCTCGCGCTCCACCAGCTCGGCCTGGGCCTTCAACGACACGAACTCTCCTGCTGCCATCGAGATGGCACCGGCGAGCAGGCCGGAGATGCCGGCGAGGCGGACGAAGGACGGGTCTGTGCCAGCCCCGGCGATGCCCAGGATCAGCGCCACGTTGGAGACCAGACCGTCGCTGACGCCGAACACCGCTGCCCTGGCGGTTCCGCCCTGTACGTCCCGGTGCCTGTGCACCATGGAAGCAGCCATCCCATGACGGTAGCCCGACCGGGCCACGGAGTATGCCGTGTCCGGTGGATCAGCCGACCGGCGCGGGATCCTCGCAGGGATCCACCTCGTAGAGGGCGCCGGATCGCCACAGGTTCTTCTCCCAGCCTGCTACGAGGTCCAGGCCTGCGTCGGCCAGGATCATGGCCGCCGCGAGCGAGGCCGCCACCTCCGCACCCTCACGGCAGATGTGGACGCCGTCGACCTTGCGGATCGGCCAGACAGCGCCGTGGCGATCCAGGTGCTGGACATAGCGGCCGTCAGGGTCGGTGAAGCCCGGGGTGAGGTCGACCACCGACATGCGGCTGTCATCATCTGCAATGTCGGCCAGTAGGCG
>JAAZXC010000094.1 GCA_014240365.1 Acidimicrobiales bacterium | reverse complement strand
GCCTGAGCGTGGGCGAGACCCGTGACCAGATGCTCGAGGGATTCGATCCGCGCTCCGGCAGCCCGGCAGGCATCCAGCACGTCGGCGGTGAGATGCAGCCCGGCGGTCGGGGCCGCCGCCGACGCCGACCGGCGGCTGTAGACCGTCTGGTACCGGTCGGGGTCGGCGAGGACCGTCGTGAGGTACGGGGGCAGGGGCATCTCGCCACAGCGGTTGATGGCGTCGAGTACCGGACCGTTGCAGAGCAGGCGGACGTGGCGTCTCCCCTCGCCCAGGTCCCGGCCCACCTCAACCGAGAGCTCGTCGTCCACGGCGAGAACCGTTCCCTCCGGCAGCTTGCGGCTGGGCCGGACCAGGGCTTCCCACATGGCGTCGTCATCGTGGACCCGGAGCAGCAGCACCTCGGACGCTCCACCGGTGTCCCGGCGGGCGCGCAACCGGGCGGGCAGCACACGGGTGTCGTTGACCACCAGCACGTCGCCGGGCCCCAGCAGCGATGGCAGGTCGCGGACGGTCCGGTGCTCCACATGATCGCCGACAGCGTCCAGCAATCGGGCTGACGGGCGGTCCTCCAGGGGCACCTGGGCGATCGAAGCGTCCGGAAGCTGGTATGCGAAGTCTTCCGGTCCCATGGGCCGGTCAGCCTACGGCCGGGGTCCCGCCCGGTCAGTCCTCGAACAGTGACCCGGCGCGGCGCTGCGGTGTGACGGGCCTGGTGATCCCCAGATGGTCATAGGCCGCAGCCGTGGCCATCCGGCCCTTCGGGGTGCGGTGGAGGAGGCCCTGCTGGATGAGGTACGGCTCGTACACGTCCTCGACAGTGTCCTCAGCCTCGCTGACGCTGATCGACAGGGTCTTGAGGCCCACCGGCCCGCCGTCGAAGTGCCTGCAGAGGACCGAGAGGATCTCCCGGGAGGGCTTGTCGAGGCCCAGATCGTCCACGCCGAAGAAGACGAGGCCATCGCGCGCCACCGGACCGTCCACCACGCCGCTGCGTTCCACCTGGGCGAAGTCCCTGACCTGTCGGAGCAACCGGTTGCCGATACGCGGCGTACCCCGGGAGCGGCGGGCGATCTCCGCTGCGCCCTCATCGTCCAGGTCCACGCCGAGGATCCCGGCGGCGCGCGTGACAATGGACTGCAGGTCGGCCGGCTCGTAGTACTCGAGTCGTGCCGTGAGCCCGAACCGGTCGCGAAGTGGCCCGGTGATGAGGCCGGTACGCGTCGTCGCACCTACGAGAGTGAACGGTGGAAGCTCGAGGCGGATGGAGCGTGCGGCCGGTCCCTTGCCCAGGACGATGTCCAGGGCGAAGTCCTCCATGGCCGGGTAGAGGACCTCTTCGACGACCCGGGCCAGCCTGTGGATCTCGTCGATGAACAGGACGTCGCCGGGTTCCAGCTTGGTCAGGATGGCCGCCAGGTCCCCGGCACGCTCCAGAGCCGGGCCTGAGGTGACGTGCATCTCGGCGGCCATCTCGGCGGCCACGATGTGGGCCAGCGTCGTCTTGCCCAGCCCCGGTGGACCGGCGAAGAGAAAGTGGTCGGCCGCCTGTCCACGCCGACGGGCCGCCTCCAACATCACCCTGAGGTGGCCTTTCAGTTCGGCCTGACCGACGAAGTCGTCGAGGCTCCGAGGCCGCAGGCCGGCCTCGATCTCCACGTCCTCGGCCTCGACCTCAGGATTCCGATCCGCTGAGAGGAGTTCGTCTCGCATGGTCGGCCTCCTACGCCCGGGCGAGGCGCTGCAGCGCCTCGCGGAGCAGGGCTGCCGGGTCATCCCCGCCAAGGTCCACGAGCACGGCCCGTACCTCGTCAGGGCTGTAACCGAGGCCGCCGAGGGCCTCCTGAACCTCGACCAGGGGAGTGCGACCAACTGTGGTCCCGTCGACGATGGAGGCAATGCCATCGATCGGCAGGTCGAGGGAGTTCTTCAGCTCGACCAGCAGCCGGGCGGCGGTCTTCTTGCCTACGCCGGGAACCAGGCAGAGGGCCGCCAGGTCATTGTCGGCCAGGACCCGCGCCAACTCGGCTGGACCGTGGACCCCGAGTACCGACAGGGCCAGCGACGGCCCCACCCCGTGTGCCGACAGGAGCGCCTCAAAACAGGATCTCTCGGCTCGTTCCAGGAAGCCGTAGAGGGTCTGGTCGGCCTCGCGGATGTGGTGGTGGACGTGCAGGAACACCTCGGTCCCGACCTCACCAAGCCGGACCGCCGTCGTGGGTGTGACCACCACCCGGTAGCCGACGCCAGCCACCTCGACCAGTACCTCGCCCAGGTCGAAGCGCTCCAGGAGACGACCCCTGAGCGACCCGATCACCGGACCACCGCCTCTCGGACAGATCGGCCGGGCCCGCTCTCAGGGGGAAGCATCGCAAGGTGGCAGAGCGCCACGGCCACGGCATCGGCGGCGTCCACGGGACGCAGCGGCGTGGTGATCCCGAGCTGGCTTCGGACCATCTGCTCCACCTGGTCCTTGTCGGCACCACCCCATCCGGCCACCGCCGACTTGACCTCGTTCGGCGAGTAGAGGGCCACCACGCATCCCGCAGCGGCGGCTTCGGCCATGACCACGCCGGAGGCCTGCCCGGTCTGCATGGCGGTGCGGACGTTCACCTGGAACAGCACCCGCTCGATGGCCACGTGGTCCGGTCGGTACTCCCGGATCAGAGCCCCGACCTCTTCCTGGAGTTCAGCCAGGCGATAGGCCAGATCGGTCTCCGGCGATGTGCGGACCACTCCTGCGGCCTCGGCGCGCAGCCGCCGGCCGGTACGCGAGACCACGCCGTAACCACACCGCGTGAGGCCGGGGTCGATACCCAGAACGAACATGTGTACGACTCTAGCGGTGACCGCCCCGGAGGTCGGTCACCCCGGCGATCGGACCGAGCGCCGGGGCACGCCAGGGGTTAGCAAGCGTTGACAGGCCTGGCAGGCAGCTCCGCTCCACAGAATGTAGGAGAACCTGTCGATCCCCGAGCTGGGGGCGCGTCAGTCCTCGAGTGCCTCCATGACATCGGCCGGAATGTCGAAGTTGGCGTGGACGTCCTGTATGTCGTCATTGTCATCGAGGATGTCCAGCAGCCGAAGGACGGCCTTCGCATGCTCGACGTTGTCAATGGCGACCGTGGTGGTGGCCAGCATCGTCACCTCGGCATTCATGAACGGGATCTCGGCGGCCTCCAGTGCCTCACGCACATCGGGAAGGTCTGTTGCCTCACAGGTGAGGCGCCATGTCCCGTCCTCGTCCAGGAGGTCCTCGGCGCCTGCGTCCAACGCCACCACCATGATCTCGTCCTCGTCGACCGTGCCCTCGAGCAGGACCACGCCCTTGCGCTCGAACTGCCACGCCACGGCGCCCGGCTCGGCCAGCGAGCCGCCGTTCTTCGACAGCAACGACCTGACCTCGGAGCCGGTGCGGTTGCGGTTGTCCGTCAGCGTCTCCATGTAGAGGGCCACCCCGTGTGGTGCATAGCCCTCGTAGGTGATCGACTCGTAGTCGACGCCCTCCAGCTCGCCGATGCCCCGCTTCACCGCCCGTTCAATGGTGTCCAGCGGCACCGAGGAGTCCCGGGCCTTCTGGAACATGGTCCGCAAGGTCGCGTTGACGTCCGGGTCGCCGCCACCCTGTCGGGCCGCCACCTCCACCTGCTTGATCAACTTGGCGAAGAGCTTGCCGCGCTTGGCATCGGCGGCACCCTTCTTGTGCTTGATTGTCGCCCACTTGGAATGGCCGGACATGCGGTCCTCTTCTCGGCTGTTGGTCTGGTTGGTCTGCTTCGGGCCCCTCGGCGCTCAGACGCTGAACGCCAGGTCGAGGAACCGTTCATGGATGCGTCCGTCGCCGGACATCTCGGGATGGAATGAAGAGACCAGCACTGAGCCCTCACGGCACAGCACCGGGATCGTGTCGACCCGTGCGAGGACCTCCACTGTCGGTCCGACCCGTTCCACCACCGGCGCCCGGATGAAGACACCGTGAAACGGACCGTCCAGCCCGGCCACCGGGAACTCGTCCTCGAAGGAGTCGACCTGACGGCCGTAGCCGTTGCGTCGCACGTCGATGTCGATCGCTGCGAAGGAACGCTGGTCGGGACGGCCGTCGGTCACCCGGACGGCCAGGAGGATCATCCCGGCACATGTACCCAGCACCGGCAGGCCATCAGCCATGCGCCCGGCCAGCGGCGTCCGGAGTCCTGACGAGTCCAGCAGCATGGACATGGTGGTGGACTCCCCACCGGGTATGACCATGGCGTCCACAGCCTCAAGGTCCACCGGGGTGCGTACCTCCAGCGGCACCGCACCCAGAGCGGTCAGGACGTCGCAATGTCGGGTGAACGCGCCCTGGAGGGCGAGCACGCCGACCTTCATGAGAAGGGGTACCTACCAGCCCCGGTCGGCGAGCCGGGTCTCCAGCGAACCCATCTCAAGGCCGGGCATGGCGTCTCCCAGGCCCCGGCTGACCTTCGCCACCATGGCAGCATCACGGAAGTTGGTAACGGTCTCCACGATCGCACGGGCACGCGGTGCCGGATCGTCGCTCTTGAAGATGCCGGATCCCACGAACACCGCCTGGGCGCCGAGCTGCATCACCAGCGAGGCGTCGGCGGGCGTGGCGATTCCTCCAGCGCAGAACATCGGAACCGGCAGCTCACCGGTCTCGGCGATCTCCTGGACCAGGGGCAGCGGCGCCTGGAGGCGCTTCGCCCACTCGAATAGCTCGGCCTGGTCGGCAAGGGTGATCCTGCGGATGTCCCCGAGGATCGACCGGAGGTGCCGGACGGCCTCGACGATGTTGCCGGTCCCGGCCTCGCCCTTGGAACGAATCAGGCAGGCGCCCTCGGAGATACGCCGGAGCGCTTCACCCAGGTTGGTGGCGCCGCACACGAACGGAACGTCGAAGGCCCACTTGTCGATGTGGTGCGCCTCGTCGGCCGGCGTGAGGACCTCGCTCTCGTCGACGTAGTCGACATCCAGGGCCTGCAGGATCTGGGCCTCGGCAAAATGGCCGATGCGGGCCTTGGCCATCACGGGAATGGTGACGACCTCCTGGATGCCCAGGATCATCTCGGGGTCCGACATGCGGGCAACGCCGCCGTCGCGCCGGATATCGGACGGGACGCGCTCGAGGGCCATGACCGCGGTGGCGCCGGCGTCCTCGGCGATCTTGGCCTGGGCAGGATCCACGACGTCCATGATGACGCCGCCCTTGAGCATCTCTGCGAGGCCCCGCTTCACCAACTGGGTACCGGTTGCTCTGGTCACGTCGCTCATGGCGCGCAGTCTAGGACGGGAATCGGGCCGACCATCCAGCCGGGACGGCCGGGCTGTGGACCCCGATCAGCGAGAGGCGGGCAGTCCGCCCGGCAGACCACCCAACCGCATCCGCAGGTTCCGGCCGGGCCTCGTCAGCCGATCAGCTCGGCCACCTCGGCCGGGTCGAGGACCTTCCCTTCGCCCATGCGGGCGAGGGCCACCCAGGTGCGCCCGGGACGCAGGAACACAGCCTCGCCAGTGTCGTCGTCGGCCAGCGACCATCCGTCGGCCACGAACGGTCGGCTCCAGGTCACTCCTGTGACCGCCCCGTCCCTCAGCAGCCAACCGTCTCCGGAACCTGTGGAGATGGCCTGCGGTGAGAGCAGGTCTGCGGCCGACGTGCGGTAGTCAACGAACAGGATCAGGACGTTGTCGGCAGCCAGATGGGCACCGTCAGCCCCGACGAGCGGGACACCGCGGTGGTACCGCAGCCATCTGGCCGACGCGTGGTCCCATACCCAGTCGATGTCGCGTCGCGGTGCCACCCAGCGGACACCGCGGAT
>JAAZXC010000093.1 GCA_014240365.1 Acidimicrobiales bacterium | reverse complement strand
GCTGCTTGCCTCGGCACCTGAGCAGGCCCAATCAGTCGGAGTTGCCGACGCAGTCCTAGGCGACGAAATTCCTTCTCCCACCGACCCGCCGTCCGGCTGTCGATTCCGGGCCAGATGTCCGGCGGCCTTCGACAGGTGCGCCGTCGAAGAACCGCAGATGCGACAACTAGGCGAGGACCACTTCGTGGCCTGCCACCTTCCGTTCACCTGAGCGCCTCACCGCCCTGGTGCAGGACGGGTGTTCAACCCAGGATCTCCAGGAGCTCGTCCTCGTAGGCCCAGTCATATTCCCGGCCGCCGGTCTCTTCGTGCCAGGCATGGGTCTGGGCCACCATCGATGCCAGATCGTGGCGGGGCTCCCAGTCGGTGTCGCGCTTCAGCGCTTCGATGCCGAACACCACGCTGCGGTTCCAGCGGTGGATGTTGGGGGCCAGCCTCGGCATCACAGTTGCGAACCGGAAACGGTGCCGAACCGATGTCTGGCGGCGGCGTGCCTCCGGGCTGGTCCGGATGTCGATGTTGGCCTTCGAGGTGCTCCCCGCCTCCACCTCCAGGTCGCCGTCCCAGAGGGAGTCCATGGTGGCGGCCGGGATGAACCGGAGGTCGGGTTCCACGCCGATGTGGGCTGCCGTGGTCGCCACGTAGCCGAGGTCGCTCTGGAAGTGCTTTCCGGTGATGTTGTAGCGGCGCCCCACGGTCACCGGAGCACGGCTGATGGCCTCCATGGCCCTGGCCTGGTCGTCCACGTGGCCGACCTGGAAGACCGTCGTGCCGTCGCCGGGGATCAGGACGGGCCGCCCGGCCTCCAGGCGGGCGAACATGCGCTGCTCCCGGTCGGGAATGATGTTGCGGGGCCCGTAGACCATCGAGAAGTAGACGACGGTGGAAGGGAAGCCGTGGTCATCCAGGGCCTCGGCCAGTACGTCCTCGCAGAGGAGCTTGTTGCCGCCGTACTCGATCTGGGGGTCGCCGCGCTCGGTGGGGTGGTCCTCGGTAATGGGCAGGTGGTCCGAGGCCGCGTAGACCACTGTCGAGCTGGCGAACACGTACTGCCCGGTTCGCCCATCGAAGAGCTCAACCATGAGCCGTACGTCGTCGGGGTGGTAGGCGCTCATGTCCAGCACCACGTCGAACTCGAGGCCGCCCAGGACGTCGCGCATCTGGCCGTGGTCGGTCCGGTCGGCGAAGAGCCGGTGGATGCCGTCGGGTAGCGGCGCCTCGGTCTGGCCACGGTTCACGATGGTCACGTCGTGCCCGCTGCGGGCCAGCTCGTGGACGAGGGCCAGACCGTTGAACTGTGTACCGCCCATCACCAGCATTCTCATTGGATCACCCCTGACGGTTGGTCGGTCGGCTTCCCGAACGGAGATGCGATCCAGTGTCCGGCCCGGCTGGCTGATGCCGCATCAGCAAGTCGGACAGGGCGTTTCGCTGTCGGCGGTCTGGTCACCTGGTCACGTGACCAGGTCAGACCAGAGGCGGCGTTCGTCGGCCTCCGGGTCGTCCATCAGCCCGCACTCATCGTCCAGGTCCATGACGGCCCGGCGCAGCGGATCGTAGGTGGGCCATTCGCCGAGGGCGGCCGTGGACGGGTCGCCGTCCCGGATGAAGGCGATCCAGGCATCGTGGATGGTCTCGGCCAGCGCGGTGGGCGTATCGCCGGGACCCAGGAAGACGTCCACGCCCGGTCGCTGGATCGTGTTGAAGGCGAAGGGGATCTCCAGGGCGTGGGCGGCACCGAACTGGCCGTCGAAGGCCCGTGAGTCCCACGAGAACCGGTACATCCAGGTGTCGGCGCCTGTGCCGTGACGGGCGTCAGCCAGTCGGACGGCGGGGATCCTGAAGACCTGGTCGGTACCGATCGCACATGCCAGCCAGCCGGGGTCGACGCCGTCCAGGCGCCTCCGGTAGGTGGCCTCCATGCCGGCCGGATCGTCGGTGACCTTGGCGAGCACTGAGTCGAGTCCGCTGGCCGACATGCTCGTCACGCCCCAGAGGGCCATCTCGTCCTCGTTGGTGCCGGTCAACAGGGCGACGTTGCCCCCGGACCCGTCGGCGATCAGTTCCCGTGGGTCCCGGGGAAGCGCCTCGTGGCCCCACACAGGGTAGAAAGGCTCCTGGCTGCGGCCGGTCAGGTTGCTGCGGTCCGTCGCCACCTGCTCCTGTGCCTCCAGGAGCACAGCCACGTCCATGGCCATGAGCTCGCCGGCCGAAGGGTCACCCAACTGGTGGAGGAACTCGGCGGCAATCGTGGCGCCCTCCTCGGGGTCGAAGGTGTGGTGGGCCGCTCCGCTCTCGGCAATGGCCCGGTGGAACAGGCCGTCGGTGGCCGGCATGGCCAGCATGTTGCAGACGCTGAACGCCCCGGCGGACTCGCCCCCGATGGTGATCCGGTCCGGGTCGCCGCCGAAGGCCGACACGTTCTCGTGCACCCAGGCCAGGGCAGCCGCCTGGTCCAGCGTGCCGTTGATCCCGCAGGTGGCGAAGTCGCCACCCAGGTGGCTGCCCAGGTCGCAGAACCCGAGCGCTCCCAGCCGGTAGTTGATGGTCACGACGACGATGTCGCCCCGGGTGGCGAACGACGTGCCGTCGTACCAGGGCGTTGATCCCTGGCCGTGCTTGTAGGCACCGCCGTGTATCCAGATGTAGACGGGCCGCAGGGCATCGTCACATGCCGGGGTCACGATGTTCAGCGTGAGGCAGTCCTCGTCCCACGGGATCGGGACGCTGCTGGTGAGGCCCTCGCCCGGAAGTTGCGGGGCGGCGGGGCCGAACCGGCTGGCATCACGCTCCCCCTCCCACGATTCGTGCGGCTCAGGTGCGCGGAACCGGCGCTCTCCGACGGGTGGCGCGGCGTAGGGGATACCGGCGAAGAGCTGGACGCCCCGACGGTGCCGGCCTCGCAGCGCGCCCAGGGCGCAGCGGGCGACAGGGGCGTCCTCCGGCCTGTCGGCGATACCGGCCGGGCCTAGACCCCCCCCGTTCTCGCATTCTCCATCCATGTCTTCTCCGCCCATACCTTCGCTACTCATGCCCTCAGGACGAGTGCTTCGCCCTGTCCGCCGCCGCCGCAGAGGGCGGCTGCTCCGATTCCCCCACCCCGGCGTTTCAGCTCGTAGGCCAGCGTCAAAGCCACCCGGGTACCCGACATGCCGATCGGGTGGCCGAGGGCGATTGCACCGCCGTTCACGTTCACGATGCCGTCCGATACTCCCAGGGCGTCCATGGATGCCAGCGCCACGGCGGCGAACGCCTCGTTGATCTCCAGCAGGTCCAGGTCGGAAACTGTCATGCCGGCCTTCTCGAGGGCCAGGGCGATGGCGTTGCTGGGCTGGTGGAGGAGGCTGGCGTCGGGTCCGGCCACCTGGCCGTGGGCGACCAGTTCGGCGAGGGGCTCCACGCCGACGGCCTCAGCCCGCTCAAGGGTGGTGACGATGCAGGCAGCCGCCCCGTCGGAGATCTGCGAGGCGTTGCCTGCGGTGATGTTGCCGTCGGCGACGAAGGCGGCCCGCAGCAGTGCCAGGGAGGCGGCGTCGACGTCGGACCGGATGCCCTCGTCGTCGGTGATCAGAATGGATTCACCGCGACGCTGGGGAATGCTGACGGGCACGATCTCGTCGGCCAGCAGGCCGTCCTTCTGGGCCTTGGCCGCCCGTTCGTGGGACTGGGCGGAGAAGGCATCCTGAGGCTCCCGGGTCAGGCCCATCTCGGCGGCGTAGCGCTCGGTGGCTTCGCCCATCGCACAGCCCTCGAGCGTGCAGGTCAGGCCATCGGACATCATCGAGTCGACGACCGTTCCGTCACCGATCCTGTAGCCACCACGGGCCTTCGTGAGCAGGTAGGGGGCGTTGGTCATGGACTCCATGCCGCCGGCCACCACCGTGTCTGCCTCGCCCAGGCGGATCATCTGGGATGCCAGGTGGATGGCGTGCATCCCGGACAGGCAGGCCCGGTTCAGGAGAGTGGACGGCACGGTCAGCGGAATGCCGGCGTCAGCGGCGGCCCGTCGGGCCGGAACCTGTCCGGTGCCGGCGGCCACCACGTTTCCCAGGTAGGCGAAGTCCACATCGCTTCCGGTCATGCCGGAGCGATCGAGGGCACCACTGATCGCCGCGGCACCCAGATCGGTGGCCGTCAGCGGGGACAGCCCACCCTGAAAGCGGCCCATTGGCGTGCGTGCTCCGGCGAGGATGACTATCGGGGATGCTGCTGAGGGCATGGGGACTCTCCGTTGCCGGTGCTCGGGCCGACGATCGGCCCGGTTCTGCTGACCGAAAGGTACCGCCCGGCGGGTGCAGCAGCCGGGTCCGGCCCGGCCCGGAGTGGTTGGACTCTCCCGCCTCACGTTCGGCTACCTGTCGGTCGAGATCCGTGTGCAGGGCGCCGCCGAACTTCTCTCCGGTCGACCAGGGTTCCGTTCAGTCCGCCAGGTCGGCGTGGTCGACTGAACGGGCGTCGTCTCGCACGAGGCCCTCCCAGAGGTCGGCGTAGAGGCCGCCGGCATCGCGGAGCGGCGCGTGGCGCCCGCGTTCGACGATCCGTCCATCCTCGAGCACCACGATCTCGTCTGCGTCGATGACCGTGGAGAGCCGGTGGGCAATCACGATGGACGTGCGTCCTGAGAGCACGACGGCCAGGGCATCGAGCACGGCGGCTTCGTTCTCGGTGTCCAGGTGGCTGGTGGCCTCGTCCAGGATCACTATGGCCGGGTCCTTCAGGAGCAGACGGGCAATGGCCAGCCTCTGCTTCTCGCCTCCCGACATCCGGTAGCCGCGCTCTCCGACCATGGTGTCAAAACCGTCCGGGAGCGCCCGCACGACGTCGAGGATGCGGGCGGAGCGACACGCATCGTCGAGTTGGGCGTCGGTGGCATCTGGCCTGGCGTAGCGGAGGTTGGCGCCCACCGTGTCGTGGAACAGGTGCGGGTCCTGTGTGACCACGCCTATCCGGGCTCGCAGGTCGTCCTGGCGCAGCGAGCGGAGGTCCCGGCCGTCCAGGGTGATCGACCCGTCCGTCACGTCGTAGAGCCGCGGGATGAGCGAGGCCAGGGTGCTCTTGCCGGAACCGGACGGCCCGACGACGGCGAGCATCTGGCCGGGGCCCACCTGGATGTCGATGTCGTGGAGCACGATGCGACCGGGCTCGCCCGGCGCCGTGTCGGTCTCCAGGGAGGCGACCGAAGTCTCGTTGGCCGCCGGATACCGGAACGACACCCCCTTCAGCGCCAGGTGCCCCTGGACGGGGTGCGGGTCCACGGCGTCGGGGGCGTCGGCAACCGGGTTGGGGGCGTCGAGCACCTCGAATACGCGCTCGAAGGAGACGAATGCGGACATGACATCCACCCGTGCGTTGGTGAGCTGGGCCAGCGGCCCGTAGAGCAGGGCGACCAGGACTCCCATGGAGGCCAGGGTGCCGATGGTGATGGTGCCGTTGATCGCCAGCGAGCCGCCCACCCAGTAGACGACGGCGGTGCCGATGGCGCCCAGCAGCGTGAGGGCGATCACGAAGGTGCGGCTGAAGAGGGCGTTTCGGATGCCGATGTCGCGGACCCGTCCGGCGTTGCCGGCGAAGCCGTCCCGTTCGTCGTCCGGGCGCCCGAAGAGTTTGACCAGCCAGGCTCCGGAGACGTTGAACCGTTCGGTCATCGTGGCGTTCATCGTGGCGTTCAGGTTCATGCCCTCGCGGGTGATCCCGGCGACGGTCCTGCCCACCCGGCGGGCCGGGAGGATGAACAGTGGCAGCAGGACCATGGCCAGCAGGGTTATGTGCCACTCCAGCAGGAAGAGGGTGACGAGGGTGGTCAGCGCCGTGATGGTGTTGGCGACCACGGTGCCGAGCGTCCCGGTGAGGGCCCGCTGGGCGCCGATCACGTCGTTGTTGAGGCGGCTCACGAGGGCGCCCGTGCGGGTGCGTGTGAAGAACGAGACC
>JAAZXC010000092.1 GCA_014240365.1 Acidimicrobiales bacterium | reverse complement strand
AGGTGGACGCCATCTCGATGATGGCCCGCGACCTGACCGACCTCCACGCCGCCAAACAGCGTGTCGAGGCCTCGGAGATGCGCCTCGCCGCCCTCGTCGAGCACGCTTCGGACCTGGTGTGCGTGATTGGCGATGACGGTCGGATCCTCTACGCCAGCCCCGCCGTGGCCCGGATCCTGGGACGCGAAGCCCACGCCATGGAGGGCGTACCCGTCGCAGACCTGGTCCACCCGGAGGACTTCGAAGAGCTCCAGGAGATGGCCGGCGAGGTCGTGGCCCGGCCCGGCATGTCGCCGGCGTTCGAGGCTCGCGTCGCCCATGCGGAAGGGGGCTGGCGCCACATGGAGATCGTCGCCACCAACCTGCTGGGCAATCCGGCGGTCGCCGGCGTGGTCGTGAACGCCCGCGACGTCACCGAGCGGGTCGAGGTCGCAGCCCAGCTCGAGGAACGTGCCTTCCACGACGAGCTGACGGGGCTCCCCAACCGTGCACTCCTCCTGGATCGACTCCAGGACGCCCTCCACAGGTCGATCCGGCATGACAGGTTGGTCGGGGTGCTCTTCCTGGACCTCGACAGGTTCAAGGTGGTGAACGACTCCCTCGGCCACGGCGCCGGCGACGACCTGCTGCGCGAGGCGGCACGGCGGCTGCAGCGGACCATCCGGCCCGGCGACATGGTGGCCAGGCTGGGTGGAGACGAGTTCGTGGTGGTCATCACCGACATGGTCAGGACGACCGACGCCCTGGCTGCCGCCGAGCGGGTGCGTACCGCTCTGGCGAGACCGATGCAGTTGGGCACGGACTCCACGGTTGTGTCCGCCAGCGTGGGAATCGCCGTGGCCCACGGCTCGGAGACCCCGGCCGACCTGTTGAGGGACGCCGACACGGCCATGTACCGGGCCAAGGAGCAGGGCAGGGACCGGGCCGAGCTGTTCGGCGACCACCTCCGGGCCCAGGCGGTACGACGGCATTCCGTCGAGCAGGAACTCCGGGCTGCCATCATCGAGGACCGCATCGAGGTCCACTTCCAGCCCGTGGTCCGCCTCTCCGACGGAGCCGTGACCGGGGCCGAGGCCCTGGCCCGTATACGTAGCAGCAGCGGGGAGCTACTCCAGCCGGCCCAGTTCATCGACATCGCCGAGGACAGCGGCCTCATAGCGGACCTGGGAGCCAAGGTCCTGACAATCGCCGTACGACGCCTTGCGGCATGGGAGGCCAGGCGGGTCGGCGGGGGTCCGCGGCTCAGTATCGCTGTGAACGTGTCGGCACGACAGTTGGCTGATCCGAGCTTTCCGCGCGTCGTGGCGGCTGCTGTGAAGGAAAACGGGGTGGACGCCGACCAGGTGGCCCTCGAGTTCACCGAGAGCGCCCTCATCGCCGCCAACCCGGTCACTGAGATGGTGCTGGGGGAACTCACGGCTATCGGTGTCCGCGTGGGTCTCGATGACTTCGGCACAGGGTTCTCGTCGCTGGCCTACCTGAAGCGCTTCCCCATCGACTTCCTCAAGATCGACAGGTCGTTCGTTTCGGGCCTCGACGACCCGGAGATGGGAGACGACGTCGGCGATGACATCGCCATCGTTACCGGCACCGTTGCTCTGGCCCACAGCCTGGGCCTGCAGGTGGTGGCCGAGGGCGTGGAGACCGAGTCCCAGTTGAAACGACTGCAGCGCCTCCAATGCGACCTGGCCCAGGGCTTCTACTTCTCGGAACCGGTCACCGACGCCGAGTTCGACCGGTTCCTGGGCCGTCGGTTCCCGGAGACGCCCGTCTCACCCAACTGAGCGGGGGCCTGCGAAACTCCCGTCCTTCCAGTCCCGCAGGGTGGCTGCTCCACCGAAGCCGCGAGTTCTCCACGACCCACAACCTCCTGCCGATGATCTTCAGACAGCACTATCTCGAGTACCTCTCCCAGGCTTCGTACCTGCTCGGGGGCTACGGCGCCTGCGCACTCGCCGAGGACTCCTGAAGCACCACCTCTGGCAACAGGTCGATCAGGTGCAGGCCGCCAGTCGACGAGCCAGGTCCCTGAAGGCCCGCCCCCGATGCGAGACGGCGTGCTTCTCATCGCCCATCTCGGCAAAGGTCCGACCGTCCCCCTCGATCGGAACGAACAGCGGGTCGTAGCCGAAGCCGGCGTCACCTGCTGGAGCCTCGGCGATGTGGCCCTCCACCGTGCCGGTCGCCTGGACCTCTGTGCCGTCAGGTCGCCGCACCAGGGCCACGGTCCGGAACCGCGCCGTTCGTCGACCTGTCGGTACCCCGTCCAACTCAGCCAGGAGACGAGCCATATTGGCCCCGGCGTCGCACTCCTCCCCCGCGTAACGCGCCGAGTGGACCCCCGGTGCACCGCCGAGGGCGTCGACCTCCAGGCCGGTGTCATCGGCGACCGCAGCACGGCCGGTGGCTGTGCAGATGGCAACGGCCTTCAGACGGGCGTTGGCTTCGAGGGTGTCGCCGTCCTCCACCACGTCGGGGACCTCCAGTGGCCTGGGTTCCAGGTCGACGAGGCCGTCGAGAACGAAGGCGATCTCGGCCACCTTTTCAGGATTGGCGCTGGCCACCACCAGACGTGGCAGGCCGGTCATGGCGTCTCCGTAGGAGCGGACAACAGATCGTTCATGTCGCTGCAGTAGGGCGAGTAGCTGACCGACGGAGGGGCCGTCTCAACCCCGTGCGGCCGGCGGCTCGGCCAGGATCGCCCTCTGGGCGGCCACGATCGTCGAGATCCCACCTGCGGCCAGGTCCACCAGGGCATCCAGCTGCCCCCGGTTGAAGGCCTTCCCCTCGGCGGTGCCCTGCACCTCCACGAAGTCGCCGGATCCGGTCATGACCACGTTGAAGTCCACCTCGGCGACCGAGTCCTCGACGTACGGGAGGTCAAGGCGAGCAGAGCCGTCGATGATGCCGACCGAGATGGCTGCCAGGTCGTCGGTGATCGGCGAGGCCTTCAGGTCGCCGACGGCGACCATCCGTGTGAATGCATCGTGCAGGGCCACGTAACCGCCGCAGATCGAGGCGGTCCGGGTGCCGCCGTCGGCCTGGAGCACGTCGCAGTCCACGGTCAGCTCCACCTCCGGCATGGCTTCTAGGTCGACCACTGCCCGAAGCGACCGGGCGATGAGGCGCTGGATCTCCTGGTCGCGACCCGATGTGCGGCGACGGATGCGATCGGGGCTCGATCCGGGAAGCATCGAGTATTCGGCTGTCACCCAGCCGCGGCCGGTGTTGCGGAGCCACGGTGGGACTCCGTCGCCCAGCGAGGCGGTGCACAGCACCCGGGTCCGACCGAACGAGACGAGGCACGAGCCGGCTGCCATCTCGGTGAAGTCCCGCTGGAAGGTCATCGGCCGCAGCTCGTCGTCGGCACGACCGTCGGGGCGGTTGTTCTGTTCGGACATGGTGCCTCCTGGGCGGGCAGTTCTAGAAGTAGATGATCGAGTCTGCGTTGGCGGCGGCCTCGTCGAGGTCGTCGGTCCATGCGCCGGTGGAAAGGTACTTCCATCCGGAGTCACTCACGATGAACACGATGGTCGCCGTCTCTCCGACTGGCAACCGTTCGGCCACCCTGACGGCGCCCGCCAGGGCGGCACCGGCGGACAGGCCGGCGAAGATGCCGCACTCGTCGGCCAGCCGACGGGTGAACTGGATGGACTCCCGGGGCCTCACGATGCGCTTTCCGTCCAGCAGGTCGTAGCCGCCCCACTTCTCGAAGACCGGCGGGATGTAGCCATCGTCGAGGCTCCGGAGGCCCTGGACCAGCTCGCCGGAAGGCGGTTCGACGGCGAGGATCTGCACGTCGGGCTTCTGCTCGCGTAGGTAGGTGCCCACCCCCATGAGTGTTCCGCTGGTACCCAACCCGGCCACGAAGTGGGTGATGTCGGGAACATCTCGGAGGATCTCCGGCCCGGTGGTGGCGTAGTGGGCCCGGGGGTTCGCCTCGTTGGCGTACTGGTAGAGGAACACCCAGTCCGGGTTCTCATCAGCCAGGCGGAGGGCGAGGCTGACGGCCCCGTTGGAACCCTCCCCGCCGGGTGAGGAGATGATCTCTGCGCCGAACACCTCAAGGGCCTGGCGCCTCTCCACCGAGACGCTCTCCGGGAGCACGATCTTGATCGGGTAGCCCCGGATGCGGGCGATCATGGCCAGGGCGATGCCGGTGTTGCCCGACGAGGGTTCGATGATCGTTCGACCCGGGACCAGCGTGCCGTCGGCCTCGGCGTCTTCGATCATGGCCCTGGCGATGCGGTCCTTGACCGATCCGGTCGGATTCTGGCCCTCAAGCTTGGCCAGCAGGCGCACCGACGGGTTCGGACTGAGCACGCTCACGTCGACGATCGGCGTGTCACCGACGAGGTCGAGGATGGAGGAGTAGACGGCCATTGTGCTGCGGTTCGTGGAGGAATGTTCGGATTCGGTGGCTCTTGGCCGGGTTGCACCGAAGTATCGGGCTGCCGGCCGGTCGGCATGTTGGAAAGCCGACTGATCTAGTCGGGATTCTAGCCCCCGGCGACCACGACCCGCACCTCGGTGATGACAGAGTCCAGGATCCGATAGGCCCGCAGGACCGGATCCGGGTGCTTCAGGGAGACGATGACGAAGATCCACGCGCCGAACGGATCGAAACGGGCGGCGTCGGCCACGTCGGTCGGCGACGGGTAGGCCGTCGTGTGCGTGTGACTGTGCATCACGCCGAGCACCGCCCAACCTCCGGCATCTGCAGCCGCCTCCACGTTGAGCATCTCGTGGCCGTCCAGGACGTAGAGCTTCCACGCCTCGTCTTCGGGCGCCGTGTTGGCCATCGGGTGGAAGTCGTCCACGTGGAGCCCACCGATCGGGCCGGTGAACAGGCCGCACGCCTCCTTCGGCGCCTCGGTCAGGGCACGGTCCAGCATTGCCCTGTAGACGTCGACGGTCAGCGTCACGGTCTCTCCCACCCGGGGAAGGCTAACGGCCGTCCCGGATCCGTCGGACCGGCACCCGGGGCACGCTTACACCGGCGGACCTACCTGTCCCCCATCCCGGGGCCAACAGGTCGACCGGTACGATTCCGCTGGTGAGCGATGCCAACGACCGCACGGTCGCCTCCAACCGCAAGGCGCGATACGCCTACGACATCCTGGAATCCTGGGAGGCCGGCCTCGTGCTGCGCGGCAGCGAGGTGAAATCACTCCGGGACGCCAAGGTGCAGATCACCGAAGCCTTCGGCCGTGAGGACGGAGGCGAGCTGTGGCTGGTCGGCATGCACGTCCCGCCCTATTCGATGACCGGAGAGGGCATGGGCCATGACCCCGACAGGCCTCGGAAGATGCTGCTGCACCGCCGGGAGATCCGCCGCATCGTGGAACGCATGAACCTCGAAGGCCTGTCGCTGATTCCCCTGCGGCTCTACTTCAAGGCGGGGAACGCCAAGGTGGAGGTTGCCCTCGCCCGAGGTCGCAAGCTGCACGACAAGCGCCAGGCGCTAGCCCGTCGGGAGGCTGACCGTGAAACCGATCGGGCCATGGCCCGGAACCGGCGCCGCTGAGAATCCCCTCGGGACGGTGCCTGCCCCGACAGCCCGTCAGTCTCCGCAGACCGCGGAGATGGCCTCGCCCACAACGGCTACGACCGTGTCCATCTCGGCCTCGGTGATCGTGAAGGGTGGCCCGATGAGCAGGGCATCAGGCACGCTTCCATCCCCCGCCGGGTAGACCCACACCCCGCGGCGAAGCGCCTCGGCCACGACCTGGTTGGCCATGCCGTCGGTCGGCCCGTACGGCTCACCGTCGGCCTTGTCGCGTACGAGTTCGATGCCGATCATGAGACCCAGGCCCCGGACCTCCCGGACGTGCGGGTGGCTCTCCAGTGGCCGCAGCCGGCGAAGGAAGTCCTCGCCCTTGGTGGCGCTGGCCTCGACCAGGTTCTCCTCCTCCAGGATCGTGAGAGCCGCTATACCTGCCGCGCAGGACGCCGAGTGGGCCGAGTAGGTGAAGAACATCAGGCCCTCACCTCGGAGATCGGGGCGACCACCTCGTCGGAGGCGTACACCCCGCCGAGGGGCGCGTAGCCGCCGGAGAGGCCCTTGCCGCCGACCATGATGTCTGGCACGACGCCCCAGTGGTCCACGCCGAACTTTCGCCCGGTCCGGCCGAAGCCGGTCATCACCTCGTCGGCGATGAGCAGGATGCCGTGCGTGTCACAGATCGCCCGCACGTCGGGCCACCAGTCGTCCGATGGCAGCAGGGCGCCCGCAGAGGCTCCGATGACCGGTTCGGCAATCACCGCCGCGATCGTGTCCGGGCCTTCGGACTCGATGACCTTCTCGAGGCCCTCGGCATCAGCGATCGGCATCTTGGGGAAGTCCATGAGGACATGCTCGAAGCCCGACCGCCTCGAGGTGTGTCCGCCGACAGCCAGGGAGGCAAGCGTCACCCCGTGGT
>JAAZXC010000091.1 GCA_014240365.1 Acidimicrobiales bacterium | reverse complement strand
GCCTTCAACGCCGACTTCGATGGCGACCAGATGGCCGTCCACCTGCCGCTCTCGTCGGAGGCCCAGGCTGAGGCCAGGGTCCTGATGCTGTCTGCCAACAACGTCCTCAGCCCGGCCCACGGCCGACCGCTGGTGACGCCGACCCAGGACATGGTCATCGGCGCCTACTACCTGACCGCCGAAACTGAGGGTCAGGTTGGCGAGGGCAAGGTATTCCGCGACCTGCACGACCTCCAGTGGGCGGTTGAGAGCGGGGTCGTGCACCTGCACGCCCGCATCCAGTTCCGGTCCGACGAATACCCGGAGCTCCTCGCCACGCCTGCCAACGGCGTGGCCGCCACATGGCACATGACGACACCCGGTCGGGTCATCTTCAACGCGGCCCTGCCGCGCAAGAGCATCATCCCGATCGAGGTCGCAGGTCTGCCCGGCAAGGCGATCACCTTCGTGAACAGCCAGGTTGGCAAGAAGGAACTCGGCCTGATCGTCGACGACCTGGCGCGCCACTACCCCAAGATGGTGGTAGCCGAATGCCTCGACGACCTCAAGGACGTCTGCTTCGATTACGCCACCCGGTCGGGTCTCACCGTCTCCATCGATGACGTCAAAACCCCGGCCGACAAGGTCGAGATCCTGGAGCGCCACGAGAAGGACGCCGAGAAGGTCGAGGCCCAGTTCCGCCGGGGCATCATCACCGACGGCGAGCGCCGCCAGAAGGAGGTCGAGATCTGGAACTCGGCCACCTCGGAGGTGACCCAGAGCATGGTCAAGGCCCTCGAGGCGGATCCGTCCAACTCGATCGAAATGATGGTCAAGTCCGGTGCCCGCGGAAACATGATGCAGGTCCGCCAGATCGCCGGCATGCGTGGCCTCGTAGCCAACCCGCGTGGTGACATGATCCCGCGGCCGATCAAGTCCAATTTCCGCGAAGGCCTGACGATGCTGGAGTACTTCATCTCCACGCCGGGCGCCAGAAAGGGCCTGGTCGACACCGCCCTGCGTACAGCCGACTCCGGCTACCTGACCCGCCGCCTGGTCGACGTGTCCCAGGAGTTGATCATCAACGAGACCGATCCGTTCGAAGCCGAGGGCGCTGTCCGCGGCATCTGGATCGATGGTGTCCGCTCGGACCTGGAGAACCAGCGCTTCTACCTCGAGACACGCCTGTTCAGCCGCACTCTGGCCGACGAGGTGGTGGTTGCCGACCCCGAGGGGAAGGGCATTGTCCACCCCGAGGCCAAGGGCGGTCGACGGGTACTGGCGGCCGGCACGATCGTCGGCGAGATCGAGATGCAGCTGATGCGTGACGATCCGGATGTGGACAGGGTCCGCGTCCTGTCGCCGCTGACCGACGACTCGCTCAGGGGCGTGTCTGCGGCCTGCTACGGCATGTCGCTTGCGACCGGCAAGGACATCGAGGTGGGTGAGGCCGTCGGCGTCATCGCCGCACAGTCCATCGGCGAGCCCGGCACCCAGTTGACGATGCGTACCTTCCACACCGGCGGCGTCGTCGGCAAGGACCTCGCAGGTGGTCTTCCGAGGGTCGTGGAGCTGTTCGAGGCACGTACCCCGAAGGGCAAGGCCACCCTGACCCGCATCTCCGGCGTGGTCCGGATCGGTGAGGACGAAGGTCGTGGCCGTGAGATCGCCGTGGTAGCCGACGACGGCACCGAGGAGATCTACACGATTCCGGGGATGCCCCGTCTGGAGGTCGCCGACGGCGACGAGGTGAAGGCAGGCGATGCCATCGTCGAAGGCCCCCGCGACCCCAAGGAACTCCTCGAGATCAAGGGCGTCCGCGAGACCCAGCAGTACCTCGTGGAAGAGGTCCAGAAGGTCTACCGGGACCAGGGCGTGTCGATCCACGACAAGCACATCGAGCTCATCGTGAGGCAGATGACCCGGCGCGTGAAGATCAACGATCCCGGCGAGTCGGACTTCCTCCCCGGCGAGCAGGTGGATCAGCGTCTGTTCGCCGAGACGAACCGCACCCTCGTTGCAGAGGGACGGCGTCCGGCCGAGGGTCGACCCGAGCTCATGGGCATCACCAAGGCCTCCCTGGCCACCGACTCGTGGCTCTCGGCGGCCTCCTTCCAGGAGACGACCCGTGTGCTCACCGAGGCGGCCATCGAGTGCCGGAGCGACAGGCTCATCGGCCTGAAGGAGAACATCATCATCGGCAAGCTCGTGCCCGCGGGTACCGGCATGGAGGAGTACCGACGGGTGGCCACCCACGCGCCGGACTACAAGCCGATGGACTTCTACTCGTCGGTTGACGAGGAGCAGGATCTCGCCGAATGGCTGGCTACCCAGCCGGGTCAGGGCGAGGACGCCTTCGCAGGTGCCTACGAGGCCGACGTGATCGACCTTGCTTCCACCATCGGGGCCCCCGATACCGATGCACCCGGGGCCGTCTAGACGAACATCTGAGGCGTCACGGCCGTGCGGACATGTTTGTGAGTTGGGAAAACCCGCCCATAGACTCGTTTGCTGGCCGGTGCCGCATTCCGGTCGACCTATCGAAACCACCGTTATTTCTCTCCACGAGGTAGATGAGTGCCCACCATCCAGCAGTTGGTCCGCAAGGGCCGCAAGTCCAAGCGACGCAAGGAATCCACACCGGCTCTGAAGGGCGCGCCGCAGCGGCGTGGTGTCTGCACCCGCGTGTACACCACCACGCCGAAAAAGCCGAACTCCGCTCTCCGTAAGGTCGCGCGTGTCCGCCTCACCAGCGGTGTCGAGGTCACGGCCTACATCCCGGGTGAGGGCCACAACCTCCAGGAGCACTCGATCGTGCTGGTGCGAGGCGGTCGTGTGAAGGATCTGCCTGGTGTCCGCTACAAGGTGATCCGTGGAACGCTGGACACCTCCGGCGTCACCCAGCGTCGCCAGGCCCGCAGCCGTTATGGCGCGAAAAAGGAAGGCTGACCGTGTCACGCAAGGGTCCCGCCATACGTCGTGAGCTGACTCCTGACCCCGTATACCAGTCGACAGCGGTCACCCAACTGGTCAACAAGGTGCTCCAGCGCGGTAAGCGCTCGACCGCTGAACGCATTGTCTACACGGCGCTCTCCACGGTTGAGGAGAAGACAGGGAGCGAGCCGGTCGGCGCGCTGAAGCGGGCGATTGAGAACGTCCGTCCCCAGTTGGAGGTCCGCAGCCGCCGTGTCGGTGGTGCCACCTACCAGGTGCCGGTCGAGGTTCGCCCCCGGCGGGCCAACACCCTCGCCCTTCGCTGGCTGGTCAACTACTCCCGCGACCGTCGTGAACGCACGATGGCGGAGCGCCTTGCCAACGAGATCATGGATGCCTCCAACGGCATCGGGTCGTCGGTCAAGCGCCGCGAGGACCTGCACAAGATGGCCGACGCCAACAAGGCCTTCGCCCACTACCGGTGGTAGGTCGCCCCTGAGGGGTTCCCCTCCACCTGATCCCGGAAGCCGGCTCTGGCCGCCCGGGAAGTCCAGTCCCACCGATTCCGAACGAACAGCGAACGACGAGTTATCTCATGGCGAAGCGACACTCACTCCAGAAGACCCGCAACATCGGGATCATGGCCCATATCGACGCGGGCAAGACCACGACGACCGAACGGATCCTCTACTACACCGGTGTGAACTACAAGATCGGTGAGGTCCATGACGGCGCAGCCACCATGGACTGGATGGAACAGGAGCAGGAGCGGGGCATCACCATCACCTCCGCCGCCACCAGTTGTTTCTGGCGCGACCACCCCATCAACATCATCGACACGCCGGGTCACGTGGACTTCACGGTCGAGGTGGAGCGTTCTCTGCGGGTGCTGGACGGTGCAGTTGCAGTGTTCGATGGCGTGGCCGGGGTCGAGCCCCAGACGGAGACCGTGTGGCGCCAGGCCGACAAGTACCAGGTGCCCCGCATGTGCTTCATCAACAAGATGGACCGCACCGGCGCGGACTTCTACTACGTACTGGACACCATCCAGGACCGGCTCGGCTGCAATACGGCTGTGCTCCAGCTCCCCATCGGTGCCGAGTCCGAGTTCGTCGGCATCGTTGACCTGGTCGAGATGAACGCCCTCGTCTGGCAGGGTGAGGACCTGGGCGCCACCTGGGACGTCGTGGACATTCCGGACGACCTGGTTGAGAAGGCTGGGGAGTTCCGGGCCGGGCTGATCGACGTGCTCTCCGAGTTCGACGAGAACATTCTCGAGAAGTTCGTAAGCGATGAGGAGATCACCGCCGCCGATGTGCGTTCGGCAGTTCGTGCCGGCACGCTCGCCGGTCACTGCGTGCCGATCCTGACCGGGTCGGCCTTTAAGAACAAGGGCGTTCAGACGCTCCTCGACGCCGTTGTGGACTACCTGCCGTCGCCGGTAGACCTACCCCCGGTCGAGGGCGTCCACCCTCGTTCGGGTGATGCGGTCCAGCGTGACCCCGACGATGATGCGCCCTTCTCCGCCCTGGCTTTCAAGATCATGACCGACCCCCACGTGGGCAAGCTCATCTACTTCCGGGCGTACAGCGGCCTGCTCGAGAAGGGTTCCGCCGTCCTGAACACACGCACCGGCAACAAGGAGCGCATCGGCCGCATCCTCGAGATGCACGCCAACGACCGCGAGGACCGCGACGAGGTACGTACCGGCGACATCGTGGCCGGCATCGGGCTGAAGAACACCCGGACCGGAGACACCCTCTGTGCGCCCGGCCACCCGATCGTGCTCGAGCAGTTGGAGTTCCCGGATCCGGTCATCCACGTTGCCGTGGAGCCCCGCTCGAAGGCCGACCAGGACAAGATGGGCAACGCCCTCAGTGCCCTGGCCGAGGAGGACCCGACCTTCACCGTCCGTAGCGACGAGGAGACGGGCCAGACCATCATCGGTGGCATGGGGGAACTCCACCTGGAGGTCCTGGTCGACCGCATGCTCCGGGAGTTCCGGGTGGATGCGAATGTCGGCCGTCCTCAGGTGGCCTACCGCGAGACGATCACCAGGGCGGTCATGGACCACCGCTACACCCACAAGAAGCAGACCGGTGGTTCGGGTCAGTTCGCCGAGATCGTGGCCAGCCTCGAGCCGTTCACCGAGGATGGGTCCACCTACCTGTTCGAGGACAACGTCCGCGGTGGTCGCATTCCCAAGGAGTACATCCCCTCGGTCGATGCCGGCATCCAGTTGGCCACGTCCAACGGTCCGTTGGCAGGCTTCCAGGTCCTGGGCCTGAAGGTGAGCCTCAACGACGGCAAGTCCCATGACGTCGACTCTTCGGAGATGGCGTTCAAGATCGCCGCCCAGGCCTGGTTCCGCGAGGCCATGCGGATGGCGAAGCCGGTCCTACTCGAGCCCGTGATGTCCGTGGAGGTCGTCACGCCTGAGAACTACATGGGCGACGTGGTCGGTGACCTCAACTCCCGTCGTGGCCGGGTCGGCCAGATGGAGGCCCGTGGAGCCAACCAGGTCATCAACTCACTGGTGCCACTGTCCGAGATGTTCGGGTACGCTACCGACCTTCGGTCGCGGACTCAGGGTCGCGCGACCTACACCATGCAGTTCGACTCGTACCAGCAGACCCCCGGGTCGGTGCAGGAGGAGATCACCCGCCGTATCCACGGCGAGTGACCTCTGGTAGCCCGTCCGGGAATCCCCGAAAATAAACCAAGGAAGCAGAGCAATGGCTAAGGCCCACTTCGAGCGGAACAAGCCCCACGTGAACGTGGGGACAATGGGACACATCGACCACGGGAAGACCACTCTCACCGCGGCGATCACCAAGGTCCTCTCGGACCGTGATCCCGATTCGACTGCGTTCACCGCGTTCGACAACATCGACAAGGCCCCCGAAGAGCGGGAGCGCGGCATCACGATCAACGTGAGCCACGTCGAGTACGAGACCCCGAACCGGCACTACGCCCACGTCGACATGCCTGGCCATGCTGACTACATCAAGAACATGATCACCGGCGCCGCTCAGGTGGACGGTGCGATCCTGGTGGTGTCTGCCGCAGATGGCCCCATGCCCCAGACCCGTGAGCACGTCCTGCTGGCCCGCCAGGTCGGCGTGCCGAAGATTGTCGTCGCCCTCAACAAGTGCGACATGGTCGACGACGAGGAGCTCCTCGAGCTGGTCGAGATGGAGGTCCGGGAACTTCTGGACGAGTACGAGTTTCCTGGCGACGACACCCCGATCGTGAGGGTCTCGGCGCTCAAGGCGCTCGAGGGCGACGCGGATGCCGCCGACCAGATCGTCGAGCTCATGAACCAGGTGGATGAGTACATCCCGCAGCCAGAGCGTGACGTGGACAAGCCGTTCCTGATGCCCATCGAGGACGTCTTCTCCATCACCGGTCGTGGCACCGTGGTGACGGGCCGTGTGGAGCAGGGCATCGTGAACACGGGCGACAACATCGAGATCATCGGCCTCAAGGACACCCAGACCACGGTCTGCACCGGTGTCGAGATGTTCCGCAAGCTCCTCGACGAAGGTAGGGCCGGAGACAACATCGGCGCCCTCCTGCGTGGCATCGACAAGGAGGAGGTCCAGCGTGGCCAGGTGCTCGCCAAGCCCGGTTCGATCACCCCGCACACCCAGTTCGAAGCTGAGGTGTACGTGTT
>JAAZXC010000090.1 GCA_014240365.1 Acidimicrobiales bacterium | reverse complement strand
TGGTCAGGAAGCGGTGTATGCCTGCAGCGATTGCCCGGCCTTCCATTTCCTGGACGGCCTGCCCGGTGCGACAGCGATCGTGCCCCTTGAACCCGACGCCCGACCCGACGCTTACGGGCCCGTAACCGAGACGATCGAGTGGAACCAGACCGACCATGCGGTCCTGGTCCGGATGGCTGACGCCTACGGAGTCACCCGTACCGAGGTACAGAAGCTCGGTGCCACCCTGATGGTGTTCCTGGCCGGCCTGGACGGCTAGTCCCAGTCCCGCCTCCGCTCAGCTTTTCGTGCCCCCCGCTGGCGCTTGGCTTCAAGGCGGCGTTCGACGGCACCTCGGCGGGGCCGGGTGGGCCGCCGGGACCGCTGCACCACGAGTGCCTCCCGGATGCGTAGTTCCATCTCGTCGAGGGCCCGCTCGCGGTTGCGTGCCTGGGACCTGTGGCGATCCACCACCACCCGGAGCCTCGGCCCGAGTCGTGCCACCAGGCGTTCCCGGATGTCGTCGTCGATACCACGCACGCTCCGAAGGTCCAGTTCGGCCTCGACCCGGGTGTGGGCACGGTTGGCGTGCTGCCCGCCGGGGCCACCGGTCGGGCCGAAACGCCAGGTCACCTCGGACCCGGGGACCCTGCATCCGGGGCCGGCGGAGAGGAGTCGGTCGTCTGCCCGGGGCATGTCCCGAGGCTAGGTGTTGCCGGTCCGCCGGTTGTCGACGCTGTGGCCCGACCATGCCTGGTCGGTCTCCCCGCCCGATTTTGTGCCCCCGGCGGCGTGGCCGTGGACGTTCCAGCGGTTCCGCGAGGTGATGGCCGAACCGGACATGGATGACTTCGATCTGACAGGCTGAGAAACCTGTCCCCCGACCTCCGAAGGCCACCGTGGACGCCAACCACTTCCTCTCCGCCTACTACCCCGACACCTCCTACGGCGGCAAGCGTCTGTTCGATGACATGGTCGAGCAGGCCAGGGCCGCCGACCGCCTCGGCTACCGGGGTATCACGCTGCCCGAGCACCACCTCATAAACGTGCTGCTCACCCCGTCCCCGTTGCAGATGGCCGTCAAGATCTCATGCGAGACCGAACGCCTGGAACTGGTCACCTCGGTCGCCGTCCTGCCGCTGCACGACATGCGGATCTTCGCCGGAGAGGTCATCCAGGCAGACATCCTCACCGATGGACGGCTGGTGCTCGGCGTAGGCCGAGGAGCCTTCGCATACGAAATGGGGCGCCTCGGCTCCCCGCTGGAGGAGTCGAAGGCCAGGTTCGACGAGAGCCTCGACGTGCTCATCGCCCTCATGACTGAAGAGGAGGTGTCCTGGGACGGCGAGTACTACCGGTTCGAGGCCCTGACAGTCATGCCCCGGCCAATGACGCTACCCATGCCCCGGATGATGATCGCCGTCATGAACCCACCGGGGATCGCCGCCAGCACCAGACGGGGCTTCGACATCCAGACCACGCCGCTGGCCGGGCGGCCCGAGCTGTTCAGGGCCCAGATAGCGGCCCACAAGGAGGCCAAGGCCGAGATGGGCGAAGCCGGTCGGCATCTCCGGATCATGATGTCGCGGGTCATCTACTGCACCCAGAGCGAGGCGCAGACCCGCGAGATGGTGCGACGGGCGCACGACTACTACAGCCGGTTCGACAACGTGTTCACCGGTCCCGGGATCGTGCACAACGGAGATGTCGAACCGCTCACCCGGACCCAGACGATCCGGGAACTCGAGCAGAACCTCATCATCTGCCAGGCCGAGGAGATGCTCGACCGTCTCGGCGAATATGCCGTAGCGGGCATCGACGAGGTCATCCTGAGCTCCAACCTGGGCCAGCCCCAGGGCGACCACCTGGAGGGCATGGAGCGCTTCGCCAGCGACGTGCTCCCCCACCTGCAGCAGGTTTCCGCCGCTGCCTGACCGGACGTCGGACCTTCCGACGACGTACCCGACCCCTGGGAGATGACCCGCCCATGACCGCAATCGACGTCTCGTACACCGTTTCCGGTGAGGGACCCCCTCTCTACATGGTCCACGGGATCGGCTCGAGGCGGGTCACATGGGATGGCCTGCTACCCGGTCTGGAGGAACACTTCACCTGTGTCCGGTACGACCTGCGGGGCCACGGCGAGAGCCCCGTCCCGCCGGTTCCCTATTCGCTGGATGGACTCGTCGAGGACCTGGAGGCGCTGCGGATCCGTCTGGGCCATGACCGGATCCACGTGATCGGCCACTCCCTGGGCGGCCAGATCGGCCCCGCCTACGCCCGGGCGCATCCGGACCACATCGCCAGCGTGGTGCTGCTCTCGACGGCGGCCGGTCGCACCGACGAGGACAGCGCCAAGGTGAAGGGCGTCGTGGCCAGGATGCGGGCCGATGGCATAGAGCCGGTGCTGGGCACCCTGCTGGACCGCTGGTACACCGACGGCTTCATCGAGGCGCGTCCGGATGCCATCCGGGACCGCATCCAACAGGTGCTGGGCACACCAGGAGAGGTCTTCCTGAGCGTGTTCGACGTGTACGCGGGAGCCGAGATGGCTCCGTGGCTGCACGAGGTGGCCTGCCCGTGCCTCGTGATGACCGGCGAGTTCGACGCTGCCTGCAGCCCCCGCCTGAATCGCTTCATCGCCGACGAACTCCCGGATGCCGAGCTGGTGATCCTCGACGACCTGAAGCACTCGATCCTGATCGAGGCACCGGAGCGGGTACTCGGCCCGGTCCGGGAGGTCCTCCTCCGTCACCTCGAAGTCTGACGCCCGACCAGCCGCCTGTGAGCCAGCCGTAGCCGGGCTCAGATCATGCGCGCCACAACCCTGACGCCACCCAGCTTCCCGTCCGAGAAGCGACGCACCATCGTGGTGTAGAAGCCGCACATGGTCTCGAACACCTCCTCACCGTGGACCCGAAGGTGCCGGTCCCGATGCTCGAGGTACTGGTCCAGGCGCGCCCGGGTAAAAGCCGTCCAGTCGTCCGACATGTCTTCCAGCAGGACCACCTCGAAACCGGCGGCGACCAGATCCAGCCGGTACTGGTCGCTGCTGGGCAGATAGTTGGCGTAGAGCTCTGATTCCAGTTCCTCCTTTTCAAGGTCACCGAAGGGCATACGTTCACAGAGATCCTCGGCGTAGACGAAGCCTCCGATTTCGAGCAACGACCGGCACCGCTCGAGGAGAACCTCCCGCTGCGGAATGTGGTACAGCGCCAGCCAGCTCACGATGGCCTGGAAGCGTTCACCATCCCAGGGGTGGGTCAGGAAGTCGCCACAGAGATGCTTCACGCTGCCGCCGAAGCCGCACCGCTCCGTGAGGCTCGACGCCATGAGGTGGTGGTCTTCCTGGAGCTCCAACGCTGTCACCTCGGCTCCCGTTGCCGACGCCAGGTATCTGGCCGGCCCCCCGAGCCCTGAACCGATCTCCAGCACTGTGCTGCGCTCGTTGATGCCTACAGCCCTGATCGCCTCATCCACTGCTTCGGTGCCGTGGTAGTGCAGTTGGTCGAAACCGGTCAACTCGTCGACCCGCAATGCCTCGGTTTCGTTCTTCCCAAGCTCGCGAAGTTCATTCATCACCCTGTGGGTGTGGTGATACAGCTTCATGCCTTTGATGTCAGAATTGGCATCGTCCATTTCGAGGCCTCCCCCGCTGACGGCGGCTTTCGCTGATGATGGCGCCCCCGGCAGGATTTGAACCTGCGACAAGTGGATTAGAAGGCCACTGCTCTATCCGGGCTGAGCTACGGGGGCTGGTACCACTGCGAGGCTATCGCTGGCCCCGGAGGCGTCCCGGCCGCAGCGCTTTCAGAATGGAACCCTCGAAGGTCAGACGGTCGACCCGGATCCGATGGCCATCGATCCGTCAGGATGGGGCCCGCTCGTAGAATGTGCGGGTGGATGACGGTGGAATGCAGATGGATCCGATCAGCCCGGATCTCCGCACAGTGGTCAACCTCGAAGATGGTGACTGGAAGGCCCTGGGGCCGGGAGAATCCATCCTCCAGTTGGACGACTCCCTCCCTGTCGGAACCGGGTTCCACGTCTACCGGTTGGATCCCGGTGCCTCGAGCACCCCGCACGAACACACCTGCGACGAGCACTTCCTCATCCTCGACGGCGACCTGTTGGACCATGACGGCTTCCGGTACGGCCCCGGCGACATGGTCATGCTTCACCGAGGTACTCGCCACAACTCCCGGACCGAGACCGGTTGCACGATCGCCGTTTACATCGCCACACCAGAGGTGAACCTCTAGGGACCTAGCCCGGACTCCGGAAGCGCCCCGGCCCCACCTCGTCCAGCACGAGACCTGCGAACACCTCAGATGGATCACCACCCAGGGCCAGCTCCGCAGTAAGGCGGCCTGCGCCCGGCGAGGTCTGAATGCCGGTGCCGCCCTGACCCACGCACCACACGAACGTCGGATGGTCGGGGTCCGGGCCGATGACCATTGATTCGTCCGGGGCGAAGGTCCGTAGTCCGGTCCATGCGGAGTTCACCGACCGGATCCCGAGCGTTGTGGCCTCGTTGATCCGGTCGATGGCCAGCGCTACGTCAATCTCCTCTGGCTTTGCGTCGCACGGCTCCGACGGGTTCTGCTCCCCCAGCGAGCAGAACATCTGCGGGCCATCGTCTTTGATGTACCAGTCGAGAGCGATGTTGCCGGTGAACGCCCACCCAGTGGTGTCGGTTCCCGGCCCGTCCACCATGAACGCTGTCCGTCGTCGTGGTTCGAGGCCTACGGGCTCCACTCCGGCTCCGTGGGCGACTACGTCGCCCCATGCGCCGGCAGCGTTTACCACCAGGTCCACTCCTACAGCCCCGTCGGTGGTGTCCAGACGCCACCCTCCACCATCGGGGCGAGCGGCATCAACCCGTGTCGAGGTTGCGATACGACCCCCGGAGCGACGAAAGCCGCGGACAAAAGCCTGGTGCAGGGCGCCGACGTCTATGTCGGCGCTGTCCGGCTCCACGAGTGCCCGGTGGAGCCGGTCTCTACGCAACGGCGGGAATAGGCGCATTGCTTCGTCGAGGTCGACCTCGACCGTGTCGGTCGTGGCCGAGGCGCCGTCAGCCAACATCCGCTCGATGGCCGAATCCTGTTCGGTGGTGCCCACATGGAGCACCCGGCGATGTGTCAGCAACGGACCGTCGGCCAATCCGTCGGGAGTCTCGCGAAGGAACCGAAGGCTGGCCGAGCAGATGGCACGGGTCGAGGCCGTCCCCAGGTTCTCCAGCAGTAGGGCCGCCGAACGCCCGGTCGTGTGTTGCGCCAGGGTTGCCTCCATCTCGAGCAGCACCACGTCCGCTCCGGGATCCGCCTCAAGGATGTGGTGGGCGGCGCTCACCCCGGCGATGCCGCCACCGATGACAGCGATGCTCGTCGACATCTGAGAATGGTCACACATCAGCGCTGGCTCTGACGACCTAGGCGCTGTCTGTCATGAGTCCAATTCGGGGCGTCGCCGACAGGACCGGGCCGTATCATGACGGCACTTGGTGGCCGTAGCTCAGTTCGGTTAGAGCACCTGGTTGTGGTCCAGGAAGTCGGGGGTTCAAATCCCCTCGGTCACCCCACGAAGCCTGATCCGCCGGTCGCCCGCTCCAGCGGGCGCCTGTAGGGTCGGGCACCGCTGGCGCCTCTAGCTCAATTGGCAGAGCATCGGACTCTTAATCCGCAGGTTCTGGGTTCAAGTCCCAGGGGGCGCACCACATTGACCCAAAACTTTGGGCCCCGGTTGAGGCCCGAATTCTTCCACACCGGCAATTCCGAGTCCAGTCATTCGACCTCGATGTAGATGCACTCGCCGGGGCACTCGTCCGTCAGTATTGGAAGTCCTCGCACCCCATTTCCTTTCGGGGGTTGGTGGGCCTTCGGGCGGTGTTAGTCGAGGGGTGATTCGAGCAGATTCCTTCGACAGTGGTTGGTCACCTGCTTCACGAACTTCTGCTGCTCGACGGAGTTCAGGTCCTGGAAGAAGTCAACTTCGCTGTATTCCGCTTCCAGGTTCTCGATCTGGCAGCGACACGCATCATGGGTGCTGATTCCAGCATCTCGTAGATGTCGCCCGACTTGGCTATCGTCCTCCATCTCTTCCTGCATGTCCGCGATGCAATCGTTGACAAGGATGTCTCTGGTGCTTTGAGACCATTGCTCGGTCACACACCCCGCTGCTAGGAGGCCGAGAACTAGTAGCGCCGTAACCATCTTCATGCCTTGACCTTAGGGCTGGCTGAATTGGCCACGCTCCCCGCCGGATTGAGGTGGTGTCCTTCAGTTGCGAGGTGGTCTTCCTCGTACCCATAATCTGCCCCCTTCGGTGAAGGGGGCTTAGGGTTTTGAGTCAATGTTCCGGGTCCCAGGGGGCGCACCATCTAACCCAAGAACTGCAAAATCCCTCCGTCGTGCAACTTCCGCCGACACAGGGACATGACAGAGACATGGGAACCACACCGAACACCGCCGCCATCTACGTCCGGCGCTCCGCCGTCGACTCTGCCAACACCGAGGCCGACGCCCTCTCCAGGATCCTCGCCGCTCAGGAGTGTGAGTGCCTGGCCTGGGCTGAACACCAGGGTGTTTGTGAACTGGGTTACTATCCGGCGATGAAAGTTATTGATTACTACCTGGAGTCCTGGCGTCGTTTCCGAGATTTACAGGGCCGGACCACACGACCCGCTTTTTGGTGGCCGTTCCTCATTCACCCCATTGTCTTCTTGGTTCTAGGGGGAATCTTCGCCGCCATTTTGGGTCTCAGTACCGATCAGACCGGACCGGAGATCGTGTAC
>JAAZXC010000008.1 GCA_014240365.1 Acidimicrobiales bacterium | reverse complement strand
CTTGAACGGCACGTCCCTCAGCTCGGTGAAGATCCTGTCCAGGGAGAGCCCCATCGGGAAGTAGCCCGCGTAGATGACCTTGTCGGCGCCCCGGCTGTTGGCGTAGTCGATGATGGCCTTCGGGTAGTGCTTCGGGGCGAACGCCGAGGTGGAGTAGTAGAGGTTCGGCCACTTCAGCATCAGCTTCACCATGAGCTCCTGCCACGGCTCGCAGCCGTGACGGGTCACGAACACCAGGTCTGGGAAGTCGTACATGACCTGGTCGATGAGCTCGACGCGTTGCGGTGCGAACGGCACTCTGGGCCCGGGAATCCCCGCACAGCAGAAGATGGGGATCCCCAGCTCGCAGCAGAGTTCGTACAGTTCGTACATCTTCGGGTCGTCAATGGGTACCTGGGGGTCACGACCTGACGGGAAGGCGCTGACTGCCTTCAGCCCGGCGTCGCGATGTAGTTGGCGGACGGTCCGGAGCATCCCGGGGACGTCATTGGGGTCCGGCTCGTAGCAGCCGAAGAACCGGTCGGGGTGCGCCTCGACCATGGACCGGCCCTCGCCCTTCTCGGGGCCGATGCCGATCATCGCCATCTGGACGTTGTTGCGGTCCATGAAGGGCAGGCACAGCTCGGCACCCTGGGGCGGGTCCGGGGGATCGCCGTCGGCGCCCCGGGCCTGGTCTGAGAACGGGACGTCCTTGAACATGTACTGGGCCGGAAAGTTCATGGACTTCGAGTCGGCGTCCCTGATCCCGGTCAGGTTGGCGTAATTGAGCCTGGCGTTGGGCCCCGCCCGGGTGCCCATCATCGTGTCGATGGCGGCTACGTCATCAGGGAAGGTCGAGGTGGTCATGTTGTCCATGAAGGGTCCATCATGGACCCATCATGGAATCTGACGATCCGTCAGGCAAACACCGGGGATCTGTCAGGGCGCTCCGCCGGCCGCCGCCGTTGGTCATCGCGGCCCGGACCCACCGGCTCCGGCGACGTGACCGCAACGATGCCACGCGAGACTCGGGCAATGGACGAGAATCAGGACGACACCAGCGAAGCACCACCGACCACCCGGTTGAGCCGCCTCAGCCGGTCGGTGGCCGGTCACGTCGTGCTGGTCACCGGGGCCGGTTCGGGGATCGGGCGGGCCACGGCGCACCTGTTCGCCGACGAGGGAGCGTTCGTGGCCGTGACGGACCGCGACGCCGGGCGGGTGGCCACCGTCGTGGCGGAGATCGAAGGTGTGGGCGGAGGGGCGCGGGGCTGGACTCTGGACGTGGCGGACCCGGCGGCCATCGAGACCGTGGTGGCCGAGGTCGCAGAGTGGGGTGGCGGGCTCGACGTGCTGGTCAACAACGCCGGGGTGTCGATCGCCGCCCCGATAGACGGTCCCGGATACGAGGACGCCTGGCTGGTTTCCATGGACGTGATGCTGACCGCCCAGGCCCGCACCATCCGCGCCGCCCTGTCGCACCTCCGGGCCTCGGCGGCGGGCCGCATCATCAACGTCTCGTCCACGGAGGGCGCCGGGGGCTCGGCCGGGGTCTCTCCGTACACGGCGGCCAAGCACGGGGTGGTCGGCCTGACCCGCTCGCTGTCCGTGGAGCTGGGTGAAACCGGGATCACGGTCAACGCAGTGGGGCCGGGCCCCATCGAGACCGGCATGACGGAGGCGATCCCAGACGAGGCCAGGCGCAAATTCGCACGTCGACGGGTCCCGCTGAAGCGCTACGGCGCCCCGGAGGAGGTGGCACACGGGATCCTCCACCTGGCGCTGCCTGCGTCCGGCTACATCACCGGCCACCTGCTCATGGTGGACGGCGGCATGACCATCAAGAACAACTGAGCTCCGGCCCAGACCTCCGCTGGAGGGGGGGCCGTGCCCCCGGGAACAGGCTGGCCTAGCCCTGGTAGAGGCTCAGGGCGTCGTACAGCACGGCCGGCACGTCGTCGTTGCCGACCACGTGGATGGCCACCTGTGTTGCCACCAGCGTGCCCTTCCTGTGCTCACGGATGTCGGTCATCCGGTTCCGGGCATGCAGCGTGGAGCCGACGGGGACCGGGGCCAGCAGGCGCAGGCCGTCCGCTCCGTAGTTGACGACGTTCTGCTGTCCGGTGATCTTCACGTGGCCGGTGCGGTTCAGGGTCGGTAGGAGGGCGAGGGTGAAGAAACCGTGGGCGATCGGCCCGCCGAACGGGCCGGCGGTGGCACGCTCCACGTCCACATGGATCCACTGGTGGTCGCCGGTCAACTCGGCGAACTGGTTCACCTTCTCCTGGGTCATCTCGTACTCGGGACCCCAGGCACTCCACTCATCGGTGATGGCCCCACGCAGGCCCTCGAGGTCGTCGTAGGCGATTTCCGGCTTTTCGCTCATGCGGTTCTGGTCCTGGCTCTCTCGGGAATGTGGCCGGCCACATTGTGACGCCGACGCGCCCGGGTGTCCGAACCGGGCGGGCCGTGGCTGGGTGCACGACCGGGTGCGTTGCCCCGTTGCCGGGAGCAGGACGGGTGCGCGATCCGCTGCCCCGTGGCAGGCCGGAGGGCCGGGCGGACCTAGGGTCGAATCCCTCGGGCCTGGCGCAGGTACCGGCAGTGGACAAATGTCTCGGTGGACTGCACCGCCAGACCGTGAGACCGCCTTCGGAGGGTGAAAATATGGACCAGCACTATCGGGCGGCATGGGACGCCCTCACCGCACCCGGAGCCCCCTTCGCATGGTCGGTCACCGACGTGAGGGGCGTGCCGACCCGTACCTACGACGCCGCTCCGCCGAACATGGCCCTCCTCTGGGCGGGGTCGGCCGCACACGGCGATGCCGACTACCTGATCTACCAGGACGAGCGCATGTCGTATGCCGAGGCGCACGTCCAGGTGGACGCCATTGCGTCGCATCTGGCAGCCATCGGGGTGGGTCACGGCGACCGGGTGGCCCTCGCCATGCGGAACTATCCGGAATGGGTACTCGGCTACTGGGCCACGTTGAAGCTGGGAGCCGCCGTCGTCGGCCTGAACGCCTGGTGGACCGGACCCGAGATGGAGTTCGGCCTGGCGGACTCGTCGCCTAGGGCGCTGCTCTGCGATGCCGAGAGGCTCGAGCGGGTCGTCCCCTATCTGGAAGCCCTGCGGTCCGACGGGCCGATGCACGTGGTCGGCATCCGCCTCGGCCCCGAAGCCGAGTTGCCCGACGACGCCGTCCGGTGGGAGGACGCCGTGGCCGGCGCCGCCGGCCTGCCGGTCACACCCATGGCCGAGATCGGACCGGAGGACGACCTCTGCATCTTCTACACCTCGGGCACGACCGGACATCCGAAGGGAGCCGTGCTGACCCACCGTGGCGCCGCCTCCAACCTGTTGAACCTGGCCTTCTGGCAGACGATGGCCGGAACAGCTCAGGACATGGCCATAGCGGCGGGTGAACCGCCCCCGGGTTCGGACAAGAAGCCCGGCGAGTCGTACCCCGGCTCGGTCCTGGCCGTGCCACTGTTCCACGTCACCGGCTGCAACTGCTGCTTGCACCCGGTCACCGCTGTCGGCGGCCGCCTGACCCTCATGCACCGCTGGAACCCTGAGACGGCCCTCGAGCTGATCGAGAGGGATCGGCCGTCCACCTTCACCGGCGTTCCGACCATGGTCCGCGAGCTGATCAACAGCCCGGACTTCGACCGACGCGACACCTCCAGCCTCGCCCACCTGGGTGGGGGCGGGGCCGCCGTGCAGCCTGACCTGGTGCACAAGATCGAAGAACGCCTGGAGGGTAGGCCCAGTACCGGGTACGGCCTCACGGAGGTGAACGGCGTCATCTCCATCAACGCCAACCAGTTCTTCATGGCAAAGCCGGCGTCAGCCGGTTCACCCTGCCCGGTCATGGAGGCCCGAATAGTCGGGGAGGACGAAACGGACCAGCCCGCTGGCGGACACGGCGAGCTCTGGGTACGCGGCGGAAACGTGTTCCGCGGCTATCTGAACCGACCCGAGGCGAATGCCGAGTCCCTTACCGATGGCTGGTTCCACACAGGCGACATCGGTTACCTGGACGAGGATGGATTCCTGTTCCTGGTGGACCGCGCCAAGGACATGGTCCTGCGCAGCGGTGAGAACGTCTACTCCGCAGAGGTCGAGGCGGCCATCTACGAGCACCCGGCGATTGCCGAGGCAGCTGTCTTCGCCGTGCCCGACGAGCGCCACGGCGAGGTCGTGGGCGTTGCTGTGCTGCTGCTCCCGGACGCCGACCTGACTGCGGACGGCCTCAGGGAGCACACCCGGACACTGATTGCCGGCTTCAAGGTGCCTGAGTACGTCTGGTTCCTGGACGATCCGCTGCCCCGCAACGCCAACGGCAAGTTCGTGAAGCGAACGTTGCGCGACCAGCTGGTCGGAACCCCGGCTGGCTGACCGGCCAACGACCATGACCGGCCCACACGAGATGGATACTTCCGGCACGGACCCCGCCGACACGGCACCGCCTGATCCGGGGGCCGCCGTCATGGCCCTGCTGGCGCCGGGCGCCCCGTTCGAGATGGCCGTCGAGGACGTGCTGGGCGAACCGATGCAGGTCTTCGTGCAGAGGGACCGATCGCTGCGGGAGCTCCTGGAGCACGCAGGACGGTTCGGCGATTCCGACTACGCCGTATTCCACGACGGGGGACGCAGGCGGGTACTGACCTTTGCCGACCACGAGCGACGGGTGGCCTCGGTGGCGGCTGCCATGGCAGACCGGGGAGTCGCTGCCGGAGACCGGGTGGCGATCCTGGCCGCCAACTGCCCGGAGTGGATTGTCGCGTTCTGGGCAACGGTGTCGCTGGGAGCGGTGGCGGTGGCGTGCAACGGCTGGTGGACACGAGACGAGATTCGCCACGCCCTCGCCCACACCACTCCGAAACTGCTGGTGGCCGACGCGAAGCGCCTTGCCCGCCTGGAAGGTGCTGATCCCGGTATGCCCGTCGTGCTCATCGAGGACGACTTCGCCGACCTGGAGTCGTTCGCCCCCGACGCTGTCCTGCCAGATGTCGCGATCGACGAAGACCAGCCGGCCCTGCTCCAGTTCACCTCGGGGACCACCGGTCGGCCGAAGGCGGCGGTGCTCAGCCATCGCAACGTGGTGGCCTTCGTCCAGGTGGTGAGCTTCCTCGGAGCGGCGCAGACGGCATCGGTCGGGTTGCCTTCCACGGGGCCGAGGCGCCCACGCCTGGCGGTGTTCCCCATGTTCCACATCTCCGGACTGCAGAGCGCCAGCATCACGCCGATGGCCACCGGGGCCGGCAACGTCTGGCCTATGGGAAGGTTCGATCCCGCCGCGGTGATCCACCTCACCACCGAGGAGAACATCTATGCATGGAACGGGACGGCCACCCACATGTTCCGCCTCCTCCATGACCCGACGATCTCGACACTCGACGTGTCGCTGGTCCAGACCGTCGCCATTGGTGGCTCGTCCACCACGCCCGAACTGATACGAGCCACGGAGGAACGGTTTCCCCACCTGGTCGACACGTTCACCTCCGGCTATGGCCTGACCGAGGCTGGCGGCATGGTCAGCCACGCCAGCAACGCCATGCTCAAGGCCAATGCCGACAGCGTGGGCATGGCAATGCCGACCGTGGCACTCCGGATAGTGGACGAGGACGGAGCCGAGGTGCCCGAAGGCGTGAACGGTTCGATCTGCGTACGCAGCCCACTGGTGATGCTCGGCTACTGGGGGGATTCCGAGGCCAGCAGCGAGGCGTTGGCGCCGGGCGGGTGGCTCATGACGGGTGACTACGGCCGGCTGGTCGGCGGCGAGTTGTTCCTCGCATCCCGACTACGGGACCTCATCCTGCGAGGTGGCGAGAACGTGTACCCCATCGAGGTCGAATCACGTCTGGAGCAGCACCCGGCTGTCGCCGAGTGCGCCGTGTACGGCGTCGACCATGCGTCCCTGGGCCAGGAGGTCAAGGTGGTCGTGGTCCTGAACGCCGGCGAATCACTCGACCTCGCCGCAGTGCGTGCCTTCTGTGGCGAGACGCTGGCCGGCTACAAGCTGCCTGAGCACCTCGAGGTGTGGAACGCCCCGCTACCGCGCAACGCCTCCGGCAAGGTCGTGAAGGCCGTGCTGCGAGGCGAGGCCACCCAGACTTTCATAGAGGAATAGACAGCGTTCTCCACCAGGAAATCGGCGACAGACAGTGGGCAGGCGGGCGTGGCGACTCAGACCGAGCTGGCCGCCTCGCAGAGCACCCGCAGCTTGGCAACGGCCAGGTCCCGACCCAGGTAGCCCAGCCCGCAGTCCGGTCCTGCGACGAGACGCTCCCTGTCGATATGGCGGAGTGCCTCGGTGAGCCGGGCCCGTACCTCGTCCACCGTCTCCATCCGGCTCCGGGCTATGGCCACGCAGCCGAGGATGATGGTGGTGTCACGGAACCGTGGCAGCAGGGCCGCCAGGTCATTGGGCCGGTGGGCGTCCTCGAGGCTGAACCGGTCGATCGGGGCGGCGTCGATCGCCTCGGCGAGGTCCAGGTAGGACTCGGGCGGGGCCTTCTCATAGGAGTCATCGTCAAGGTGCCGTGGGTAGCCGCAGCAGCAGTGGACCGTTCGCACCACGTTGTCCGGGACGCCATCGAAGCAGGTGGCCAGGGCGTCCACCCCGAAAGCGAGGGCGTCGTCGAGCCGCCGTGCGAAGACCGGCTCGTCGATCTGGATGTGGGTGCAGCCGGCATCGGCGAGCGCCCGCACCTCGGAGTTCACGGCCGTTGCCAGATCGACCACAAGAGCTGCCCGGTCGCCATAGTGGCGATCCACGGTGCTGTCGGTGATCGTCAGCGGGCCCGGGATTGTCACCTTCACCGGATGGTCGGTGGTGGCCTGGGCGGCCCGCCAGTCATGTACCAGGAATGGCTCGCCGGCCGCCACCGGGCCCGTGATGGTGGGCAGGGTGGTCGTCAGGACGCCGCGCATGGTCGTCTCGAACCGGTCCTCGAAGTCGAACCCGCTGAGGTGGCGGCAGTGGTAGTGGATGTAGTTCTCGCGTCGCACCTCGCCATCGGTGACCACGTCGATTCCAGCCTCCACCTGGTCGGCAATGACCTCGGCTGCGGCCCTCACGAACAACGGCTCGGCGTCCGTGCCGGCTGAATCCATCTCGTCGGCCCAGCGTCCCGCATAGTCGCGGTCCGGCAGGTCGAACCAGTCCGAGACCGGTACGTAACCGGGCTTGGGGTAGGCGCCTATGACGGTGGTGGGGAGTCCAGGTCCTGAAGCGGTTTCCATGGGCGTGGACGGTAGTTCGTCTCAGGTACCTGCCTGCCGGGCCACGGGTACCCGTGTGGGAGGCTCCCGTGGTGAGCGACGACACCCTGGAAACTGCCGCGGGCAACCGGTATCTGGAGGGGGACATGGCTCCGGTGGTTGACGAGGTGACCGCCACGGACCTGCCGGTGACGGGGGCCATCCCGGAAGAACTGGAGGGACGGTGGCTGCGCAACGGGCCCAACCCGCTGGGTGACGTTGATCCGTCCACACACCACTGGTTCATGGGTGACGGGATGGTGCATGGTGTGCGCCTCCGGGGCGGGCGCGCCGAGTGGTACCGCAACCGCTGGGTGAGGGGCCCGCGGGTCGCGGCGGCCCTCGGCGGTACTGCACCGGCAGGCACGTCGTTCGGAGATCGGGACTTCGGCCCCAACACCTCTGTGGGGGGCTTTGCAGGGCGAACCTGGGCCATGGTCGAGGCTGGCCCCACTCCGATGACGCTCACCTACGAACTGGACACCATTGGATTCGATGGATTCGACGGAACCCTTCCGGCGGCGTTCACCGCCCATCCGAAGTACGACCCGGCGACCGGCGAACTCCACGCTGTCTGCTACGCCTATCCGGAGGCCATGGACCGTGTGCAGCACGTGGTGGTCGGCCCCGACGGCCGGGTGTCGAAGGTGACCGACATCGCCGTCGAGGGGATGCCCATGGTGCATGACATGTCGCTCACCGGCTCGAGTGTGCTCGTCTACGACCTCCCGGTCTGCCTGGACATGGAAATGGCAATGGGCGGTTCGCCGTTCCCGTTCTCGTGGAACCCCGACCATGCGGCCAGGGTGGGCGTGCTTCCCCGGGCCGGTACTGCTGACGACATCGTCTGGTGCGAGGCGCCGCAGGCCTATGTGTTCCATCCCGTCAACGCCTATGACGCCGAGGACGGCACCATTGTCGTGGACGTCTGCCGGTACGACACGGTGTTCGACCGTGACCGGCTGGGGCCGGCCGGCGACTCGATTCCCACGCTGGCCCGCTGGCTCGTCGATCCGGTGGCGGGTCGGGTTGTCGAGACGCCGCTGACCGATGGCGCCCATGAGTTCCCGACCCATGACCCGCGTGTGGGGACTAGACGCCATCGCTACGCCTTCACCGCTGCCGGTCTGGGGCTGGGACCGACCGCCCGGGTGGACGTGGAGACGGGTGAGACAGTTCTCCATGATCACGGGCCCGGCAGGTTCGGTGCCGAGCCGATAGTGGTCCCGAAGGAAGGGTCCAGTCTTGAGGGTGACGCCTGGATCATGGTGTGCGTCAACGACCGGGCCGGCGGACCGGCGGACCTCGTGATCCTGGACGGAGCCGACCTGGAGGCGCCCCCGGTGGCCGTGGTTCACCTCCCGCGCAGGGTTCCGGACGGGTTCCATGGATCCTGGGTGCCCGATACCACTGTGGCGCCGGTAGGAACGCCGGTATGAGCGCCGGTGTGAACGCACAGCTGGCCCAGGCGGAGCGCGGCGCCCTCTGCGACCTGCTTCTGGAGGTCGGGCCCGATGCACCGACGTTGTGCGAGGGTTGGACCGCCGCGCACATGGCGGCCCATCTGGTGCTTCGGGAACGCCGGCCCGACGTGGGCCTCGGCCTGGTGCTGCCGGGTCCGTTCGCCCGCCACACGGAGCGGGCAACCGAGCGCCTCGCTGATCGGTCGGCCGAACGGCTTCCCTTCGAGCGTCTGGTGGCGCGGATCCGTTCAGGCCCGCCACGGCTCCTCAGGTTGGTTGACGGCCCGATGAACATCGTCGAGTTCTTCGTCCACCTGGAGGACGTGAGGCGTGCCACCGACGGCTGGACCCCCCGGACCGGGCTGGACGGCCTTCAGGATGCCCTGTGGCCCTTCCAGAAGTCGGGTACGAAGCTCCGCACTCGACAGGTCAGGGATGTGGCCCTGGCGATCGCCCGTCCGGATGGTGAGCCGGTGGACATTCGTACCGGCGCCAGGCAGGTGACCGCCACCGGTGATCCCGGTGAGCTGACGATGTTTTTCTTCGGGCGCCGCGACCAGTCCCGGGTCGAGCTGACCGGAGACCCCGGCGGGATTGCCGAGGTGCTGTCGGCGCCTATCGGCTTCTAGGTGAAGGTCAGCGGTAGGCACCACGACGCCGGCGGCGGCGTGCACCGCTTCCCGGTGCCACAGGGCGTGTCCGGTGCGCTCCTGGCCTGTGCCGTCGACATCGTGGGGCCGGCGCCGGATGCTGTGATGGCCGAGTTCGAAGTGGACACCGTGGTCTGTCTCATGGAGTCAGAGGAGGTTGACCGGCGGTTCCCGACCTATGCCGCCTGGTTGGCGACAGCCGGGCCCAACCGGGCGATCCATGCGCCAGCGCCGGACCAGGGCGTGGTCGCCGATGGCGTCGCCGCCGCGGTGGCTGCCGACGTGGTGGCCCGCCTGCAGGCGGGCATGACCGTGCTCCTCCACTGCGGTGGCGGTTACGGCCGTACCGGGGTGGTCGCCGTCCAGGCCCTCGTCGCCTTCGGCATGGATCTGGAGGACTCGCTGGTGGCCGTTCGTGCGGCCCGCCCGGCATGTGGGCCCCAGAGCGATGCCCAGGATGAGCAGCTTCGCCGGCTTGTGGGCGCCACCGGCACCGGCGACCCGGGCCATCCGGACATCAGGGTCGATGCTGCGGGGGTCGTCGGATGAGCAGTCGGCGCGCTGCGACCCATTCGTGCCTGGTGGTCTGCCCACCCGGTCTGGAATCGGTGGTCTCCGACGAGCTGGCCGATCTGGGAATTCGAGCCCTGCGGTCCTCCAAGGGAGCGGTGTCGGCCGACATGACCACGAGGCAGCTCTATGCGGCCAACGTGTTCCTGCGGTGCGCTACCCGGATTCTGGTCCGCGTGGCCGGCTTCACGGTGCGGACCTTCGCGGACCTGGAGCGTCGTATAGCCGAGGTGGAGTGGGACTACTGGATCGGTGCGGGGGACTCTCCCCGGTTCCGGGTAACCAGCCGGAACTCCGAGCTCTGGCACGACGGTGCGGTGGCCCAGCGCTTCGAGACGGCGCTGGGCTCACCGGTGCCCGGTGCCCGAGAGCAGCTGGTCGTGGTGAGGGCCGTGAACGACCGCTTCACGGTGAGCGTCGACTCGTCGGGTGCGCCGCTCCACGAGAGGGGGTGGAGGCAGGCAATTGCGAAGGCACCTCTGCGGGAGTCCGTGGCTGCCGGCCTCCTGGTGGCAGCGGGTTGGGACCGGACCACGCCGCTGGTGGATCCGATGTGCGGCTCCGGGACGATTGCCATCGAGGCTGCCCTGATAGCAGCCGGCGTGGCCCCTGCCGCTGGCCGTGAGTTGGCGTTCCGGTTCTGGCCCGGATTCGAGCCGGGCACCTGGGCCAGCGTCGCCGCCGAGATCCAGAATCTCCGGAGCGAGGCTGGCGACCCGCCGAGGATCGTGGCTGTGGACCGCGATGCCGGCGCGGTGGAATCTGCCCGGGCCAATGCAGAGAGGGCCGGGGTGGCCGACCTCATCGAGTGGCGGACAGCCCCGATAGCGGAACTGGAGCCGCCCGACGGTCCGGGCGGGCGTCCGGGCCTGCTGGTGGCCAATCCACCCTGGGGTGGCCGGTTGGACGGCGGTGACATGCGGAACCTCTATGCCACCCTGGGCCGGGTGGCATCCGAGGGGTTCGGTGGATGGTCCCTCGGTGTGCTGGTGGCCGACAGGACGCTGGCCCGCCAGGTCAGGCCGGGTCTCGCCGAGGCGCTGCAACTGGATCTGGGTGGTCGGCGGGCATGGTTCCTGACCGGCCGACTCCGCTGAGCGCCGGCTGTCGGGTCAGCCCACGATCACGGTGGCTGTCATGTCGGGATGCAGGGCGCAGTAGATGGTGAAGGTTCCGGCCGACGACGTCTCCAGCAGGTAGTTGTCTCCCGGATTCAGCAGTCCGGATCCGAAGGCATCCGGGTCGGGAGCGTCCTCGGTGCCGGCGCTCACGGTGTGCGGAACGGAGTCGCTGTTGTTGAAGTACACGTGCTGACCGACGGCGACGCGGATCACCCTCTCGAAGGCGAAGTTGGCGATCAGGGACTGGTGGGCACCTTCCGGGAAGTCGCTGCCACGCACGACCCTCTGGTCATGGATTGCCGACGGCGCTGCGGTGGGGGCGATGGTCGGGTTCCACATCGAGAACACACCGAGTTGGTTGTCGTATCCGGGAGCGACCCAGGCATGGATCATCCAGCCGATGGCGTCGTGCCAGTTGCCTCCGGAGGCCTCGCACTCGGCCATGGTCACGAAGCTGTCGGTGCCGCTTACGTTCCCACGACAGATGTTGAAGTGCGAGTGCCAGTTGTCCAGGTCCCCGGTGAATGCCGTTGGGTGCTCCCAGCCGATTACCTCTGGCGGCTTGAGGAAGGCGGTGCCCACCAGTACGAGGTCCGGTCCGTTCCAGCCGTTGGCATCGCAGTAGCCGAGAGGACCGGTGGTGAGCGACCCGTCCGCCGGTGCGTAGAGGAGGATCTCCGGACGGCCCGGGTCGAAGCCGTCGCCGAACCAGTCGGGCTGGTAGAAGTGCGAGCCCATGTTGGATGACTGGATGGAGTCGGAGATGAAGCCCTCGGCACAGGTCACGTCCACGTCGGCATGGAGTGCGGCGAACTCAGCCAGCTGGTCCAGCTCGGACACGAGCGTGGCGAGCCGCTGAGGTGTCAGGTCCAGCTCGGGTGGGATCGGTTCTCCCGAGGCGAGCAGCTCTACGAGGTCGCTGTAGGAGCACGGCAGGTCCGGGTCCTGGCAGCGGGTCTGTGGACCCAGGGGACCCTCGACCAGGGTAGGGATGACGCCGTCGGACGTCTCGCGGAACACGTAACGGGTGTAGCCGGGGGCGCCACCGGCGCTCGGGTTCAACGTCGGCGGGAGCAGAAAGGCGGCCTCGGCCTGGGTGAAGGACGAAGCCTCGGCGACCAGGATCCGGAGAAGCTCGGCACGTCGACCGGTGTCGGCATCTGCCGGTATGGCAGCGCTTGTGGTGGGAGGGGGCGCGGTGGTGGCTGGTGCGGCGGTGGTCGTGGTGGGAGGGGGCGCGGTGGTGGCTGGTGCGGCGCTTGTCGGGCTAGCTGTGCTGGTGGTGGCCGGTGAGACGGTGCTGGTGCTTGGTGGCGCCACCACCGGTCCGTCAGTGCCTGCTCCGGCGCACGATGCCAGCAGTGCCACTGCGGCTATCACGGCACCCGCGGAGAGTCGGTTCATGTTTCAAGAATGCCGGTTCACGCCTGGGCAGTGGGGGGCTGGATCCGATATCCGGGATCCACCTGTCGCGGCCCTTCGCGTCTGGCCAGGGCGGCCGCCACACCGCCAGCCAACCGCTCGTCCCTGGCCGCCACGTGGGCCGGGTCGCGTTCGGCGAACTCTCCCATGACCTCGCGGGCGAAGAGCTCCATCGATTCGCAGATGTGCTCGTGGCGGTTGCGTCCCGCCTGGCTCACGAAGATGACCTGGTCGATGCCGGCGGCCTCGTACTCCCGGAGGAGTTGGCGGATCTGGTCCGGTGTGCCGATGGCTCCCCTCAGCGAGAGCAGCCCCTCACTCTCCATGCGTGCCCGCAGGCTTACCGCTGTCTGGGAAGCCGTCTCGCGGTCGAACCCGAAGGCGCTGCGGTTCTCCTGGAACTCAGCCCAGATGTCGGTGGTTCCGGGGTGGTGATTGCCGAATCCGTAGAAGTGGCCGAGCGAGTAGCCGAAGAAGTGGGCGCCGTCGATGCCGCGCTCCAGGGCCTCCTCCTCGTCCTCGTGGCACATGAACGGCAGGACGCAGGCGATGTTGGGGTTGACGGCGAATCCGGCCGGCACGCACTCCTCCGAGGCGATGATGTCGTGGTACTCGCCTACCCACTGTTCGGCCTCGCCGGGCTCCACGAAGGCGAAGGTGAGGGCGCCTATTCCCTTCCGGGCGGCCAGATGGATGGTCTCGCGCTGGCTGCAGGCCACCCATAGTGGGGGATGCGGTCGCTGGTACGGCTTGGGCACCACGTTGCGCGGGGGCATCTGCAGCCAGGGGCCGTCCCAACCGGCGAACGGCTCCTCGACCATCATCCGGGTGGCGGCCTCGATGTGGTCCAGCCACTGTTCGCGCTTGGTGGTCCGGTCTATGCCGAAGCCCTCCAGTTCGGCGTTGGACGACGACTCGCCCGAGCCGAAGTCGACCCGTCCGTCCGAAAGGAGGTCCAGCGTGTTGATCCGCTCGACGACCCGGGCCGTGTGGTTGTAGGCGCCGGGTAGGAGGGTGATGCCGTGGCCCAGCCGGATCCTCTCCGTGCGCTGGCTGGCGGCGGCCAGGAACACCTCCGGTGCGGAACTGTGGCTGTACTCCTCGAGGAAGTGGTGTTCGACCTCCCACACGTAGTCGTAGCCGAGCCGATCAGCCAGCTGGACCTGGTCCAGGGCGTCCTTGAGGAGCCGGTGCTCGTCGCCGTCCGACCAGGGGCGGGGCAGCTGGTGCTCATAGAAGAATCCGAACTTCATCGCACCCGACCCTATGAGCCGGAGCACGACTGCATTCGATCGGGAAGTGGGATCTAGGGTCGCAACGTGGATAGGCGACGGCTGGCTCTGGTGGTTATCGGTGTTGTGGCGGTGGCCGTCATCGGCTGGTGGTTCCTGCTGCGATCCGCCGCTCCGCCCTCCCCCGACCTGGCGTCGGCTGTGGAGACGGCCAGCGCAGCCCAGACCGGTTCGACGGCCGCCACCAGCACGACGGTCACCCACCCGACGACTTCGTCCGCGTACGAAACCACCACGACAACGCAGGCTCCGGTGGCTACCACGGCGCCAACGACGACAACGGCTGCTGCTGCGGCCAGCACGGTGCCAGCCACGACAACGGCTGTTGCTGCGGCCAGCACGGCGGGGACCTGGGCGGTGGACACCGACATCGGCTCGTTCAGCGACTTCACCTCCACGTGGGTCGGCTACCGGGTACAGGAGGTGCTGGGCAACGGGATCGGCTCCGCCACAGCAGTCGGGCGCACGCCCCTGGTGGTCGGGTCTGTCGTGCTCACCGACGACGCCATAGAGGCCGTCGAGGTGACGGCGGATCTGCGGGGCCTACGGTCCGACAAGGTGTACAGGGACGGGAAGGTCCGTAGTGCACTGCACACCGACGACCATCCGACGGCCACCTTCGCCCTAGTGGGGCCCGTCACCCTCGGGGACCTGGATGGTGATGGGATGTCGGTCGATGCCGTTGTGCCCGGCACGATCACCATCAACGGCATGACCGGTCCCGTCGATGTGACACTGGCAGCGACCCTTGTCGGCGACGTGGTGACCGTGGTCGGTTCGTTCCCGATCGTGTTCGCCGACCACGGCATCGAGGCACCCGGTGCGTCGATCGTGGTGTCGGTTGAGGACCACGGCATCGTCGAGTTCCAACTGTTTCTGACCAGGTGACCAACCAGGCCGGATCGGCCGGCCAGACATCCGGCGCCAGCCCGTTCAGTTCCCTCCGCCACCCGGCCTTCGCCCGCTTCGTAGCCGGTCAGACCCTCTGCGGTACAGCACAGTTCCTGGGCGGCCTGGCCACGCCATTCCTGGTGAACCAGCTCACCGACTCGAACACGTGGGTTGGGGCCTCGTCGTTCGTGGCGCTCATCCCGGCCGTGGTCGGTACCCCCCTCTCCGGCACCCTGGCCGACCGGATAGATCGCCGCGTGCTGCTACTCGTAGGCCTGTCGCTCCAGGTGCTGGTCATGTCGGTGGTCGTCGGCCTCTACGTGTCAGGCGGGTTGACCCCGTGGCGCATCCTCCTCCTGAACTTCGTAGGTGGCTCGGCGGCTTCGTTCCAGTGGGCGCCGAGCCAGTCCATGGCGGCTGTGCTGGTTCCCCGTGAGGCGCTGGTGGCAGCGGTTCGGATGGTGTCGATCACCTTCACGATCGGGCGGTCGGTGGGCCCCGCCGTCGCAGCGTTGACCCTCGCGTTCCACGGGCCCGGCCTCGCCTTCGCCATTTCACTGGGCCTCTACGTGGTGGGGCTCGCCATTCTGGCAACCGTGCGTACCACGTGGTCGCCATCCGGGGCCGAAGGGTCCATCGGCGACGAGTTCCGCGAGGGGCTGGCGTACGTCCGGGTGAGGCCGGAGATGCGCATTGCCTTCCGTCTGGCGTTCAGCGTGGCGGGCCTGGGAGCGGTGTTCGCCTTCTCGCTGGCCGCCGGTATCGCCGATGACCTGTTCGCTAGGGGAGGTGGCGGACTGGGGGTCCTGTCCACGAGCCTCGGTGTGGGATCCCTGCTGGCGAGTGCCTTCATCAGCGGTCGTGGTGGGCGCATGTCCCGAGCGGTCCTGGAACGCCGTTCCGTGCTCCTCTACGGGGCGGGCCTCCTGATTGTGGCCTCATCGTCGTGGCTGGGTGTCGGGATGTTCGGGTATCTCCTTATGGGTGGAGCCCACATGCTCCATGGCACCACCCTGAGTACCTCCCTCCAGCTCCGGGTGGACGAGGAGTTCCGGGGCAGGGTGATGTCGGTGTTCCTGGTGTCGATCCTGAGCGGGATTCCGATCGGTGGGTTGGTGTTCGGGATCCTCGGCGACCTGATCGGATTGCGGTGGGTCGTGCTGGGTGCGGGGCTGGCGCTGTGCGTGGATGCGGTGGTTACCGGTCGTCGGGGGGCATTCGACCTGCTGGACCGTGAGGTTGAGCCTGAGGTTGAGCCTGAGGTTGACGAGACCGGTGGACCGGCCGGTACCGGTGCACCAACCGGCGGGTCAGCAGGCCCGTTTGCCGATCCGACGGATTCGGGGGATGATCGGGGTTTGAAACGCTAGGAGGACCATGGCTGACGACCCATCCGAACAACTACTCGGCGTGATTGACACGCTTGATGAGTTGGCTGGTTCCTGCACGCCCGCCGAGGCGGCCGAGCAGTTGGACCCGGTTGTCCTCCAGGCGTTCTGGCGTGACTGGCCACACACCAGTGTGTGGGCCGGCAACCTCTGGCGCACCTTGAACCGCGACCTCGAGGCCCCGGCCAGTGAGCGTGTCGACCGCGATGTCGACGAAGTAGGGGGAAGCGGCTGATGGTCGCCCTTTCAGATGTCATGACGCCCGACGTCGTCACCCTCTCGGCCGAGGCCTCTGTCGGTGCGGCCGCCAAGGTGATGGTTCGCGGGGGATTCGGATCGGTCGTCGTGGTCCAGGGTCGGATGCTGCTGGGGATCCTCACCGAGCGGGACGTGCTGCGCGCAGCTGCGGCCGAGGACGACCTCCGGGCAACTTCGGTGGAGCGGTGGATGACCCCCGAGCCTGAGACGGCGCTGCCGGACCTCGACACCGAGGAGGCGGCTTCGCTCATGTTGAGCCGCGGTTTCAGACACCTGCCGGTCGTGCTCGACGGTGAGCTGCTCGGCATGGTCAGCCTGCGCGACGTACTCAGCGCCCGCATCGCTCGTCGCTGAGCGGTCCGGCAGAGCCTTCCAACCGGGTCACCCTGACGGGTCACGTACAGACCATGGATTCGGATCCGCAGGACCGCGCCCGGCGCATCAACGCTCGCTGGTCGTCGGGACCCGTATACCTGACGATCCGGGCTCTCGTGCGGTGCCTGCTCTGGCCCTATCTACGGACCCGGGTGACCGGCCGGGAGAACATCCCACCGGATGGACCGGTGATCCTGGCGCCCGTGCACCGCTCCAACCTGGATTCGCTGATGCTCTCGCCGCTGACGCGTCGGCGTCTACGGGCCCTGGCCAAGGAGAGCCTGTTCAAGGCACCACCGATGGCGTGGTTGATGGCCTCCCTGGGGTCCTTCCCGGTTCGTCGGGACTCGGCCGACCGGGAGTCGATGAGAATCGCCCGGGAGCTGCTGGCCGAGAACAACCTTCTCCTCGTCTTTCCCGAGGGGAAGCGACACGAGGGTGACACGGTGGACGAACTGTTCGACGGGACGGCGTGGCTGGCGGCAAGGACCGGATCCACGGTCGTGCCGGTCGGAATAGCCGGAACCGGCGATGCGATGCCGACCGGGGCACGGCTACCCAGGCCTGTGAAGGTTCGGATGGTCGTCGGGCCGGCCATCGACCCACCGGAGCCGAAGGCATCACGAAGCGTCCTGCGCGCATGGACGGTGGGTCTGGCTTCCGCCCTCCAGGCCGCTCAGGACGAGGCGGTCGGCAGCCGCAGGGGCACCGGCTGAACCGGGCCCGTTCCAGGTCTGGGAGCGTCCCGCCACCGCTGGGGTTCCGACAGCCGACCACCTGATACCACCGGGGTATTAGCGGTACGTGACCGTCCCACGATCGGTGGGCCTCCGACAACGTCTCGGCGCCATTGTGGTGCGAGGGTGAACCAATGCAGGTTCAGGCGGCGCGCGGCCGTGCAGCGGCGATCAGTGCCGTCGGCTTCATGGCACTCGGTCCGAGCATCGTCAAGAAGGTTTCGATGGACGAGATCGCCTTCGTGTTCTGGCGCCTGGCCGTGGCGGCCCTGCTGTACGGGATAGTGCTCCTCGCCTCGGGGAAGCGCCTCAGCCTCCACGACATCCGGCGTTCGATGTTGGGCGGCCTCCTGTTCGGCGTCAACCTGGTGTTCTTCATCTTCGCCCTGCGACTCACCAGCGCAGCCAACGCCGTGGTCATCTCGTCGTTGCAGCCCGTGGTCCTACTGGCCGTGGCGGGACGCATGTTCGGGGAACGCCCGAACCGCACCATCTACGGATGGTCGATGGTTGCATTCGGAGGCGTGGTGCTTGCCATGTACGGCTCGGGTGCCAGCGGTGTGGCCACCAGACAGGGTGACCTGCTGGCCGTGGCGATGATGCTGTTGTTCTCCGCCTACTACGTGGCGAGCAAACGCGCCCGGGAGACCGTTGCCTCAGCCAACTACCAACTGGCCCTGACCCTCGTGGCCCTCGTGGCCGTGGTGCCGTTCGCGTTGGTGATGGAGGGAGGTGTGGCCCTCCCGGGAGGTGACGACTGGGTCCTGATCGTCGCCATGGCAGCCCTGCCTGGTGCCGGCCACCTGCTCACCAACTACGCCCACGGGCATACGACCCTGACCATGATGAGCCTCATCAACCTGCTCTTCACGGCCGTGGCGCCCCTCTACGCCTGGTGGCTGGTGGGCGAACGCATCGGCGGTCTCCAGGCGGTCGGCCTGGGGGTGGTCATGGCCTCCCTCGCATTCGTGGTGACCCGACCGGTCGAGATCGTGGAGCGGGCCTAGCCGGCTTGGCTGGCCCGGTTCCCCGTGTCGCCTCCGCTGGGCAATCAGGCCGAGTCGCCGCGTAGGAACCGGATCATCCACTCCGCAACCTCTACCCGGTGGAGCGGAGCGTCCAGCGTTTCGAGTGCATCGTTCAGAGCGCCTGGCGAACTGGCCGAGTACCTGCCGCGGTAGAGGACGTCCGCGTAGGCGGCGTCGAACTCAGGGTGGGCCTGGATGCCCAGAAAGTGGTCTCCCACCGCCAGGGCGGCGACAGGACAGTGGGCCGACGAGGCGATACGGCGGCCACCGCGCGGCAGGTCCAGGACCTGGTCGTGGTGGCAGTAGAAGATCCCGACCGTGTCGTGCCCGGGCGTCATCCAGCCCTCGCGCTGGTCCACATGGATTGCCCGGTTGCCGATCCCGAGCGATCCGACTCGCTCGACCCTGCCCCCGAGCGCCTCGGCAATGACCTGGTGGCCGAAGCAGACGCCGACCGTCGGGGCCCTGGCGGAGTCGAGGTCGCGCACCAGGTCCAGCAGGTCGTGGATCCACGGCTCGTCCTCGTAGGCGCCACGTGCCGACCCGGTGATGAGCCAGCCGTCGAGTTCATCAGGTGCTGACGGGAACGTGCCCTCCATGACCGGGTAGTCGACGAACTCCACGCCGGGCTCGACCGCCGAGAAGAGGTCGGTGAAGAGCTTCTGGTATCCCTCGTAACGCGGGCGTAGGCCCTCGTAGATTTCGTCGCAGCGCAGCAGCCCTATCCGCATCCGGCAAAATGTAGTGGAGGATCACCCTTGGGCGGTGAGACTCCGCCGATGCGTCGGGGACTCTCGTTCATTCTGGCTTCGCAGGTCATGTGGGGTGTTTCGCCAGCCTTCTGGCGTGGCGTAGCGGCCATTCCGGCGGCGGACGTGTTGGCGCACAGGATTTTCTGGACGTTCCTGGCCGTTTCCGTCGTGCACCTGGCGCGCCGGTCCTGGCGGGAGGTCAGGGAGGCTGCACGCTCACCCAGGATCCTCGGCCTGGAGGCTCTGGCCGGGGTCCTGCTCGGCTCGAACTGGCTGGTCTGGTTGTGGGCCGTCAACAACGAGAGGGTGCTGGAGGGAAGCCTCGGCTACTTCATCACGCCGCTCGTCAGCATCCTGCTGGGCGTGCTGGTCCTCGGTGAGCGCCTACGTCGGGGCCAGTGGCTGGCGGTTTCACTGGGTGTCGCCAGCGTGGTGTGGTTGACCATCGACATGGGGCGCCTGCCCTGGGTCTCGCTGTGCCTGGCTGCGACCTTCGGCACCTACGGGCTCATCAAGAAGAAGGTGGATATGCCACCGCTGGACATGCTGGCCGTCGAGCTGTCGGTGATGCTGCCGGTGACCCTGGCGTTCCTTGCGTTCCGGACGGCCGGTGGCCACGAGGTCCTGATGTCAGGCACCCCCGTCGAGGCGCTGATCCTGGTGGCCAGTGGGGCCTTCACCGCGATACCCCTGCTCTTCTTCGCCGGGGGCGTCCGGCGCGTGCCGTTGGCGGTCGTCGGCGTCCTGCAGTACCTGTCACCGTCGATCAACTTCCTGCTGGGCGTCCTGGTCTTCGGCGAGACATTCGGTACCGGTCGTCTGGTCGGCTTTGTCCTGGCGTGGACGGGGCTGGCCATCTTCACCGTGGACGGGATCAGGTCGACCCGTCCGCCGCTACGCCGGGCCTGAGGAGGGTCGACGACCCGGCTGTCGGGTTGGTGACCGTTACCGCTCCGCCGGGTAGGTGGTCCTACACTCGCCGCCGTGGGTGGCTCCGTACCGGACCGTTCCGCTGCCCAGATGGGCGCTGACGGTTGTGGCGGGGCCTGTGCCTGTCACCCAGGATGAGTCCCACCCGAGATGAGTAGGGAGCACCAATGACGGGACGCCTAGAGGGAAGGATTGCCTGCATCACCGGTGCCGGTTCCGGCCTGGGTAGGGCAATGGCGATCCGGTTCGCCGAGGAGGGGGCCACCGTGGCTGCCCAGGACCTCCGCTGGGAGGCTGCAGACGAGACCGTGCACCTCCTGGATGGTGACGGCCACCGGGCGTTGGCCGGTGACGTTTCCGATGAGGCGGCGATGGGGGCGGTCTTTGCTGAGATCTTCGGGGCCTACGGGCGGCTTGACATCCAGGTCAACAACGCCGGCGTGGATCGACTCCCGGGCGACGGCTTCGACGAGATGCTGGCTGGCGAGGGTCCACAGATCTCCCTGATGGATCATGGTGCGTTCATCCGGATGCTGGACATCCATGTCGGTGGCACGTTCCTGTGCACCCGTGAGGCGGTGAAGCTCATGGGCAGGGGTGGCTCGGTCATCACGCTGGCCAGCATCGCCGGGCTGGTCGGCTGGGGGACGCTCCACTACGCCTCCGCCAAGGGCGCGATCCTGGCATTTACGAAGGCGGCCAGTCGGGAGCTGGGTGCAATGGGCATACGCATCAACGCCATCGCCCCCGGGGTGATCGACACCCCGATGACCGCCGGCGTGGACGAGGCCCTGCTGGCGCCGCTCGTCATGATGACGCCGCTGGGCAGGAAGGGAACGCCCGAGGAGATCGCCGCTACCGCCCTCTACCTGGCTTCGGACGAGAGTTCGTTCACCACCGGCCAGTGGTTGTCGCCCAACGGCGGCCTGATCACCATCTAGGTGGTTGCGGGCACGTCGGGGCGCTCAGCTGGTCAGGTCCAGGTCCAGCAGGTGGCGCTCGGCCACCTCGTCGGAGAGTCCCATCTCCGCCATCCCGGCGGCCAGTACCAGACGGTAGGAGGCGCTGGGCGGAGCCGGCGGCGGAGGCTGGCTGGAGGCCAGGGTGCACGCCGGGTATCCGTCGATGGTTGCCATGCCGAGGAGCAGGTCGATGACACCGTCGATCACCCGAACGGTCTCGCCGGGCCCGGGTACATGATCGGGGAGCGAGGCCGCCGAGGTTGGGAGACGGTTCTCCTGGGCCACGATGTCGGCCATCTGACCCCAGGTGACCAGCCAGGCCCGTCCGACCACCGGTAGCCGGTCATCGGCCGCTGGCTCGGCGGGGCAGAAGCAGCAGGCTCCGTTCCAGCGTCGGGAGTCGCCGCCGAAGAAAACGGGGTACGGGACCACCACCTGGCGGTCGCCGGTCGGCAGGGTGGCGTCGGCACTGCCCCTGTGGGCGCCCCAGACGGCATCGTCGCCGCAACCGGTTATGTACGCGAGGAAACGGGCGGCCAGCAGGTTGGAGCCGTAGGCCACGTACCAGACGGGTTCGGTGGGCTTCACTGATCGTGCCAGAAGCAGTTGGCGATCATCAGCCGAGGAGGCGTGCCAGGCCACTGGCGGCCGGGTCGTCCTCAGGGGGAGGTTCGTCCTGCAGGCGGTTCAGCCAGGAGAGACTGACATAGCCGTCCATCACCGCTCCACCATCGGTGTCCGGTGGAAGGTCGCCGGCCTCGCCCCAGTCCATCTCAACCCTGTAGGTGCCCTTATGGCCTTCCTTGGGCACCAGGTCGGCGGTGCCGAGGCTCCGAGGTAGTGCCGGACCGATCACGGTGTGGCGCCATCCCTGGATCTCAGACATCTCCAGGTTCGGCACGTTCACGTTCAGGACCGACGGAGTGGCCGGCGGGGAGGCGATGACTCCGGCGACGACGGCATGGGCCACGGTCGCTGCTGTCGACCATCGCTGGTTGGCCAGCACCTCGTCGGCGCCCTGGCCCTCGATTCCCCAACCGGTGACAGCCTGGCTGACCGCGATACCGGTGACCTTTCCGTTTCGAGCCGTGAGGGCGGCACCGACGGTGCCTGAGTGGTACACGGACCGGCCGACGTTCATCCCCGGGTTGATCCCGGCCACGACCAGGTCGAACGGGTCGCCGAAGAGGCCGAGGCGGCTGTATATGACGCAGAGGCCGGGTGGTCCGCTGACCGACCAGGCCCTGTCCACCCCGTCGACGTGGGCATCATGCACCTCGGGTCGGATCAGGTGCATGGCGCCCAGTGAGGCGCCGGCACCCGAGTACTCCGCGTCGGGGGCTACGACCGTCACATCGCCCAGGTCCACGAGGGCACGCGCCAGCTCGTGGAGGCCGTGGGAATCGATGCCGTCGTCGTTGGTGACCAGGATCCTCATGGAGGGCGACCGTACCGGTGGCACGGTGCCGGGGCGTCAGCCGCCGAGTCTGGTGCTGAGGCGTTCCCATTCGGCCATGAGACGGGCGGCGGTGTCCTTCGCCGTCTCGTGCTCGGCGACGACCGTGGCGGCCCGGTCAGGGTCCTGGTACAGGTCCGGGTCGGCCAGACGGTCCTGGACCTTCAGGACGCTCGCCTCGGCGGCCTCCCAGTCGCGTTCGGCACGTTCGAGGCGCCGTCGGTTCCCATGGTCGGGGTCCTTCGGCTTGCCCTTCTTCGGCTTCTTCGACGCGGATCCAGACCCTTCGGCGACCCGGGCACCGGACTTGTGGACGGACGGTGTCGGGGTGGCGTCATGGCGCGTCGGGTAGAGGATCCTCTCAGGGACACCCTCGTGCCATACGGCGCGTCCGTCCCTCACCTCGACCAGCACGTCTGCCACCGACCTGATGAGGTGCCTGTCGTGGGTGATCAGTACCACGGTTCCCGGATAGGCCTCCAGGGCGTCCTCCAGGACGTCGCAGCTGGGGAGGTCCAGGTGGTTGGTGGGCTCATCCAGGATCAGGAGGTTCACCGGCACTGCGAGGGTCTTGGCCAGGGCCAGTCGGGTCTGCTCGCCGCCTGAAAGGTCCCCGACCCGCCGGTCCACGGCGTCACCGCGGAAACCGAACGAAGCCAGGTAGGTGCGTGGATTGCGGCCGTCGGTTCCGACGCCCGGAACGGTCTTGAACTCCTCGAGTACGGTTCGCCGGTCATCCAGGATCTCGGCCTGAAGCTGGTCGAAGTGCGAGATGTCAACGTTCGTGCCGAGCGTGACGCGACCACCCAGCGGTGCCATATCGCCGGTGAGGAGGCGGACGAGGGTGGTCTTGCCGGCGCCGTTGGGGCCGACCAGGGCGACCGTGCGCCCCCGTTCGATGTCGAACGTGACGTTCCGGAGCACGATCTCGGGCTCAACGCCGTCGCCGTCGTCGTACCCCGCCGTTACCCCTTCCAACTCGGCCACCAGGCGTGAGGAGCGGCGTGGCTTCGGGAATCCAAACCGGGATACGGGATCGTCCTTCCGGTCGACGACGACCCTGTCCAACTTCTCCAGGGACTTGATCCTGCTCTGGACCTGCCGGGACTTCGTGGCCTTGTACCGGAAGCGTTCGATGAACCGTTCCGTGTGGGCCACCTGTCGGGACTGCTGCGCGGCCATGGCCTGCTGGAGGGCAAACTTCTCCTCGCGTGCCACCACGAAGTCGGCGAAGCCGCCGACGTACTCGGTGAGGCGGCCGCCGGCGAGCTCGATGACGCGGTTGGCAACGGCGTCGATGAAGTCCCGGTCGTGGCTCACGAACAGCAGGCCACCGGACCACGCGGCCAGGTGCTGTTCCAGCCACGCCACGCTGTCAACGTCCAGGTGGTTGGTGGGCTCGTCCATGATGAGCAGGTCCGGGGCCGAGAGCAGCAGGCGGGCGAGGGCGACGCGCATGCGCCAGCCTCCCGACATCTCGTCCATTGGCCGACCGTGGTCCGCCGGGTCGAATCCCAGCCCGGAGAGGATCCTGTGGGCGTCGGACTCCACGGCGTACCCACCGATCTGTTCGAAGTGCGACTGGGCCTCGCCGAAGTCGGCCAGGGCCCGAACCTGGTCGGCCCCGGAGGTCTGGCCGATCCTGATTCCCAGGGCTTCGATCTGGTGGGCCAGTTCCGTGACGGGACCGGCGCCCAGCATCACCTGCTCGAAGACCGACCTTCCGGTCTCGGTTGGCAGTTCCTGGGGCAGGTAGCCGATCCGGAGGTCCCTGGGGCGGTGGACCTCGCCGGCGTCAGCGTCCTGGATGCCGACGATGGTCTCGATCAGGGTCGTCTTGCCGGTGCCGTTCCCGCCCACGAGGGCGATCCGTCGGCCCGGCCCCAACTGCAGGGACGCATCCGTGAAGAGGGTTCGGGGCCCGAAGGATCGGGACAGGCCGGAGGCGGTCAGCACCCCGGGAGGGTATCGCCGCGCCGGGCGGTGACCCGGCGGCCGGGGTCCGTCAGGAGGAGGGTGGGTCCCATCGGATGACGGCTGCCGCCGAGGACATTCCGGCGCCGAAGCCGACCATGAGCACCAGGTCGCCGGGCGCCACCCGGTTGTTGTCGAGGGCGTCCACCAGCGCCAGGGGGATGGATGCCGCCGACGTGTTCCCGGTTCTCTCGAGGACCATCGCCGCCTTTTCCCGGGGAATGGCCAGTCGCTTCATGGCGGCGTCGATGATCAGGATGTTTGCCTGGTGCGGCACCACGAGGGCTATGTCGTCCATTACGACGCCGGCGGTCTCCATTGCATTGCGGGCGGTGCTCTCCATGGCCAGCACGGCCCGGCGGAACACCTCCTTGCCGTTCATGAAGATCTTGCCGCCATGTTCGCAGGAGAGGATTCCGGCGGCTGACCCGTCCGACATGAGGTCCCAGCCGAGCATGGTCGGTGAGTCGGCAGAACGTTGGATCACGACGGCCCCGGCACCGTCACCGAACAGCACGCATGTACTGCGGTCGGTCCAGTCGACCAGACCGGAGAGGGCATCGCTGCCAATGAGCAGGATTGTGTCCACGCCACCTGCGGCGAACTGCATGGCCGTCACCAGGCCGTACACGAAGCCCGAACAGGCGGCGTTGATGTCGATCGCTCCGCACTTCAGTCCCAGGTCGTGCTGGACGATCGACGCGCTGGCCGGGAACTGCTGCTCGGAGCTACATGTGGCCAGGAGCAGGAGGCCGACGTCGCCCGGGTCGACACCGGCCATGGCGAGGGCATCGCGCCCGGCAACGGTCGACATCTCGGAAACCTTGCCGCCGACGTGCCTGGCGGAGATCCCGCTTCGCTCCCTGATCCACTCGTCGGTGGTATCCACGAGTTCCGCCAGGTCATGGTTGGTGAGCCGTTTCTCGGGGAGGTGGGTCGCCCAACCGGTGATGCGGCCGTGGGCCATGCGTTGCTCCGATGTGGTCTCAGGTGAGGTGGAGGGGCCGGACGATGACCGGCCCGTTGGAAGGGTAGTCAAGTGGGGATGGGTGCTGTGGCGGCCCGCCTCCGGAGTCAGCGGCCGGAGGCAGTCGGGTTAGGGTCCGATCCGCATGCAGGATCACGAGGTCGCCGGTCTCCTGGCTGGTGAGGCCGGGAAGCTCCTACTCGAGATCCGGGATCGTGCGATGGCTGAGGGGTGGTCCCCCAGCCGGCTCCGGGACGAGGGCGACGGTCAGGCCCACCAACTCCTGGCTGATCGCCTGGCGGGTCTGCGGCCACATGACGCGGTGCTCTCCGAGGAGGGTGCCGATGACGGCCATCGCGTCCACGCTGAACGCGTCTGGATCGTGGATCCGTTGGACGGCACCCATGACTTCGGGCGACCGGGGAGCATCGAGTGGGCAGTTCACATCGCCCTGGTGGTTGACGGTTCGCCATCAGCGGCGGCCGTGTGCCTACCGGCAAGTCACCGTCTCTACGGCACGGCGATGTCCACCGCCCAGCGTCCGACGGAGCGGGTCCGGCCGGTGGTCATCACCAGTCGATCCCAGCAGGGTGAGGCCGAGGAGGTTGCTGCGGCGATCGGGGGAGTGGTCCGGTCCTGCGGGTCGGCAGGGGTGAAGGCCATGGCCGTGGTTGCCGGATCGGCTGACGTGTACGTGCACCCGTCAGGTCTGTACGAGTGGGATGCATGTGCACCGGCCGGGGTCGCAATGGCGGCCGGGTTGGACGTCCACGGTGTGGATGGTTCCCGGCTCGAGCTCAACAAGGCCCGACCTGTCGTACCGGGCCTTGTCATAAGTCGACCCGAGTACACCGGGTCGGTACTCAGCGCCCTCCGCTGGTAGTCGGACGGGTCAGGCGACCAGCAGGCGGAGCAGTTCGTCGACCCGCTGCGCCAGGGCGGCCTCGTCAGAGTCGTTGACCACTACGTGGTCCGCTACGGCACGGCGGTCCGCATCGGTGGCCTGGGCGGCCATGCGTGACCGGGCGTCGTCGACAGCCATGCCCCTGGCGACCAGGCGCTCAAGTCGCACCTCGGCCCCGGCCTCCACCACGACCACTTCGGTGTAACCGCGCCCGTCGGCCAGCTTTCCGAGGTCGCTCTCCACGAGCACGGCCATGTCCAGCACCACCAGATCCGGCGGGTCCTCGGACAGGGCATCCATGCACCGTGCGATCTCACGATCGATGGCGGGGTGGCTGATCGCCTCGAGATCGGTGAGGCGACCCTCGCAGCAGAACGCCTCGTGGGCCAGCGCCGCCCGGTCTATCTCGCCTTCGGCATCCAGCACGCCGTCGCCGAACTCCGATACCACGGCCCGTCTGACCTCGTCATGGGTCAGCACGCTGCGCCCCAGGGCGTCGACGTCGACGACCACGGCACCCCGTTCGGCCAGCAACCCGGCGACTGTGGACTTGCCGGCGCCGATGCCCCCGCAGAGGCCGACGACCTTCATCCCCTGCTCAGATGGCCGGTGAGATCAGGCCGTAGTGGCCGTCGAACCGCCGGTACAGCACCTGTCCCCGTCCCGAGTCGGGTGTAGCGAAGAACACGAACGCATCGTCGCCCTCATCCAGCAGGACCTCGGCTTCGAGCAGCGGAAGGTGGTTCAGGACGAGGGGTCCGGGATGGATCGGAGGGCGGGTGTCGCCGGGCAGGTCCTCCCCGTCGACAGCGGGCACGACGTGGATGGCGCTGTTCCCGTTGTGGAACACGACGCGGTCAATGTTGTGGTCGGCATCCAGGTACAGGTAGAAGCCATGGTCCAGGAGGTCCATCTCGTCTGCCGCCTCCTCGGCCGTCATCGGATGCATCGCGAGCGACTTGTGGCGCACCACCTCGCGCTCATCGGGCGGGATCGAGGCGAATCCGGGATGGCTGACTGCCGCCTCCGGCTCGTGGTCGTATCGCCGGTCCTCGAGCTTCTTGCGGTGTCGTCGGAGCCGTCGGCCCAGCCGGTCGTCGAGCCTGTCGATGGCCTCGGTCATCGTGTCGGCCGATGCGTGGGCGCGGATCGGCACGCCGTTCAGGTCAAGTGTGGCCTCGGCTATGGCTGGCAGCGAATCGGAACTGCCCTCGCGGAGCCTCAACTTGACCACGGCAGCGAGTACCGGCTCATGGCCCAGCTCGCACAGGTCCCGCACCTTGTCGGTCGCGTGTTCCCGATCACCGTTCCTCACCGTCCCCTGGGTGAGAATTTCGACTTCACAGACGGTATGTGGCTTTACCAAGCCTCCTCCTTCATGTGTCGACCCCGGTCGATCATGGCCGGGAATGTGTCAGCCCATCATGGCGCGTGGGCGCGGCGTTGTCAGGCCCGCCCGGACCTTTGGGGATGGGCCGGCCGACGAGGGAATCCCGGACATCCCGGCAAGACTGTCGGTCATGGCCTTTCGACTGGGAAACCTCAACGACGGCAGGGCCGTCCTCATGGACAACGGCCTGGTAGCCCCGGTCGACGGTGCGACGGCCCGCTGGTGGGACCTGGGCCGTCTGACCGACGGGCGTCTGGCAGACCCGATGGATGCTCTAGCGGACCTGACGTCCCTGCACGCACTCTCCGACGAGATGGGCATTCCAGCCGGCGAGGCAGACGGTTCGGTCGGCCTCGATGGCCTGGGTCCGGCCGTGCCCAGGCCTCAGAAGGTCTTCGGCATCGGCATGAACTACCTGGCCCACATCGACGAGATGCATCGGGCTCCGTCGACCGCTCCCGTGATCTTCACCAAGTTCCCGTCGTGCCTGGTGGGTCCAGCCGACGACGTCGTGGTGGTCGGGGACCGCACCGATTACGAGGTGGAACTGGTGATCGTGGTGGGTCGACGGTGCCGTGATCTCGACGAGTCCGACGTGTGGGATGCGGTGGCCGGCGTGACCGTTGGCCAGGACATCTCGGAGAGGGCACTCCAGACGGCGTCTGAGCCAGCCCAGTTCAGCCTCGGCAAGAGCTATGACACGTTCGGACCCATTGGTCCGAACGTCGTGTCCGTCGACCTGCTCGACGAGAGGGACGACCTCCTCCTCGGCTGTTTGGTTGATGGCGAGGTCCGGCAGGACAGTCGGACCAGCAGGATGATGCTCGGGGTGAGGCAGCTGGTCGCCTACCTCTCGGCCGTCTGCACGCTCGAGCCGGGCGACCTGGTGTTCACGGGTACGCCGGCCGGCGTCGGCTACGCCCAGGACAGGTGTCTGCGCCGCGGCCAGCGGATCGAATCCCACATCGACGGGGTCGGCCACATGGTCAACAACTGCATCTGACCACGGCCATTGCACCGGGTGGTTCTGGTCGGGTGCCGAGCCTCCCGGGATCGGGCGACTAGCCCAGGTTCACCGGCGTGGAAACCTCGTCGAAGAAGTCTCCACCCTTGTCGTCGACCACGATGAACGCCGGGAAGTCCTCTACCTCGATGCGCCAGATGGCCTCCATGCCGTGCTCCGGGTACTCGAGTACCTCGACGCTGCGGATCGAGTCCAGGGCCAGACGGGCCGCAGGCCCACCGATCGACCCCAGGTAGAAGCCGCCGTGGCGTGCACACGCCTCGGTCACCTGCTGGGAACGGTTCCCTTTCGCCAGCATGACGAGGCTCCCACCGGCCGCCTGGAAGCGCTCTACATAGCCATCCATCCGGCCCGCGGTGGTCGGCCCGAATGATCCCGAGGCGTATCCCTCAGGTGTCTTGGCGGGACCGGCGTAGTAGACGGGATGGTCCCGCAGGTAGGCAGGCATCGGCTCTCCGGCATCGAGCAGTTCGGCGATCCTGGCGTGGGCTATGTCGCGGGCAACCACGAGGGTCCCGGTCAGGGAGAGCCGGGTCTTCACCGGATATCTGGAGAGTTCGCTGCGTATGGCGTCCATGGGCTGGTCCAGGTCGATCGGGACAACCGTGGACGAGAGGTCGTCATCGACCACATCGGGGAGGAATCTGGCGGGGTCCTCCTCCAATTGCTCCAGGAAGACGCCCTCGGCGGTGATCTTCCCCAGGGCCTGCCGGTCGGCGGAGCACGAGACGGCGATCCCGACGGGGTTCGACGCGCCGTGTCGGGGTAGTCGGACCACCCGGACGTCGTGGCAGAAGTACTTGCCGCCGAACTGGGCCCCGATTCCGAAGCCACGGGTCATCTCGAGGATCTCCGCCTCCCATTCGAGGTCCCGGAAGCCATGGCCGGACGGGCTTCCGCTCGTGGGGAGGTCGTCGAGGTAGTGGGCCGAGGCGTACTTGGCGGTTCGCAGGGTGTGCTCGGCCGAGGTGCCGCCGATGACGACGGCCAGGTGGTACGGCGGGCAGGCCGATGTGCCCAGAGTCCTGAGCTTCTCGTCCAGGAAGCGGGCCAGGCTCTCGGGGTTCAGGATGGCCTTGGTTTCCTGGAAGAGGAACGTCTTGTTTGCCGAACCGCCGCCCTTGGCCATGAAAAGGAACTTGTAGGCGTCGCCGGGCACCGATTCGATCTCGATCTGGGCTGGGAGGTTCGTTCCGGTGTTGCGTTCGGTGAACATGTCCAACGGGGCCAGCTGCGAGTAGCGCAGGTTGGACGTCAGGAAGGTGTCGTAGACACCGTGGGAGATCGACTCCCGGTCGTCGCCGCCGGTGAGCACGAGGTCGCCCTTCTTGGCCGACACGATGGCTGTTCCGGTGTCCTGGCAGGACGGGAGGACACCACCGGCGGCGATGCAGGCGTTATGGAGGAGCTCTGAGGCAACGAACCGGTCGTTGGCTGATGCCTCGGAGTCATCCAGGATGGCTGCCAACTGCTCGAGGTGGCTGGTTCGCAGGAGGTGGGAGATGTCGCGCATCGCCGTGGCGGTGAGCAGGCGGATCGCCTCGGCGTCCACCTCCAGGAAGGTCCGGCCCCCCGGGCCGTCCACCGTCGATACGCCGTCGGCCGTGAGCTTCCGGTAGGTGGTGGTGGAGTGCGGATCCCGCAGTAGTGGGAGCAGCTCGGCGTATGCGTACTCCTCCTGGTCGGCCATGGGTGAAACCTACCGGGCGACCGGCGACGCGATGGGCGCAGGTGGCACCGCGGGTGACGCTCCGATGTCAGGTGTGGTGGCCGCCCGGCCCGGGTTGTCGGAGTGGGCCGGGTTCTCAGGAGGAGAGATCCGCCACGATCGGTTCCCAGAACTCCGGCCCGGCCTCGGAGCCCGTGGAGTAGAAGCTCAACCGGTCGATGCAGTCGCCGTACCGGTCGCGGAACCCCTGGGCAATGGCGCCCTGTTCGCCGACCACGGCGAACGTGGAGAGGATCTCGTCGTCGATGAGCTCGCCCATGGCCTCCCACTCGCCCTGCTTGGACATCCGGTTCAGGTCCACCTGGAGGTCCCCCCAGCCGTGCACGTCGAGTACAGGACGGTAGGCGGGGGTGGAACCGTAGAAGGCGATCTGCTGGCGTACGCCGTTGCCTGCCCGTGCCATGGACTCCTCGGTCTCGCCGGTCACGACAAAGCTCGGCCCGACGAACTCGAAGTCGGCAAGGGTGCGGCCGGACTTCTCCAGGCCCCGTTCCACAGCGGGGATGGTGACCTCACGGAGGTACTTCTCGGTGCTGAAGGCGTGGCAGATCAGACCGTCGCAGACTTCGCCGGCCACCTCACTCATGAGCGGTCCGACCGCAGCCAGGAACACCTTCGGTGGGCCACAGTCGTTGGGGCCCGGGTCGAAGAAGGGCGTCATGAGGGTGTGCTGGTAGAAGTCGCCGCGAAAGTCCAGCTTCGTCCCGTCGTTCCACGTTGTCCAGATGGCCCGGATCGCGCTGATCATCTCGCGCATCCGCGCTGCCGGGTTCGACCACTCCATCGAGAACCGCTTGGTTATGTGGGGCTTGATCTGGGTTCCCAGGCCGAGGATGAAGCGACCGTCGGTGTAGCGCTGGAGGTCGTGGCCGAGGTTCGCCAGGAGCATCGGGTTGCGCGCGAAGGCCACCGCTATGGAGGTGCCCAACTCGATTCGCTGGGTGTGCTCCGCTGCGAGCATGTGGGGCAGAAACGGGTCATGGCTCGTCTCGGCGGTCCAGGCACCCGCATAGCCGGCCTCCTCGAGCTTCCGTGCCGATTCGCCGATGGCAGCGAGGCCGCCGGCGCCCGCACCGCTGATTCCTCCGTCGATCTTCATGCCGCCGACGGTACCCGTGGGAGCACCCACCGCTAGCGTCCGGCCGGTCATGGAACTGCTCCTCATCCGCCACGCCCTCCCTGTCACCGTGGACAACACGGCCACCGGCGAGGAGGCCGATCCGAGGCTTTCGGACCTGGGGCTACGTCAGGCCGAGGCCCTGGCCGACTGGTTGACCGACGGGCCGACGGCCGAGGCGGCCATCGATGCGGTCTATGCCAGCCCCAAGGCCCGGGCCCGTGAGACCGTGGCGCCCCTGGCGCGACGCCTCGGCCTGGAGGTGTCGATAGAACCGTTGGTGACCGAATACGACGAGGGCGAGGTCGAGTACGTGCCCATGGAGCGCCTCAAGGCCATGGGCGATCCCCGCTGGGACCAGATCATGGCCGGTGGGGACATCTCGGACCCGGAGGCCTTCCGCGACCAGGTGGTGACCGGAATGGACCGGATCATCGCCGCCAACCCGGGCCGGACGGTGGTCGTGGGCTGCCACGGAGGCGTGGTCTCCGCATACCTGTCGCACATCCTCGGCATCGAGTCCGTGCTGTTCTACGAGGCCCGCTACACGTCGATCAGCCGGGTGGCGGCGTCATCATCCGGGCATCGCACCATGAGGTCCGTCAATGAGCTGGGCCATCTGAGTGTGGCCGGCGTGCCGTTGCACGAATTCTGACCAGCACTCCGGGTGGATGGGCACCGGGTGCTCAGTCGGACAGATCGGGCAGGTTCCTGAAGTGGTCCAGCGAGGCCGGGTTGGCCAGGGCCTCGGCGTTGGTTACCGGCAGGCCTTCCACCACGTTCCTCACTGCCAGCTCCACCAACTTGCCTGAGCGTGTCCTGGGGACCTCGGGTACCTCGATGATGATCGACGGCACATGCCGTGGTGAGGCTTGCGTCCGGAGCACGGAACGGATCCGTGAGCGCAGGTCGTCGTCGAGGGTGGTTCCGGCGGCGGTCACAACGAACAGCACCACCCTGGTGTCTCCCTTCCATGGCTGGCCTATGACCAGGGCCTCGGATATCTCCGGGAGGCCTTCGACCCGTCGGTAGATCTCGGCCGTGCCGATGCGGACACCACCCGGGTTAAGCGTGGCGTCGGATCGTCCGTGGATCATGAAGCCACCCTCTGCGGTCCGCTCGGCGAAGTCGCCCTGGTGCCAGAGGCCAGCGAAACGGTCGAAGTAGGCGGCGTGGTAGCGCCGGTCGTCCGGATCGTCCCAGAACCCGAGAGGCATCGACGGGAAGGTCGATCTGCAGACCAGCTCGCCACGGGTGCCGGGTTCGACGCTGCAGCCCTCCTCGTCCACCACGTCGATGTCCATGCCCAACATCGGGCCTTGGATCTGGCCGGCGTGGACCGGCCCGGTCGGCTGGCCACCCACGAGGCAGCCGCAGAGGTCGGTTCCGCCCGAGATCGATGCAAGGTGGACGTCGGCCTTCCAGTCGGTGTGGACGTGGGCGAAGCCCTCGGGGCCGAGCGGGCTACCGGTGGAGCAGATGGTTCGCAGGCTGGTGAGGTCATGCGTCTGGATCGGCCGCAGCCCGGCCCCCGCCACCGAGTCGATGAACCTGGCCGACACGCCGAACAGCGTCACGTCGCAGTCGTCTACGAGGTCGAACAGCCGGTTGCCGTCAGGGTGGAACGGCGATCCGTCGTAGAGGACCAGGGCGGCGCCGGCCGCCAGGCCGGAGGCCAGCCAGTTCCACATCATCCAGCCCGCCGTCGTGAAGTAGAAGACCCGGTCGCCGGAGCGGACGTCGCAGTGGAGTCGGTGCTCGACCAGGTGCTTGAGGAGGATTCCACCGGCTCGGTGGAGAATGCACTTGGGCTTCCCGGTGGTCCCCGACGAGTACAGGACGTAGAGGGGATGGTCGAAGGGCAGGTCCAGGTACCTGACGGGTTCGGCCGCGTGGGGTTCGAGGAACGCCTCGAGGGTGACGCAGCCGGCGGGAATCTCCCCGGTGTGGTCGCCGATGACCACGACCTGTCGCAGGGTGGGTAGGCCCGCTGCCACGTCGGTCAGCCTGGCGGTGACGTCGTGGTGGCGTCCGGCGTGGTGGTAGCCGTCCGTGGCGAACAGCACGACGGGACGGATCTGTCCGAACCGGTCCAGCACGCCGTCGGTACCGAAGTCGGGGGAGGTGGAGGAGAACACGGCTCCGATGGAGGCTGAGGCGAGCATCACGGCGTATGTCTCAGCGATGTTGGGTAGCCACGCCGCCACTCGGTCGCCGGGCTCCACGCCCAGGCCAAGGAGCGCCTGTTGGAGTCGGGACACGAGGTCGTGGAGATCCCTACGGCTGAGGTCCCTGCGCCAGCCATCCTCTCCCCGGTACAGGATCGCTGGCGAGTCATCGGCCTCTCGCAGGAGGTTCTGAGCGAAGTTCAGGTGGCCGTCGGGGAAGAAGCGGGTGTCGGTGGGATGGCCCCCGGTGGAGTGGATCGGCCGGGCGCCCGGGCTGCCAACCACGCCGAGGTGATCCCAGGCCGCCTGCCAGAAGTCGCTCGGGTGCTCCACCGACCAGCGGTGCAACTCCCGGTATCCGCCTTTGACCCCCACGGCAGACCGGAACTCCTCCATCTGGCTGGTGGAACTGCGTTGAGCGTCGGGAGTCCAGAGTGGTACGGCCATCGTCCGGAGGCTAGGTCCGTCTCCGCGGCGCTGGTGCCGGTCGGCCAGACTGCACCCATGGACGATGACGGCACCGTGGAACCGGTGGATGGGGCGGCGGGGCGCTGGTTCGAGGAACTCCCCGTGGGCCTGGTGGTTCGCCACGCCCTGACCCGCACGGTCACCGAGACCGACAACCTCATGTTCTGCGCCCTCACGCACAATCCGCAGCCCCTTCACCTGGACGCAACGTTCGCTGCGGCCACGGAGTTCGGTGAACGCCTGGTCAACAGCCTGTTCACGCTCGGCCTGGTGGTCGGGGTGAGCGTGGGCGACACGACGCTGGGAACCACGGTCGCCAACCTGGGGTTCGAGGAGTCGACGTTCCCGGCACCGGTGTTCATCGGCGACACGCTGAGGTTCGAGACCGAGGTGGTGGCGGCCCGTGCCTCCGGGTCGCGCCCCGACGCCGGCATCGTGACCTTCGAGCACCGGGCGCACAACCAACGTGACGAGCTGGTCTGTCGGACCCGGCGCAATGCCCTGATGCGCCGCCGGCCCTGAGGTCGGGCACCGCTGGTTCCCATGGATTCCCGGTACGGGTCGGCCCGGCATAGGATCGGCGACCATGGCCGACGACCACCCGGATGTGCACGTCGGAGCCGTTGATGACCTGCACGTGACGGTGGGCCGCCGACTACGCGTCGCCGGGATGCGCTACTCCAGATCGCGCTACGCCGTGGTCGAGGTGATGGCCGACGCCGGTCGGCCACTGACCCTTCCCGAGATCCTGGCGGTCGATGCCGGCCGACGGCTGGCCCAGAGCTCCGCATACCGCAACCTTGGCGAGCTGGTCGACGTCGGGGTTGCGCGACGTGTCGACGCCGGCGATGACCGGTTCCGGTTCGAGCTGCACGAGTCCCTGACCGGGCACCACCACCATCTGGTGTGCGATTCGTGCGGTCGGGTGGAGGACTTCCAGGTGCCGGACGAGTTCGAGAGGCAGGTGGCTGCCCTGGTGGAGGTGGCGGACGACGGAGGGTTCAGGGTGGATGCCCACCGCTTCGACATGCTGGGTCGCTGCGCCGGATGCCGATGACGAACCGCCCGGACGGGTCCGGCCCGTCAGTTCGCAACCAGGTTCGCCGCCCATGTTCCTGAGACGACCGGCTGCCCGGGTGGTGCTGCTTGACCGCGACGGGCGGATCTTCCTGGTGAATGCCGAGGACCCGCTGGATCCCTACAAGCCGGCCTGGTGGGAGATCCCCGGAGGGGGAATCGACCGCGGGGAGGACTCGGCAACCGCTGCAGAGCGCGAGCTGGTGGAGGAGACCGGCATCGAAGGCGTTGAGATGGGTCCGGTGATCTGGACCCAGCACGTCCAGTTCACCTTCGGTGGCTACTTCTTCGACAGCCACGAGAAGATCCACGTGGCGTGGTGCGACGGCGGCGAGTACAGGCCCAGGCATCTCGAGGCGCTCGAGGCAGCTGCGTTCATGGGCGCACGCTGGTGGGCGCTGGACGACCTTCTGGCATCCACCGAGCCGGTCCTGCCGGCACTCCTTCGCGAGCACCTGGCGCCCATAGTGGCCGGTGACCTACCCGAGGTGCCGATAGACATCTCGCCGGTACCACTCGACTGATCCGGACGGATTCCGCCTACCGACCACTGACCCCAGGTGGTCCCACAGCCGGTGACCTCAGGTCAGTGATTCCAGGCCGCCCCACGCCAGACGGGCTGCCAGCGCCGCCATCTCCTCGGCGCTGCGCGGGTCGTCTCCGTGCATCCAGTGGCGGATCATCCCCTCGGAGAGGCCGTTGATCCCGGCCGCCATGGCCAGCGCCGACCCGTGGTCCACCGTCCGGATGAGGCCGGTGAGGTATTCGGCGAACGTGTCCCTGACCCGTCTGGCGTCCTTCCGGAAGTCCGGGTCGACGGCGACGCTCGTGCCGTAGAGCACGTCGAAGGCAGCGGGCTGCTCCTCGAAGAACCTGAAGAAGGACCGGAAGCCGGCCTCCACCCGTCGACGTGGCGTCTCCTCCACCTCGGAGGCCTCGATTGCCCGCATCAGGCGGTCGCCGGTCTCGGCGAGCACTTCGGCGAACAGGTCGTGCTTGGAGGCGAAGTGCTGGTAGAGCACCGGCTTGGTCACCCCGGCCTCGGCGGCGAGGGCGCTCATCGAGGTCTGGTGGTAGCCGTGGCGGCCGAACACTTCGAGACCTACGTCTAGAACCTGCCGTCGGCGCTCGGCTGACGACATGCGGGACTTGACGACCATCTGGTGACGGTAGGCACACCCGGCCCACCAGGGGGAACCGGGCGGAGTATTTCGACGAAGGCGATCAGTGCCCGGAGCCGCCGCGGTCCTCGGCGTCGGTCGCCCGGACAGCGTGGTGTAGCACGATCGACGGTGCCAGCACGAACGAGCCGACGACCAGCAGGACGACGAGAGACGTGGCTACGCCATCGGTGAAGCCAGTGGACATGCCGAAAGTGAACACAGCGATCGAGACGACGAAGGCCAGGTAGCCCGATCGCTGTCCCAGGCTGGCAAGACGGGCCAGGCGGGCCCGTCGCTCCAGCACCGGGTCGTCGTGCGGGGCGGAGGTGTCTCCGGTGGCGTTCACGGGAGCCAGCCTGCCGTGAACAGGAGGGATTCCAGACGATCTGCCATGCGATCCAGCGACAGCTCGCGTACTGCCACCGCCCGGTTGGCTGCCAGCAGGTCTTCCCGGCTGTCTGGAGGCGATACCAGCCAGGCTCGGAGAGAGCCCAGGTCGTCGGCGTCGAACCAGCTGAAACCCAGGCCCTTCAGCTCGTGGACGACCGGATAGCCACCCACCACGACCGGCCGCATGGCGAGGGAGGCCTCCACCGGCGGATTTCCGAAGCCCTCCCAGGTTGAGGGGAACGCCACTACGTCGGCAGCGGCGTATATGTCGGCCCGGTCGGCCAGCGGAGCGTGGATGACGGGGCACCGGGCGGCCGCCAGCTCCCGTGCCAGCTCGGGGCCGTAGCCGTCCTCGGCCGGACCCAGGAGCCAGTAGGTGGCATCGAGCTCTTCGGCGATCGCCACGGCCCGGCCCACCGCCTTGCGTGGGATGGCCCGGACCGGGTGGACGACGAGCAGGTCGTCTGCTGAAAGGCCGAGTCGGTCACGGGTTGACTGGCGGTCGCCGCCCGGAGGGTTGGTCCCGAAGCCGTTTCTGATCGTGGTGGCGGTGATCGAGCGCTCAGCCATCTGTCGGCGGGTCAGGTCGTTGATGGTGACGTGGAGCCACCGGTCGTCGTCTGGCGGAAGTTCCGTCACATGGGCGAAGTGGTCCCGCTGCCAGGGCGGGTCGTGGTGGTGCATGATCGCCGGCCGACCCCGGAGGGCATCTGCAACAGCCGTCGAGGCACCGGGGTTCAGCGGGATGGTGCAGAGGTTCTCGACCACGACCAGGTCGGATCCCGCCAGTGCGGCCGCCAGCTCGTCGGGATCCGGCGGGGATCCGGCGTCGATTCCGAGGCCATCGACCAGGGTCAGTGGACGCTCGTCGGTCCAGTCAGGCTCGACGTCGCCTGCCACCCAGTCGACCTCGAATCCCATCCCGGAGAGAGCATCGGCCCAATTCCGTGCTACTACCGAGACCCCGTCGCTGGGCCCGAACCGGAAGGAGACGATTGTGCAGCGAGGCGCTGTGGTGGATGGCAATGGTCTCCCCGACCCGTCGTACGGCGATCTTCGGGCTGCCGTTGGACGGATGCTCGGAGAACACTGGGTGTCGGAAGGGTACGCAGCACCCAACTCGAGGGTCTACCCGTGGCAGTGGTTGTGGGATTCGAGCTTCCACGTACTGGTCTGGCAGGCCCTGGATGAGGCAACATTCGCCCAGCGAGAGTTGGCAGCGGTCTTCGGCCCACAGGCCCCGTCCGGTTTCGTACCCCACATGAACTACGTCCGGGATCCCGGATTCCACGAGGACCTCTGGGGGCGCCGGGACGGTTCGGCCATCACGCAACCGCCGATGTACGGCCATGCGGTTGCTGAACTGGTCCGGGCGGGCTCGCCGCCACCGGACCAGGTGGTGGAGGCGGCGGTGGCCGGCCTGCGCTTCCTGCTGGAACAACGCGCCCGGGACCGGTCGGGCATGCTGCTGGTCTGCCACCCGTGGGAGACCGGGTGTGACGACTCACCGCGCTGGGACGATGCCTGCCGTGGTGGCTACGACCGCCAACGGTGGGCCGTGGTGAAGGACCACCTGGTTTCGACCATCCAGACCGGTCCGGACGGCTCGCCGGTGGCCAATCCGGACTTCCCGGTGGCCCCCGTCGGGTTCAACGCCCTCGTGGCGTTCAACGCCCGTGAGCTGGCTGACGTGGTCGGCGATGACCGCCTGGCCGACGGGTCGGCCGAGCTGGCCGGGGCGCTGACAGGGCGCTGGTCCGATGAGGCGGGCACCTGGGTGGATGCCGGGCCCATGGCCGACGGGTCGGGACGGGTCCGGACCCTCGATGGCCTCCTGGGACTCCTCGTCGACGATGACCCGGATCGTGCAGCCGTCGTCACGGCCCAGCTCATGGACCCGGCGGCGCACGGGGGCCCGGCCGGTCCGACCGGCGTCCACCGGGGGGAACCGTCGTTTCGCCCGGATGCCTACTGGCGTGGGCCCGTGTGGCCGCAGTTGGCCTACCTGATGGTCCTGGCCACGGACCGGCATTCTCCCGAGGTGGCGGCCGACCTCTGCCGGACGACCGTTGCCGGCGCCTGGGCTTCGGGCCTGGCCGAGTACTGGAATCCGGATTCGGGTGCCGGTCTGGGTGCAGTTCCCCAGTCGTGGACGGGCCTGGCCCTGCTGCTGGCTGCACGACGGGATGCCGCGGTTACCTGAAGCATCCCCGGTCGGGTTCAGGAACGGCTGTCGCGCGCCGAGCCGACCATCTCCTCACCGTCACCACGGTGCACGTAGCAGTGGATCGCGCGGAACCGGGCCTGCTCGTGCTCGAAGTCAACCCTGTCCGGGGTCAGGTACCCCAGCTGCAGTTCCGACAGCTCGTAGATCTGGCCCACGAAGTCGGCGAAGGCTCCGTAGCACTGGGCCTTGGCGAACGCCTCCATCTCACGGTCGCCCGGCCACGGTGCGCCGGCCCGGGCCGGGTGCTGGGTCCGGAGGTAGACCTCGTGCTGGTGGGGGTCGAGGCAGGGCACACGGGTGTCGAGCTCGACCTGCCGGTCGTCCTGGACCCATGAGTAGCGGTTGAAGCAGGAGCCGTCCTCCATGTCGTGGAGGTTCACCACGTCGCCAACCCAGTTCGGAATGCGCTCGTCGGCGAGGGTGGGTCGCGTCTCGAGGATCGAGGTGGTGGCGGCTGCAGGCCCGCTGTCCGTCAAGGGCGGGTCGGACCCATCGGCAGCGCAACCGGCCAGCAGGACCGCCATTGCTGCGGCTACGAAGAAGCATCTGCCGGTCGTCCGGGGAGCGGGCATGGGGTCAGGGTATGGCAGGCCGGTACCGTGATGGGGTGCCGGTGGTCGAGTTGCGTGGAGCGGTGGCGCTGCTCGGAAACTTTCCAGCCCTTGCCGGGGTCGATCTCACCGTGGAATCCGGTGAGGTGGTACTGCTCAGGGGCCCCAACGGCGCAGGCAAGACCACCCTGCTGCGCCTCTGCGCCGGTCTGGTTCGACCCGAATCCGGCTCCGTAGAGGTACTCGGCCACGACCTCGTCCGTGAGCGTCGCTCTGTTCGCAGGCGGGTCGCCCTGCTGGGTCACGCCACCGGCCTGTACGACGATCTGACGGTCAACCAGAACGTGCGCTTCTGGACACGCGCCGCCGGTCTCAGTGCAGTTGAGGCCATCGAACGGACGGCCTCTGCGCTGCTCCGGATGGGACTTTCCGAGCGGCTGCTGGGCCAGCCGGTCCACACCCTGTCGGCCGGTCAGCGACGGCGGGCCTCACTGGCGGCGCTGGTCGTCCGGCGACCCGGGTTGTGGCTCCTGGACGAACCCCATGCGAGCCTCGACCAGTCCGGCCGCGACGTGGTCGACGGCCTGGTCGGCGATGCCGTGGCAGCCGGTGCCACCGTGCTGGTCTCGTCCCACGAGTTGGAACGCGTCGCCGGGCTGGGTCCGAGGGTGGTGACCATCTCAGGCGGGGTGGTGGTGGACGACACCGGTCCGGCCGTCGGGGGAGGATCCCGTGTCTGAGGTTCGCAGGTTCCTCGGCGACGCCGGGCTCGTGGCGGCGCGTGACCTCCGGATCGAGTTCCGGTCACGCGTGGTGGTCGGCCAGGTGGTGCCGTTCGCCCTGCTTGTGCTCGTGCTGTTCGGCTTCGCCCTGGACGCCGACCATCGCACCCTCCGGATGTTCGCGTCGGGCCTCTTCTGGGTGGCGGTGCTGCTCAGCGCCCTGCTGGCGGTGCACAGGTCGGCGGCCCTCGAGCTCTCGGACGGGACCCTGGACGCCCTGCGGATGTCGGGCCTTCCACCGGCTGCCCTGTTCCTCGGCAAGGCAACGGCCGTGTTCGTGCAACTGATGCTTCTGGAGGTCGTCCTGCTGGGCGGCCTGCTCGTGCTGTACGGGGTGCAGGTCGTGGATCCGATGCTGCTGCTCGTCTCCGGGCTGCTGGCCGGGGTCGCGGTGGCGGCGGCAGGTACCCTCTACGGCGCGCTGGCCTCGGGGCTGGGGGTGCGGGAGACCCTCCTGCCGATCCTGTTGCTCCCGGTGCTGGCGCCGGTGCTGATCGGGGCCACCCGGGCGTTCGACGATGCCCTCGGGTCCGTGGCGGTGGACGGCTGGGCCTGGACAGGGCTGCTGGCCGTGGCCGCCCTGATCGCCACCGTGGTCGGCGCACTGGTCCATGGCGTGTTGATCGAGGACTGATCGGGAGCACTGATGGCCGGACGAGACGAGACACCAGGCACCACGGGATCGCGCGGCTCCCGCCTCCTGGGCTGTGTCGCCCTGGCCAGCCTCGGGGTCCTGGGCGTGCTGGCCTTCGTCCTGACCGGACCGGATGTCCGGATCCACCCCACCACCGGTGAGGAGTTCGGCCAGTTCGATGCCGTCCGCATGCTCTACCTGCACGTACCGATGGCGATCCTCATGTACGCCTCGTTCCTGTTGTGTGCCGTAGCCAGCGTCGGCGTGCTGGTGAAGCGCACTCCCTGGTGGGACGTGATGGCCCATTCGACGGCGGAGGTCGGCACCGTGCTGTGCGGCCTGGTACTGGTGACCGGCTCCATCTGGGGTCGCCCGGTCTGGAACACATGGTGGGAGTGGGGCGATGTGCGCCTGATGACCACGCTGGTGCTGTTCCTGTTGTTCGCCGGCTACCTGGCCCTGCGCGGTACCACGTCTGATCCCCGGCGCCAGGAGCGTCAGGCGGCGGTGGTGGCTCTGGTGGCGGTACTGGACATTCCGCTCGTCAACCGGTCGGTGGAGTGGTGGGAGAACCGAACACTCCACCAGAGGTCCACGCTGGAGGAACTCAAGATCGAGGACCTCACGCTGTTCACCCTCATGTTCGGATTCCTCACGTTCGGCCTGGTGGTCTGGTGGTTGACGCTGCAGAGGTTCCGCGTCGGGTGGCTGGAGCGTGCTGCGATTGACCACGCTGTCGGGTCGGCCATTGCCGAACGCCGCTCCGAGACGTCCGCTGTCGAGCTTGATGCCGCCATCGGCGTCTCAGACGACCCGGCCGGGGAGGAGTCGCCATGACCCACCTCGGATACCTGGTCGCCGGTTGGGGCATCTCGTTGGTCGTGCTGGGTGGTTATGCGTTGCGTCTGGTCCGACGGGGCCGCTCCCTCAGCGCCGAGGTGCCCGAGGATCGTCGTAGGTGGCTGGAGTCGCCCGGGACCGACCGTGACTGACGACGCCGGGTCGGAACCACCGTCCCTCGACCTGACACCCCGCCCCGCCAGGCCTGCGGCCGGCAACCGGCGCGGCGCCATTGCCCTCCTCCTCCTCCTCGTTGGGGGCATCATCTTCGTGCTGCTGCGGACATTGGGCGACGCCTCCCTGTTCTTCTACGACGTGGCCGAGGCGGTCGACCTGCGTTCCGATCTGGGCGACAGCCGGTTCCGGGTGGTGGGAACGCCGCAGCCCGGCCTTCTGGTCACGGAACTGGACGGCGCCTCCGCAGTCGTGTTCACGCTCTGCGCCGACGACGTCCTGGCCGACGTGGTCCATCTGGGCGACCCTGCCGAGCTGTTCCAGGCGGGAGTTCCGGTAGTGCTCCAGGGCGCCTGGACCGCTGGACGACCGCCCGACATGGCCGGCCTCCCGGATGCCGCCGGTGACGGCTGGTACCTGCGGACCGATCACATGGTGGTGAAGCACGACAACGACTACCGATCCGATGGTGCCGAGCTGGAGCCCTGTGGGGCCGGCGGTTGAACGCCACCCTCGGTACCGCATTCGTGGCCATCGGGCTGTCCGCCTCGGTGGCCGGCCTCCTCAGCGTGGCATGGGGCCTCGCAACCCGGAGTCCCGTCTTCGTGGTCCGGGCCCGAGGCTGGGTGGCGCTGCTGGCCGTGGCTGCGGTCGGCCAGGTGGCGGTCATGGAGCGGGCGCTCATCACCCGCGACTTCACCGTTGCCTTCGTGGCCGAACACGGCAGCCACCGCACTCCGGCGCTGTTCAACGTGGCCACCCTCTGGTCGGCGCTCGAGGGGTCGATCCTGCTGTGGGTCCTGATCCTGGTCGGTTACGTGGTGCTGGTGGTGAGGAGGTTCCGCCACCGTCTGGATGATCCGGTCGTGGGCTGGACGCTGCTGGTGCTGTTCGTGGTCTGCACCTTCTTCTTCCTGCTGCTTGCCGGGCCGGCATTTCCGTTCACACGCTTCGAACCGTGGGCCGGCTACGACGGCCCGGGACCCAACCCGCTGCTCCAGAACCACGTGCTCATGGCGTTCCATCCGCCTGTGCTCTACCTGGGGTATGTGGGCTTCACCGTCCCGTTCGCCCTGGCGGTGGCCTCCCTCGTCACAGGCCGGTTGGGGGAGGGCTGGCTGCTTGAGGCCCGCCGGTGGACGCTGATGGCCTGGGGTTGCCTGACCGTGGGAATCCTGCTGGGAGCCTGGTGGTCCTACGAGGTCCTGGGGTGGGGTGGCTACTGGGCATGGGACCCGGTGGAGAACGCCTCGTTCCTCCCCTGGCTGACCGGCACCGCGTACCTCCACTCGGTCATGGTTCAGGAGCGACTGGGAATGCTGCGGGTGTGGAACCTCTCGCTGCTCTGCGCCACGTTCTCGCTGACCATCCTCGGAACGTTCATCACCCGGTCCGGAGTGCTGGAGTCGGTCCACGCCTTCACCGAGTCGGGCATCGGACCGATGCTGCTGGGCTTCTTCGGACTGGTGGTGGTGACCACCGTCGGCCTCATTGCATGGCGGGGCGATTCCATGAGGACGGTCGGTTCCATTGATTCGCCGGTCTCGCGGACTGCGGCGTTCCTGGTCAACAACCTCCTGTTCGGGGCCTTCGCCTTCGTCGTGCTTCTCGGAACGGTCTTCCCGCTGCTCGTCGAGGCCGCCAACGGGGACCGGATATCGGTGGGCAACCCGTACTTCGAGCGGATGACGATGCCGATTGGCTTCGCCCTGCTGTTCCTCATGGCCGTGGCGCCGGCCCTGCCGTGGGGAGGCACCACCGGTGCCACCATGGCAGGACGCCTTCGCTGGCCGGCTGTAGCCGGTGCGGCATCAATGGTGCTGGCTCTGGGGTTGGGGAGCCGTGGGTGGGCCCCGACCCTGGCCGTCGGCCTTGCCGGGTTCTCAATCGGCGGAGCGGTGCGACAACTCGGCATGACTGTGCGGTCCCGGGGCCTGCGGGGCCTGGTCGGGCGATCCAGCGGAGGCATGATCGTCCATATCGGTGTAGCTGTCGTGGCCGTGGCGTTCGCCTGCTCCTCGGCCTTCATCCGCCAGGCCGAGTTCCGGTTCGACCAGCCGGGGGAACGGGCGGTCTTCGCCGGACACGAGCTGGTGTTCGAGGGCCTCACCACCGTGGAACTCTCCGAGAAGACCGAGATCCGTGTGTCGGTCCGGGTCGATGGACGCACCTACCTCCCAGCCATCTCCACGTTCCCCTTCGGTAGCCAGACCATCGGCACCCCGGCGACGCGCTCCACCCTCCGCGACGACCTGCAACTCGCCGTCCTGGCGGTGCCCGATGAAAGGTCGAACACCACGATCGTGCGCGTCACCGTCCAGCCTCTCGTCGCATGGCTGTGGGTGGGAGGAGCGGTGATGGCGCTCGGGACGGCCTTTGCGGCCGTGCCCACCACCGGTGGGCGTAGGCGACGTGGCGCCGACGAGACGGTCGAAGGCTCCCCGGAGGGGGTCACGGTTTGAACCCCATCAGGATGACGGCGCTGGCCGTCGGTCTCGTGCTGGGGCTCCTCATCCTCGTGTTCGCCACCCGCGATACGAGCCGGGACCGGATGACGACGCACCTGGTGGGAGCGGTGGCACCTGCGGTGGTCGGTGTCACGCTGGACGGATCCGAATGGGACCTCGATGACCAGCGGGGTCGCTGGGTCGTCGTCAACTTCTTCTCCACGACGTGCGTGCCGTGCATCAGGGAGCATCCTGAGCTGGTGGCCTTCGCCGCCGCACACGCCGAGGCCGACGACGTGAGGCTCGTCACCGTCGCATTCGACGACTCGCCATCGGCGGTGGCTGCCTTCTTCGCGCGGAACGGGGGCGACTGGCCCGTGCTGACCGTCGATACGGGGCGGGTTGCCGTGGACTGGGGTGTGATCGGGGTTCCCGAGTCGTACCTGGTCACGCCCTCGGGTCACGTCGCGGCCAAGGTGATCGGCGGCGTGGAGATGGACGAGCTGGACGGCCTCCTGACCAGTGCCCTGGCGGCCATCTCGTGAGGCTCGGTGACCGGGGCCTGTTGTTGACCTGGCTGCTGGTCGGCGTCGTGTTCGGAGCGCTCGCGCTGGGTGGCTGGGGTCCCTGGTCAGCCTGGTACTGGCTGCACCAGCTGCCGCTGTTCCGGTCGCACCACGTGCCGTCGCGGTTGA
>JAAZXC010000089.1 GCA_014240365.1 Acidimicrobiales bacterium | reverse complement strand
GGCCGCTCTCCACCCACGGGTCGCTCGTCAGCACCGAGGCCGAGATCTTCACGGCTCGCTTCTGGACCTCTGCGGGCATGGAGCGAAGGCGCTCCTCGGACACCAGTACGACGGCGGCGGCGCCGTCACCTGTCGGGCAGCACATGAGGAGGGTGTTCGGGTAACTCTGCACCGGCGAGCCCATGATCTCCTCCATGGAGAACTCCTTGCGGTACTGGGCCAGCGGGTTCAGGGTGGAGTGCTGGTGGTTCTTGTAGGCCACCCGGGCGAACTGCTCGAAGCCGACGCCGTCGTAGTCGCACGCATACTCCATACCGGCCTGGGCGAAGACCCCCGGCATGGTCTCGGTCCCGAGGATGCCGTCCACGCCGGTTACGGCGCCGTAGCGACCGGCCGCCTCGAAAACCTTCTCGTCACCCTTGGCGCCACCGCGCAGCAGGCCCATCTTGCCCATCTGCTCGACGCCGAAGGCCAGGCCCATCTGCGCCTCACCGGCCTTGATGGAGAGGTACACGGTGCGGATCGCCGTCGCCCCGGTGGTCGGCGGATCCCGGTCTCAAGCAGACAGGTGGTCGTACACGGCTGTCTCGAACTGGCAGAAGAGGTCGTAGGCAGGCGGGTGGAAGTAGGGGAGCACCTGTGTGGCGAACATGCCTCCGACCCCGTCGGTGTGGTCCACCCAGAATCAGGAGTTGTAGAGCCCGGCTCCGAATACCGAGTTCATGCCTTTCACCGTGGGACCGAGATTGGCGGGGCGGCTGAGTTGTCGATGACCAGGTGGAGGACGGTGCCGAGGACGCCGAGTGCCACCTGCACCCACCAGCAGGCCTCGTAGGTAGCTGTGGGTCGCGTATCCAGCCGCCGCCGGCGATGTCTCCGGCAAGGCACCTGGACCTCAGTCCAGTTCGGCCAGGAGATCGTCCGTCGTGTCCACCGGGGCCCGGCATGCGTGGTTCCGGCACACCCATGCGCGGTCGCCTTCGCGACCCTCCCAGAGGGGGCCCGGGATGGGTTCGCCCCAGGAGAGGACCACGGTCGGGCGCCAGGAGGCGGCGGTGGCTGCCACGAGGTCCGGTCGCTCGCCTGTGACCACCACCTCGGTGATGCCCGAGTGGAACAGGTCCACAGCCCCCAGGAGGTGGCCGAAGGCGGTGGGATGCTCTGAGACACTGTCACCCAGGAGCCTCAGCACGCCCTCCGCCACCTCGGTGTAGCGATTGTCGCCGACGAGGGCACCGAGGCGCAGCAGGGCCACGGCGGCAAGACTGTTGGCCGATGGCTGGGCGTTGTCCATCAGGTCCTTGGGGCGCTTCACGAGGGCCTCGGCGTCGCTTCCGGTCGTGTGGAATCCACCGTTGGCGGCGTCGCTGAAGAGTTCCAGCAGGACGTCGGCGGTTGAGATGGCCGCCTCGGTCCATCGGGCCTCGCCGGTGGCCTCACCCAGCCGGGTCAAACCGTCCACCATTGCAGCGTGGTCGGCGGCGTAGCCGAGCGTCCGGGATCCGCCGTCGGCCTGCCAGGAGCGGAACCACCGACCGTCGGGGCGTCGCAGCGTCGAGCAGAGGAAGTCGGCGTTGGCCCGGGCCGCCTCCATCCAGTCCTGGCGACCCGTTGCCATGGCCGCATCGGCCAGGGTGGCAAGCATCAGGCCGTTCCACTCGGTCAGGACCTTGTCGTCCAGGCCGGGACGGACGCGGGTCTCGCGTCTGGCGAAGAGTGCCTGACGGGAGCGTTCAACGGCCGCCGGGCGCTCCAGGTCGCCACGGACCGGCCGGTGGACGATGTTGGCTCCCTCGAAGTTTCCGCCCTCGGTAACCCCGTACCAGTCTTGGGCCACGTCGGCGTCGTCACCGCACACGGATCGCAGCTCGCCAAGGGACCACACGTAGAACGTGCCCTCCACCCCTTCGGAGTCGGCGTCCTCCGCCGAGAAGAACCCGCCATCGGGGTGGCGGAGGTCCCGCAGCACGTACTCGATGGTCTCCGTGGCGACCTGGCGCCACCGTTCGTGCCCGAGCACCCGCCACCCGTGCAGGTAGACCCGGGCCAGGAGGGCGTTGTCGTAGAGCATCTTTTCGAAGTGGGGGACCATCCAGCGGGCGTCCACCGAGTAGCGCGCGAAGCCACCGCCGAGGTGGTCGTACATGCCCCCAGATGCCATGGCGTCGAGCGAGGTGGTGACCACCTCGACGGCCCGGGCTCGCGAAGCATTGTCGTCGTTACCGGAAGCCAGGTGCGCCAGGAGGGCCTCGAGGCTCATGGCCTGGGGGAACTTGGGTGCGCTCCCGAACCCACCCCACTCGTCATCGTGCTGCCAGCCGAGTTGATCCACCGCCCTGGCCAGTGTGTTCGGCGGTGGCAGGTCCTCGCCGGGGGAGAGGTCGCCGTGGCGGGCCATGGAGGCCGTCAACCGGTCACCCAGACCGTCGAGGTCGTCGCGCCGGGTCGTCCAGGCCTCCGACACGGCGGCCAGGACCTGCGGAAATGACGGCATGGCACCCCGGGGAGTGTCCGGCCAGTAGGTGCCTCCGTGGAAGGGACGGCCGTCGGGGTGGCAGAACACGGTCATGGGCCAGCCGCCCCGACCGGTCAGGGCCGTGACGGCATCCATGTAGATGGAGTCCACGTCGGGCCGTTCCTCGCGATCCACCTTCACGTTCACGAAGCCCTCGTTCATGATCGCCGCGATGGCCGGGTCCTCGAACGATTCGTGGGCCATGACGTGGCACCAGTGGCACGCCGAGTAGCCGACGGACAGCAGGATGGGAACGTCGCGTTCGACAGCGGCGGCCGTCGCTGCTGGCCCCCACGGGTACCAGTGGACCGGGTTGTCGGCATGCTGGCGCAGGTACGGGCTGGTTTCGTTGCCTAGGAGGTTCACCGCCCGGACCCTAGTGACGGCCCGGTGAGTAGCCCACGGGGTGACGGTCGCAGATACCGGTAGCCCGGTGGGCGCGCTGGCAGACTGGTGGGATGCGACGCTGGATCCTCGGTGCCCGGCCCCGGACGCTGCCGGCAGCCGTCGTCCCGGTGCTGGTGGGCACCTCCTTGGCGGCCGGCTCCGGCATCATCTGGTGGCGAGCCCTGGCTGCACTCGTGGTGGCTCTCGCACTCCAGGTGGCGGTCAACTATGCCAACGACCTCTCCGACGGGGTGCGGGGAACCGATGGCCCCGAACGTGTGGGGCCGCAACGCCTTGTGGGTTCCGGCCTGGCCACAGCGCAGGAGGTCCGCCTGGCGATGCTCGGCGCCTTCGGCGTGGCAGCCATGGCCGGGCTCTCGCTGGCGGCAGCCGTCACGCCGTGGCTGCTCCTGGTGGGGGTGGCCTCGATAGCCGCCGGCTGGTTCTACACCGGCGGGCCGCGCCCCTACGGCTATCTGGGCCTCGGGGAGCCCTTCGTCTTCGTCTTCTTCGGTCTGGTGGCCACGGTGGGAAGCGTCTACGTCCACCAGCGCCAGATCCCGGCCATTGCCTGGCTGGCTGCCACGGCCGTCGGATTCCTCGCCTGCGCCCTCCTCGTGGTGAACAATCTGCGGGATCGTCCAGGCGACGCAGTGGCCGGCAAGCGCACCCTGGCCGTGCGTCTCGGTGACCGCCGGACGCGCCTGCTCTACGTCGCCCTCCTCGACGGTGCACTGATCGTGGGATCCCTGTGTGCCCTGGAACGCCGTTGGGCCGCCCTGGTCCTAGGTGCCGGGATTCTGGCCGGGCCGGCGGTCAGGATCGTGCTGGGCGGAGCCGAGGGGCGTGACCTGGTGGACGTGCTGGGCCGTACCGGCAGGACGCAGTTGGCGGCTGGCGCACTGCTGGCGCTCGGGCTGGCGCTGTCAGCCTGAGGAACCGGTGGCACGTCGGCTCCCGATGGGACCCGTTCAGACCCGGGTGGCGGTGAGCAGCTGCGCGATTCCCCCGCTGCATCTCTCCTTGGCCACGTCCACGAAGCCCGCCGCTCTGATGACCGCCAGGAGGTCATCCTCCGGCGGCAGGTATGCGACGGAACGGGGCAGGTAGCGGTAGGCGTCCCTGTTGGACAGCAGGCCGCCGATGAACGGAACCACACGACCGAAGTAGGCAGCGTGCCCGAAGCGGAGGAGTCGGTTGCGTGGGCGGTCGACCTCCAGGATGGCGATCCGGCCACCGGGGCGCAGCGCCCGGGCCAACTCGGCGAAGAAGGGTTCCAGACCGGTCAGGTTCCGTAGGGCGAAGCCGCAGGTGACTCCATCTGCGGAACCGGTGGCCACCGGCAGGTGGAGGGCGTCGGCGTGCACGAGCGGAGCCTCGGTCCGGGCGGCGACCAGCATCCCCCACGAGAGGTCCATGCCCACCGGCGTCATGGCGGCCCGGTGCAGGTCACGGCAGAGGTCGCCGGTTCCGCAGGCCAGATCCAGCACCACAGAGCCGCTGGGTAGGTCCAGTCGGCGAACCGTCCGTCGCCGCCAGGCCACGTCCAGGCGGAACGTCATGATCCGGTTCACGAGGTCGTAGCGGGGGGCAATCGCATCAAACATGGATCGCACGGCGCTGGCCTTGACGGCACCCTCTGGAAGGGGCTGGTTCGGGTCGGGAATGCCGCGGTTGGAGGCGCTCACGGGCACCGCCGGCTCACTTGAACCAGATGCGCTGGTATTCCCGGCTGACCGGGTGGACCAGGAGCACCAGGAGCACGATGGGAAACAGCAGGGCGAAGGCGAGCGTCATCGGGCTTCCCAGCCCGTACCACTGGATCGGCATGATCACGTTCACGGCGGCTGCGCCGATGCCGAGACGCCACCCCCAGCGACGGTCGTTGGCGATACCCCAGGCTGCGGGGAACATGGCGACGCCGATAAGTAGGGGAATCTCGCCGCGTACCAGGCTGAAGAGTCCCTCTATGTACAGCAGCATCGTGCCGCTCAGGAGGGTCTGGGGGTGGCTGCGGTTCAGCCAGCGTCTGGGTTCCACGGCCGACAGTCTGTCAGCGTGCGGGCCGATCGCGGTTCGACGTAATCAGAGGTCAGGCAGGAGTCTTCCGGCGCACGGGAGAGGCCACCGGAGAAGCGACCCGGTCAGCACGGAGCTGCCCGCAGGCAGCGTCTATCTCGGTGCCGCGGGTGCGTCGGACCGTCACGTTGGCGCCCAGGTAGCGGAGCTCGTCTGCGAAGTCCCTGACCCTGTCGGGTGAGGACCCGCGGGTGGGCCAACCCGGGGTGGGGTTCAGGGGTATGAGGTTGATGTGGGCGCCCAGCGGCCGGGCGTATGCCGCCAGTTGCTCAGCGTCGATCGGGCGGTCGTTGGTGTCATGGATGAGTGCCCACTCGAACGAGAGGCGACGTCCCGTCTTCGAGATGTGTTCACTGCATGCCTCGGCCAGTTCGGCCAGTGGCCAGCGGCGGTTGATCGGAACCAGCTCGTCGCGGAGTTCGTCGTTGGCGGCGTGGAGAGACACGGCCAGGTTCACCGGGAGGGATTCGCCGGCCAGGCGCCGGATACCGGGGACAAGGCCGACGGTCGAGATTGTCAGGTGGCGTGCCGACAGCCCCAGATCGCCGTGGATCCTCTCGACAGCAGCCCAGGTCCTGTCGTAGTTGGCCAGAGGCTCGCCCATACCCATGAATACGACGTTCGATACCCGCTGGTCACCGGCATCGAGCTGCGCCCGGACGACCTGCTCGACGATCTCGCCGGTGGAGAGATGACGATCGAAGCCCATCTGGCCGGTTGCACAGAACCCGCAGGCCATGGCGCATCCGACCTGCGTGCTTACACAGACCGTGGAGCGGTCCTCGTAGTGCATCAGGACCGTCTCGATGAGGGCGCCACCGGCGAGCTTCCAGAGCCACTTGACGGTCTGGCCGTCGTCGCCCACGGATCGCGTGTCCAGGGAGAGTCCGGCAGGCAGCACCTCGGCCAGCTCCCGGCGCAGCCCGGCGGGAAGTGTCGTTATCTTGTCCGGGTCGACGAGGTCCGTGTAGAGCCCCTGCCAGACCTGGTCCAGTCGGTAACCGGGCTGGCCCTCGAGCATCTCGGCCAGTTCCTGGCGGCCCAGGTCGTACCGGGTGGTCGGGCGACCCCCTCCCGGTGCGTGGCCGGTCGGGTCGTTCACCTGACTATTCGCTGGTAGGCGCGGTTGGTGAACTCCCGTTCGAACCCGAGGGCCTCGTACATGCGACCGGCCGGTCTGTTGTCGGACTCGACGTAGAGGATGGCGTGGCGGAGCCCCCGGTCTGCGAGGTGGGCGAGGCCGGCCAGCGTGAGCGTCCTGCCGAGGCCTTTGCCGTGGTGGTCCGGATGGACGGCGATGGCGTAGATCTCGCCCAGTGCAGGCGACTGAGCGTCGTGCACCTTCGTCCAGCAGAAGCCCACTACCTCTCCGTCAACCTCGTGGAGAAGGAATCCCTCCGGGTCGTACCACCCTTCCGACTGGCGGGACTCGAGGTCCTTGATCGTCATGTCGCCCTGCTCGGGGTGCCATTCGAAGGCGGCATTGTTCACGGTCAGGAAGGCTGTGGCGTCCTCGGCGGTGAACGGACGGGTTGCCAGGTCTGTCGGCAACGCCGGCAGCTGGCGACGGAGGCGCAGCAGGTCGCGGAAGCGCGTGAAGCCGGCCGTCGTGGGCACCTTGTCGCTCTGGGGTCCGACCTCCTGGAGCCAGTATTCGAGGCGTCCGCCTCCCTGCATCGAGACGGCCTGGGTTGCGGCCTCGAGCATCCGACAGGTCCGCTCGTCGCTGCTTCCCGTGTCGGTGCCGTCGGCTGCGATATCGAGTTCGACCGACCACCGGCGCAGTTCGACGGCCGGGTGTTCCAGGTCGCCGGTCAGGGTGGTGGCCGCCAGAAGCTGG
>JAAZXC010000088.1 GCA_014240365.1 Acidimicrobiales bacterium | reverse complement strand
GTGCTCGACACTTGGCGGCGGAGAGACCGCGTAGGCCTCCTCGTCAGGCATCACGGTTGATGCCTCCGAGGCTGTGGGCCTGCCCGGCGTGGTGGGCGTCTTCACGGCAGCCGACCTCGACGGCCCGACCGTCCTTCCCGGCATGGTGCCGGTCTTCCCCGAACCGATGCTGAACCGGCCAATTCTGGCCACCGACACCGTGCGCTTCGTCGGGGAATGCGTTGCTGTGGTGCTGACCGAGCTCCCCGCTCAGGGAGAGGACGCAGCGGAGGCTGTCTTCGTCGACTACGACCCGCTACCGGTGGTGGTGGATCCCGAGGACGCCGTCACCGACGAGATTGTCGTGTACCCAACGGTGGGCACCAACGTGGCCGTCGACTTCTCGAACCTGGGCATGGCCACGGGCATCACCGACGACTCCTTCTTCGCCGGCTGCGAGGCTGTTGTCGCGGGACGGGTCTCGCACCAGAGGACGGCTGCGGCTCCGATCGAGGCCCGTTCCACGGCGGCGGCATGGGAGGGCGACAAGCTCGTCGTCTGGATGTCCAACCAGGGGCCGCATGGCGTGAAGGTGACGTTGGAGGCTCTGTACGGCGAGCAGGCCACGGGCGGCATCCAGGTGATCGTGCCTGACGTGGGCGGCGGTTTCGGCGCCAAAATCTCGCCGTACCCGGAGGACGTCCTCCTGCCGTGGCTGTCGGCGACGGTGGGTCGTCCGGTCAGGTGGTTTGAGACCCGGACCGAGAACATGAACGCCATGGGTCCTGGTCGAGGGCATGTGCACCGCTTTGTCATCGGCGGCACCCGCGACGGTGACATGACCCACTACAGGCTGGACGTGCTCGTTGACAGTGGGGCCTACGCGCGGCTCGGGGCCTTCCTGCCGATGTTCACCCTTCCGATGACGGTCGGCGTCTACGACATCCCCAACGTCGAGACGGGGGCCCGTTCGGTCATAACCAACACCACGCCCACTGAGGCATACAGGGGGGCGGGTCGCCCCGAGGCCACGCTGACGGTGGAGCGTGCCGTGGAGCTTTTCGCCACTGAGATCGGCATGGATCCGATCGAGTTGCGGCGTCGTAACTTCTTCAAGACGGAGGACTTTCCGGTCACCACCGGCGTTGGCACCGAGTACGACAGCGGCGACTACGAGGCCAGCCTGGATCTGGTCCTCGAGGCGGCTGGCTACGACGAGCTACGGGCCGAGCAGGCCAGGCGGCGGGCCGACGGCGAGCCGTTGCAGATGGGTATCGGCGTCGCCACCTACGTGGAGGTGACAGCGGGGCCGGCACCCGGCGGCGATGAGTTCGGGCGAGTGGAGATCACCCCAGAGGGCAGGGCCCGGATCTACTCGGGTTCGCTCAGCCACGGCCAGAGCCACATGACCACCTTCTCCATGATCGCCGCCGACAGGTTGGGAATGGGCGTCGACGACATCGACTTCGTCCAGGGCGATACCGACCTTGTGCCCCACGGTCAGGGCACCTTTGGGTCAAGGTCCACCCAACTGGGCGGTTCGGCCATCCACGACGCTGCCGGGGTGGTGGTGGACGAGGCCCGGAGGGTCGCCGCCGACCTCCTGGAGGCCGACGTCTCCGACGTCGTGCTGGATTCGGCGGCAGGTGGTTTCCACGTCGTGGGTTCACCGTCCGTGACCAGGAGCTGGGCTGAGGTGGCTGCGGCCGCCGACAAGGGCGCGCTGGACGCCGAATCCCAGGAGAACCGGCTCTGCTCGTATCCGTTCGGCACCCACCTGGCGGTCGTCGAGGTGGATGTGGAGACAGGCCACGTGCGGCTCGACCGGATGGTCACCTGCGATGACGCAGGTCGCATCATCAACCCGGTGATCGTGGAGGGGCAGCGCCACGGCGGAATAGCCCAGGGCGTCGCACAGGCCCTCATGGAGGAGGTCTCCTACGACGCCGACGGCAATCCGCAGACGGCCAACTTTGCTGACTACGGCATCATCTCGATGGCTGAGCTGCCGTCCTTCGAACTGGTCCCCCTGGAGACTCCGACACCCAACAACCCCCTGGGGGTGAAGGGGATCGGAGAGTCCGGCGCCATTGGTTCCACGCCCGCCGTGCAGAGCGCGGTGCTCGATGCGATCTCGCAGTTCGGCGTGACGCACCTCGACGTACCCCTCACCCCGCAGAAGGTCTGGGCGGCCATCCACGGTTCATGAGCCCATGGCGGTGAGGCCGGCGGTCGAGGCCGAGGGACTGGTCCGTACCTTCGGAGACGTGATTGCGGTCGACGGGATCGACCTCTCGGTGGCTCCCGGCGAGGTGTTCGGCTTCCTTGGCCCGAACGGGGCCGGCAAGTCGACGGTCGTGAGAATGCTCACGACGCTGCTGCGACCGACCGCCGGAACAGCCACGGTGGGTGGACACGACGTGGTCTCCGGGTCGGCGGCGGTCCGTAGGACCATCGGCGTGGCCCTCCAGGATGCCGCCATTGATCCCCTCATGACCGGCCATGAGCTGATCCGCCTGCAGTCGGTGCTCCACGGGATCCCGAGGGCGGTGGCCCGGGCCAGGGGAGTCGAACTGCTCGAGCGGGTCGGCCTGACCGCCGCTGCGGGTCGTCGGGTCGGCACCTACTCCGGGGGGATGCGACGGCGGCTGGACCTGGCCATGGCTCTGGTACACCAGCCGGAGATCCTGTTCCTGGACGAACCCACCACCGGCCTGGACCCGACCAGCCGACAGGCCCTGTGGGAGGAGGTGCGGCGGCTCAACACGGAGCACGGGACCACCGTGTTCCTCACGACGCAGTACCTCGAGGAGGCCGACCAGCTGGCTGACCGGATCGCCATCATCGATGCCGGAAAGCTGGTGCGGGAGGGAACCCCCGAGGCGCTCAAGGCGTCGATCGGTTCTCCGACGCTGCGCATCGATGTCCAGCCCGGGTCCCTGGAGGCCGCCCGTGGCGTGCTCGGGCCCTTCGGACCGGACCGGCCGGCGAGGGAGGGCAGGGTCGCCATCGGACTCGATGGGGGCGCCGCCAGGGTTGCTGACGCCGTGAGGGCACTCGACGCCGCAGGGATCGTGGTGGAGCACCTGGAGCTCGATGCCCCGAGCCTCGACGACGTCTTCGCCGAGGCGACCGGCCGCCGCCTGGAGGGTGCCGTGGACGGGTCGTGAGGACGACCCATGTGACGGCCGGACCTGGCCTGGTTGCGGCACTGCGTCAGACCGGCGAGTTGGCGCGCCGCTCTGTCATGGCTGAGCGCCGTCAGCTGCTGAACATCCTTCCCGGCCTCGTGTTCCCGCTCCTGTTGGCCGCCGTCTATTCGAGGCAGTTCTCGCGGGCCCTGGCCATGCCCGGCTTTCCCGAGGTGGATTCGTTCCTCGACTTCATCCTCCCCGCCTGCGTGGTACAGGCCGTCTCGTTCGGCGCTACGGCTGCTGGAACCGAGCTGGCGCTGGACATCGAGAATGGCTTCTTCGATCGCCTGGTGGCCTCGCCGGTGGCCAGGTTCCCGATCCTGGTGGGTCGTCTGGCCGGCGCTGCGCTGGTCGCGGCCATCAAGGCGGCGGTCCTCGTGGCGGTGTTCCTGGCCTTCGGGGCCGAGGTGAAGGGCGGACCGGCCGCTGTGCTGGTCATCATGATGGTGGCGGCCCTTCTGGTCCTGGCCATCGGTGGTGTGGGTCAGGTCCTGGCGATCCGGACGGGATCCCAGGAGGCGGTGGCGGCCACCTTCCCGCTGGTCTTCGTCGGGATCTTCATGAGCTCGGCGTTCTTCCCCACGGCTCTCATGTCGGGATGGTTCCGGGTGGTGGCTGAGAACAACCCGATCACCTGGGTCATCGACCCGATGCGCCGCCTGGTGATCGCCGGTTGGTCGACCGGTGATGCCATCCAGGCCATGGTGGTGCCAGCAGTCGTGGCCCTGGTGACCGTGTGTCTGGCTGTTCGGGCGTTGCACCGGAAGCTGGGCCGCTCATGACCGCCGTGGTTGCCTCCCGGCAGGTCGCTGTCGGCCCCGGCGGGGCTGGGCATGGAGCGGCCGTGATGGTGGCGCTGACCCGGAGGGGGATGGCGAGGATGGTTGCCCGCCCCTCCCTGATGATTCCGACCCTGCTCATGCCCCTCTTCTTCATCGTCAGCTTCACGGGCGCTTTCAGTTCCCTCACCCGTCTGGAGGGCTACGGAGCCTCGAACGTGTATGACTGGATGGCCCCGTACGCGGCCCTCCAGGGTTCGGTCTTCGCCGGGATCGGTGGTGCCGCTTCGGCGGCCGACGACATTGAGAACGGATTCTTCGACCGGCTCCTCCTTTCCCCGGGAAGACGGCTTCCCATTCTTCTCGGCACGGCGGCCTATTCCGGTCTCCGCTCGTTGATCCCGACCACAGCGGTCCTCCTGGCTTCATCCATGGGCGGCCTTTCGCTCCGGGGTGGCCCGATGGGCCTTGTCTGCCTCTACGCCGCGACCGTTGGAATGGCTGTCGTGTTCTGCCTGCTCGGGCTGACCGTCGCCTACCGGATGCGGACGATGCGCTCGATGATGCTGGTCCAGGTCGTGGGGTTCAGTTCGATGTTCATGTCCACCGGTCAGGTGCCTCTCCACTTCATGGAAGGCTGGTTGAGGGTCGTCGCAGGGCTGAACCCGCTGACCGACGTGCTGCAGTTCGCCCGCCAGGGCTTTCTCGGGCCACTCGCATGGTCGACGACGTGGCCGGGGATGGTGGCACTGGTCTCCATGGTCGTGGTGACCGCCCTGGCTGCCGGTCGGTCCCTCGGAAAGATGGTTCCGTGAGTAGCAGCCCCGTCCGGGGGCGGCACTAGTGTCCACGGCCTAGGAGCCGACGTGGTGAACGTTGGGTGCCACCGGACCCGGGAAGGGAAACGATGCAGGTTTCGATGACCATCAATGGGGCTGACGTCTCACACGACGTGGAGCCGCGCACATTGCTCGTGCACTACATCCGGGAAGAAGCAGGCCTGACCGGGACGAACATCGGTTGTGACTCGTCTTCATGCGGCGCCTGCACCATCCATGTGAACGGTGAGGCCGTGAAGTCGTGCACGATGCTCGCCGTTCAGGCCGATGGCCAGGATCTCACCACGATCGAGGGGCTGGCCGACGGCGAGACCCTCCACCCGATGCAGCAGGCATTCCACGAGTGCCACGCCCTCCAGTGCGGTTACTGCACGCCGGGGATGGTCATGGCGGCGGTCTCGCTCCTCGACGAGGTCCCCGACCCGACCGAGGCCGAGGTGCGCGAAGGGCTGGAGGGAAACCTCTGCCGCTGCACCGGCTATCACAACATCGTGGCGGCGGTCCTGCAGGCGGCGGGGAGTTCCCGATGATTCCGGTCGCCTTCGAATACGAGTTGGCCACCTCGGCTGAGCACGCGATAGCCCTCCTCGCCGAGCACGGTGACGAGGCCAAGCTCCTGGCCGGCGGTCATTCCCTGCTGCCCCTCATGAAGTACCGGCTGGCGGCCCCGGCGGTCGTGGTTGACATCGGTCGCCTGACGGACCTCTCCTACATCCGCGACGACGGTGACGTGCTGGCTATCGGCGCCCTCACCAGGCACCGCGACGTGGAGACCAGTGACCTGGTTCGCAGCCAGGCCGGCCTGTTGTCCGCAGCCACCTCGAAGGTCGGCGACCCCCAGGTCCGCCACCGTGGAACCCTCGGGGGAGCGTTGGCACACGGCGATCCGGCGTCGGACCTGCCTGCCGCGGTCATCGCCCTCGGCGGGTCGATGGTCATCCAGGGGCCGTCGGGCTCCCGGGAGGTATCCGTGGACGACTTCTTCACCGGTTTCCTGGAGACGGCCGTAGGCGAGGACGAGCTCCTCACCGAGGTGCGGATCCCTAAGGCACCTGATGCCACCTGGTCGTTCCAGAAGTTCAACCGACGGGCACAGGACTGGGCCATCGTCGGTGCCGCTGTGATGGTCGACGGCGACCGCTGCGGCGTGGGCCTGGTGAACATGGATTCGCGCCCGGTGCGCGCCGGTGCTGTTGAGGCGGCGATCGCCTCGGGTGCCTCGGCTGCTGATGCTGCGGCCTCGGCGGCCGACGGCCTGGAGCCGCCGAGCGACCTGAACGCCGGCGTGGACTACCGCTGCCACCTAGCCCGGGTCCTGACCCGTCGCGGCCTGGAGGAAGCGGGTCGCTGACCCCGACGGTGGGTCGGATCATCGACCCCCGGGAGACAGGCCGTAGCCTGATGGCATGACCGGTCCCATTGACATCCGCGCCGTGGACTCGGTTGACGGCGTGGTTTCGGCTCTCGCAGCCCAGGACTACCTGGCTGATGAGGGACTCGCCACGGCGATCTTCCTGGCCTTGCGCCTCCGACGGCCCCTTCTCCTGGAGGGCGAGGCCGGTGTGGGCAAGACGGAGGTCGCCAGGGCCCTGGCTACCTGGTCTGGCGGTGAGCTCATCCGCCTGCAGTGCTACGAAGGCCTGGATGCATCACAGGCCGTCTACGAATGGGACTACTCCCGCCAACTTCTTCACCTGCGGGCCGTTGAGGCAGCGGGCGTGGCCGCCGGTTCGGAGGTCTCGGAGATCACCGACGAGCTCTACGCCGAGCGGTTCCTGGTCCGGCGTCCGCTGCTCCGTTCGCTTTCCAGCGTGGATTCCATACCGCCGGTGCTGCTCATCGACGAGGTGGACCGGGCCGACGACGAGTTCGAGGCCTTCCTGTTGGAGATCCTCTCCGACTACGCCATCACGGTGCCGGAGCTGGGCACGTTCCGGGCCGAGGTCCCGCCGATAGTGGTGATCACGTCGAACCGCACCCGCGATGTCCACGATGCCTTGAAGCGTCGCTGCTTCTACCACTGGGTCCAGCACCCGAGCGTGGAACGCGAGGTGGAGATCCTGAGGGTCCGGGCGCCACACGTACCCGCTGCCCTGGCCCGCGACGTCGCCGTTGTGGCTGCCGAGTTGCGCGACATGGGCCTCTACAAGCCACCGGGGGTCGCCGAGACCCTCGACTGGGCGGAGGCCCTCGTGCTGGTCGGCGTGGACGACCTCGACGCTGCTGCATTCGAGACCACGATCGGCACCCTGCTGAAGTAC
>JAAZXC010000087.1 GCA_014240365.1 Acidimicrobiales bacterium | reverse complement strand
GAGGCCGGCCCCGGGGAGATCGTCTACGTCTCCGGCATCGACGACGTCACCATCGGCGACACGCTCGCCGACCCGGCCGACCCCCGACCCCTACCGGTCATCACTGTCGACGAGCCGACGCTCTCAATGGCAATCGGGGTGAACAACTCACCGGTCGCCGGCAACGACGGCACCAAGCTGACCGCCCGTCAGATCAAGGCACGCCTCGACGTGGAGCTGGTCGGAAACGTCTCGATCCGCGTCCTGCCCACCGAGCGTCCCGACACATGGGAGGTCCAGGGCAGAGGCGAACTGCAGCTGGCGATCCTCGTCGAGACGATGCGGCGCGAAGGATTCGAGATGACCGTCGGAAAACCAGCGGTGCTGCTCCGTGAAATCGACGACACCCTCCACGAGCCGACCGAACGCCTCTCTATCGATGTCCCGGAAGAGCATGTGGGCGCCGTCACCCAGATGCTGGGCGAGCGCAAGGCCCGACTGGACGACATGACCAACCACGGCACCGGCTGGGTCCGCCTGGACTACGTGGTGGCTGCCCGGGCGCTCATTGGATTCCGGACCGAGTTCATGACCGAGACCCGCGGCACCGGCATGCTCCACCATGTGTTCGAAGGTTGGGAGCCATGGATGGGCGAGTTGCGGATGCGCAAGGGCGGCAGCATCGTGGCCGACCGCCGCGGCGTCGCCACGCCATACGCCATCACCGGGCTCCAGGAGCGCACGACGCTCTTCATCGGCCCGACCGAGGCGGTCTACGGCGGGATGATCATCGGCCAGAACCCCCGGGCCGAGGACATGGACGTCAACATCTGCCGTGAGAAGAAGCTCACCAACGTGAGGGCGTCGTCGTCGGACGACACCATCCGCCTCACCCCGCCGCGCCGGCTCTCCCTCGAACAGGCCCTCGAGTACATCGCCGACGACGAGTGCGTCGAGGTGACCCCCGCCGTCGTGCGCCTCCGCAAGGTGGAGCTCGACGCCGGGGCACGTGCCCGCAGCGTCAAGAAGCTCAAGAACGCCAGGGTCTGATCTCCCGATGGCCGTAAACGTTCTAGGCACCCCGCTTCAGGACTGCGGTACCGATCCCATGACCGGATTCTTCCGGGACGGCTGCTGCAACACCGGTGCCGACGACATGGGTATCCACACGGTGTGCGCCCTCATGACCGAGGAGTTCCTGGAGTTCTCGGCCAGTGCAGGCAACGACCTCTCGACGCCGCGTCCGGGCTTCGCCGGGTTGAAGCCCGGGGACCGCTGGTGCCTCTGCGCCCCCCGGTGGCAGGAGGCCCACGAGGCTGGAATGGCGCCGCAGGTCCTGCTTGCCGCCACCCACATCCTGACCCTCGAGTGGGTGGACGCCGAGGCCCTCAGGGCAGCCGGAGTGGACCGCCCCGACTGAGTTGGGCCCTCGACGGGCCCCGGACAGCCGGGACCGTCATCGGGCCAGCTCGTGGACCAGTCCGGGTATCAGCAGGTCCATGGCCGTGCGCCAGTCGCCGACCATCCCGATGTCGCAGGCCGACCACAGGTCACAGTCCGGGTCGGGGTTGATTCCCACGACGGTTCCCGCGGAGCGGACGCCGACCGTGTGGTTGAACTTTCCGGATGTTCCGATGGCCAGGTAGAGCCGTGGGGCGATCGAATGGCCGGTGATCCCCACCTGGCGGGCCCGCGGCATCCAGCCGGCGTCGGTGACCCGGCGTGTCGCGCACAACTCGGCGCCGATCGCCGCAGCGTGGGCCTCAATCTCGGGCAGGTCCGTCGGGTCAACGCCCGCTCCGACACCGATAACGATGGTGGCATTGGCCAGCAGGTCGCGATCGTCGTCGCGGTGACGCTCGATGATCCGTGTCCGCGATCCGACGACCGCATCAAGGTGCTCGATGGCGAAAGGCCCGTTGGGTCGGGGGCGCAGCCCCGGGAGGATTCCCGGACGCACGGTCGCCATCTGGACTGCCGACGTACACGTGATCTCGGCCACCATCTGACCACCGAAGGCGGGCTTGAAGGCCACCAGGCGACCATCCCGGGCCTCCAGCCCGATGGCGTCACCGGTCAGGCCGGCCCCCAGCCGGGTGGCGAGGCGTGCAGCCACCTCACGTCCCCACGCCGTACCCGGGGCCAGCACCGCCCACGTCGAATCCCGGTTGAGCCGGCTCTCGAGCATCCCGGCCACGTCCTCGGCGCCGATGGTGCCGGCATGCCGCAGCACCTTGTCGACGCCCTGCCCGCTGAGCGCCTCCCAGTCATCCACAACGTCTATGGACATGACGCACCGCCCTCCGATGGCAGCCGCCAGACCGGCGCCGGCTCCGAGCAACTCGGAGTTCATCCGATGGCGGCCCGGTTCGCCCAGCACCACCACGTCGCCCCCATCGCCGTCGCCGACCGGGCGGGCCACCTCGTCTGCAGGGCCATCGATATCGGCGTCAAAGGCACCCCTGGCCCGGAGCACCTCGACAACCCTGTCCACCTGCCCAGGCCCCACCCCGTCGAGGCGCTCGCCTGCGCGTTCCACCTCCAGCAGCCTTGTCCGGCCGACCCTTGTCGGGCTGCCGTCCGCTCCCCACGGTCCGGGTCCCAGGTCGGCAGCGTCCAGCAGCGCGATGAGGGCCGGGTCGACGGTGGCCCAGGCCTCCGGGTTCTTGACCTTGCACGGGTCACAGAGCCGCTCGGCGCACGACACGACAGCCGGAAGGTCCACCTCGACCCGGACCCACTCATCGTCGTGTTCGAGCAGGGCATGGATCGTGTCGCCGTCCACCTCCAGCTGGCGTGCCCCGGTCAGCAGGGGAAGTCCCAGCATCTCGGCCAACTGGGCGGGTACCTGGCCGGTGTCGGCGTCGACCGAGTTGCGGCCGCAGAGAACCAGGTCCCAGGGGCCACAGCGTTCCAATGCAGTGGCGAGTGCCCGTGCCGTGGCCAGGGTGTCGCTCCCGGCGAAGGCCGGATCCGACACGTGGATGCCGCCCGCGCAGCCGCACAGGATCGCCTCGCGTAGCACGGTGTCGGCCGAAGTGGGGCCGAGCGTTATGGCCGTGCACGACCCGCCGGTCGCCTCGGCCAGCTCGCAGCCGGCCCGGACACCCCGACGGCAGTAATCGTTCATGTGGAGGTCCAGACCGTCGCGCACCAGGCGACCGTCAGCACCCAGGCGCATCTCGACGAACTTCGGAATCTGCTTCACCAGCGCGGCGATTCGCAGCGCTCGGTCACCTACAGCGTCGGCCATCGGGCCAACATACCGGCGGGCAGGGTTTCGGCGGAACGTCGGACGGCCCTGCTCGACGCCGGTAGCGTCGAGGTCGTGGCCAGCTTCGAGAGTGAGAACTTCCTTGTGGCCGCCGACGATTCCGCCGACCTGGTCGAGGCCCTCCTGGAGGTGGCCGGGCAGCCGGGCTCCTGGTTGAACATCGAACCTGACGTCCAGGACTCGCTTCGAGCCGATGTGTCCGGGCTGTTCTCCTGGTTCTCCGCCCGCGGGGCACAGGTTCCGGTCGGCACGCTGGTGGCGGCATCACCCCGGAACCCGGCCTCCATCGGCATCGACCACGGTTCAGGCCGGGGAGCAGGCGACCGCCTCGCCGCCGCCGGCATCGGATCCCCATCCGGCTGGGTCCTGCGTCAGGACCATCCGAAGCGTGGCCTCGTATGGGAGTCACCGACGGGACCCGGTAACGCTCAGGACGCTGCGGCGGTCGCCAGCCTCTTCATGGAGGCGACCGAACTGTTCTGCCAGCTCCAGGTTCCCGGGCGTTGGAGGGTCGGGATCCACACGCCGAAGGGCTGACGCCCTCCGCGGAGCATCAGCCCTCGCGGACCGCCTGCATGACCAGGGCGATGACGGCATCGGCGTCCACGCCGTATGCGACACGGCAGTTGGCTGCAGCCGAAGCCCGGGCCCCCCGCTCGTCCACCAGCGTCATGCCCCGCGTGTGGGAACCGGCCAGCTCCACCTGCACATGGCGGTCCTCCAGGGTGAACAGCTCCGGATGGGTCACGGCCAGGACGGCACAGGGGTCGTGCACCGGCCCATCGGAGACCTCCTCCTCGGCCAGATGGAACTTCGTGTAGAACTCCAGAAGTCCGGTCATGGCATCTCCAACAGGAGATCCAACGGTGCGGCACTGGGCGGCGTGGACTGCTCCCATCCGGACCTGATGGGTGAGGTTGAGGCCGATCATCGTGAGCCTTGCACCGCTCCGGAAGACCTCGTCGGCTGCCTCCGGATCGGCGAAGACGTTGAACTCGGCTACGGCTGAGACGTTTCCGACCCCCAGGGCGCTGCCTCCCATGAGGGTGATGGAAGCCACCCGGTCAGCCAGGCCCGGATCGGCCCGTAGTGCCAGGGCCACATTGGTGAGCGGACCGATCGGCACCAGGTGCAGGCCCTCCTCCGAGCGGGTGGTCTCGACCAGGTAGCCGACAGCGTCATCGGAGTCCGCTCCGCGATCGGACTCGGGAAGGACCACGTCTCCCAGCCCGGTCTCGCCGTGGACGTGCGTGGCGAACTCCTGCACGCCGACGAGTGGCCCATCTGCCCCTGAATGGATCTCCACGTCGAGGCCGAGCAGCGACCTCAGCCGACAGGCATTGGCGGTGGTGTGCACCAGGGGAACGTTGCCGGCCACGGTGGTGATGCCGACGAGGTCGGCCCACCGGGCGGCGGCGATGAACGCCATGGCGTCATCCACCCCGGGATCGCAGTCGATGATCATCCGTGGTCCTGTAGGCGTGGGTTTAGACATGCTCAGAGTGTGCCCGCCAGTCCGGCCATTGAAGCCTCGAGGTCTACGGTCGAAGGCATGGCTGGTTGGGCGCCCGGTCGGGTGGCGGTCACCGCTCCGGCGTGCACGGCCCTCTCCACAGCGGTTCCGAGTTCCACGCCCCTGGCCAGAGCTTCGGCCATCGCACCGCAGAACGAGTCGCCGGCCCCGGTCGTGTCCACCGGCTGGATGGTGGGGGCGGGGACCAGCAGGTGGCCATCGGGAGTGACCAGCAGCGCTCCAGCGGCCCCCATCGTCACGACGACCCTCTCAACGGGCAGGGACCGGGCCTGGGCCGCCACCTCGTCCACATCGCTGGTCGGCTCGGCACCTACCAACTGCGCCAACTCGATGGAGTTGGGAACCAGGACGTCGACCAGGGCGAGCAGGTCGTCGGAAAGCGGAGATGCCGGTGCCGGGTTGAGGATCACCGTTCCGGTGGCCACCCGGGCTGCAGCGACGACGGCCTCCATCGGCACCTCGAGCTGCACGAGGAGCACCGTGGCATCGCGGATGACCGTCTCCGCGGCAGATACGTCGTCCGGGCCGACGCGGCCGTTGGCTCCGGGGCTGACCACGATCGCATTGTCGCCGGCGGCATCAACTCCGATCAGGGCGATTCCGCTCGGCGCACCCTTGTCACTGCGCAGGAACGTGGTGTCCACGCCCGCTGCCTCCAGCGACCAGCGGAGCGTTGTGGCGGCATCGTCGGATCCGACGCGCCCCACGAAGTAGACCGTGGCGCCGAGCCGGGCGGCCGCAACCGCCTGGTTGGCACCCTTTCCACCCGGTACCAGAGCATGGTCGCCGCCCATGACCGTCTCGCCGGTCACCGGGTGGTGGGGGACGGGAACGACTATGTCGAGATTGGCCGACCCGAGGACGGCGACGGTTCCAGGATGTTCCACAGGTGCAGCATGGCACCCGCCAGCTGTCAGGTCCGGCCCGGGCCGGGTGCGTCAGTCCAGCGCCAGATGTTCCGTGACCAGGGCGGTCCACGGCGGCGGCGCCGGGTCCATGGAAGGGTGGCTGAGCAGCGTCAGGTGTTCGCGATCGACGACGTCCACGGAGAGGATCCCGCGGAGGGCCAGCAGAGTGGAGACAGCGTCGTCAGACGAGGACCCCGTATGTCGATCCAGGAGTACGCCGTGGACCCGGATCACCTGACCGGCATCGTCATTGCCGAGGTGGTCCGGCAAGGTCATCCCCGCAGTGTCGCAGGGGCTTCAGTCGGCCGGGCTGGCATCCAGTTCGTGGAGGCGTTTGACCGCACCGACCAGCACCTTGCGGGCCAGTGACGGGCTCTCGTCCAGCATCGACGAGAACTCACGCCGGTTCAGGGTCTCGATGAGCATGTCGGTCTCGGCTGTCACGGTCGCAGACCGGAGTGCGCCGGTGATGAGGCTCATCTCGCCGAAGAAATCGCTGGGACCGAGGGTGGCGACGAGGCGGCCGTCGCGACGGACCGAAGCCTGGCCATCCACGATGATCATGAACTCGCGACCGCTCTGGCCCTCGGTGGTCAGGGTCCTGCCGGCCTTCACCGGTACGCAGGTCATGAGACGGGCCAGCGACTTCTGCTGGGCCCTGGTCAACTCGGAGAAGATGCCGATTCCCTCCAGCGCTGCCTGGCAGGTATCGGTCCCGCCTCTGGTCTTCCTGATTGTCATGTCGGTTCCTTCCTGTCCTGGCCCGGCGGGTCCGCCGGCGTCCATCCAAGGATGGCCCGGACCGCGACGATTGGTTCGGGTTGGTGACCGGTATCACCTGTGCCATCGGGCGCATGTGGTGCCCGGTCCGACGCGGCAGAGCGGGCATCGGATCTATTTGATGGCCACCGGAGCGACCGGGCTGCCCACGCCACCCACGAAGGGTTCGGGTGTGGCCGTGAGGAAGAACTCATAGACGCCATCAGCGGCACAGTCCTCCGACAGGGCCTCCAGGTCCCAGTTCTGGCCCTGGGTGAGGCCCATGTCCACGAGGTGCAGCATGTGGACGGCGAGGGTGTCGGCCTCCGACGGGTACACCTCGAACGCCAGGGTGTCGTTGGCTACGGCTGCCACGTCGTGGGCGTGCAGCCAGGGCACGGTCGAGAGCGACAGCCCGGCGTTGGAGCCGTCCTGGGACGGGCCAAGGCAGTAGGCCATGCCTCCACCCGAGTGGTACAGCGACATCCGTCCGGTTCTGACCAGCACGATGTCGCCGGAGCGCACCTCCACGCCACCAATCTCGGCCGCAGCATCCAGGTCGTCGGCAGTGATGGCGTAGGGGCACTCCAGCAGGTCGACCCCCTTGGCCCGCGCCACGTCCAGCAGGACCCCGCGCGTGCACACGCTCTGCAGGTGTTCGATGCCGCACTGTGTGGCACCCTCGTCGGCGGTGATGCTGGAGGCGTCGTAGCCGTTGT
>JAAZXC010000086.1 GCA_014240365.1 Acidimicrobiales bacterium | reverse complement strand
CGGGATCAGCACCGACACCCGCGGCGGCGGATCACCAACAGGCCAGCGTTGGCGCACCGGCGCCGGATCGCCCGCCCGCAGGTGGCCGGGACGAGACGCCAACACGAACGGAAGGTGGGCGACCACCACGCCGGGCAGCGCAGGCACGGCACCGTCCTGTGGGGTCGCCACGGACCGGTGGCGGGCCACCAGCGGGCCGATGCGCCCCAGGCCGTCGAACAGGTCCGGGTTCCAGTCCGGCAGGAAGCACGGGTCGGTCGGCACGCCACTGTCATCCAGGTGGTCGAAGTCTGCGTACACCAGCCGCAGGCCCGAATCGGGGTCGATGGCACGGGCGACGGTTGCCAGCGCCGCCTCGTGGAGCACCACTCCGGCCTCCAGCTCCACCACCCAGTCGGCCACCCCGGCAGTGGCCCCTATGGCCTCAACGCCGGGCGCAGAAGCGCTCAGAACCCACCCGCCGTGTAACTGCGACGCCAGCGACGCCACGGTGGCCTCCACCGCTTCCGGTGGCCCGTCGCCCACGACGACGGCGAACCGGGTCGCCGACACCCAGCCGGCCACCACCTCTCGTTCACCATCCGTGAGGTCCACCCAGCGTTCACGCCACTGAACGTGGCCTACGGGCCCCCCAAGGCGCCCCAGACCCCTCAGGAGCGCTACCAGGCGCCTCCAGAGCCGTCGGGCGAAGCCAGCCAGATCACCGGAGCGCAGCAGCATCCAGGCGCTCCTGAGCGTCCGACGGCTGATACCGAACGGTCGGGGAGCGGGCGCCACGCTCCGCACTCTACGGGTGCCACCCTGTCCGGCCGGGTAGCCCGCAGCCAACCCCGGACACCTACGAACCATGCGCCAAGGGCGCCCTGCTGCCCGGCTCGGTAGCCTCACCACCTTGAAACCCACACGATTTGTGATAATCGGCGGCGGGCCCGGCGGCAACACCGCTGCGAGCTATGCCGCCCGCCACGGCGCCGAAGTCGTCTTGATCGAAAAGGACATCTTCGGCGGCGCCGCCCACCTCTGGGACTGCATCCCGTCCAAGGCCATGATCGCCACCGGCGGAGCCATGTCGTTTCTCGCCAGGGCACAGGGAATGGGCCTCGGCGACGTCAGCCCCCGCATCGACGTCGACAACCTCTCCGCCCGCCTGGCCAGCATCGAGGACCGCATCCACCGCTCCACCCGGTCGCTCCTCGAGAACCAGAATGTCCGACTCATCGACGGCACCGGCTCACTCAAGGGCCCCCACCAGGTAGTGGCCGAAACCGCCGACGGCCTCGCCGACTGGCTGGCCCGACACCCGTCGCTGGGCGGATCACCGGCCGGCGGCGAGGCGATCGACTTCCTGGCCGGCCCGCCACTTTCGACACCGGTGAAGGTCGCCTATCGGATTATCCACGATGCCGCCGTGGCGACGGTCCCCATGCCGATCCTCGCCGCGATCGGCCTTCGGCCACGACGCGGGGCAATCGCCCGGGGACGCCTGTTGATCCGGGGCCTCCGGGCGACGCTGGGAGCCTCACCGGCATGGGCCGCCGCACTCGAACGCTGTGGCGAGGACCGACCCGACGGCGTCAGGTTCCGCAGCCGGCCGGGAACTACCCGCTAGGGCAGCCCGGCCCCGACGCAGATCTGGCGGCCACCGGGCCGGATCAGGCTGTCAACACCGGCTCCGACGGTGTGAACTCCACCGGCAGGTGCTTGATCCCGTTCACGAGGCTCATCCTCAGTCGATCAGCCGGACCGGTCGATGCGATGTCGGGCATCCTGGATGCCAGTGCCTCGAAGATGACCTTCAGCTCCAACCTGGCCAGGCTGGCGCCCAGGCAGAAGTGGGCGCCGCCACCACCGAATGCCAGGTGGTGGTTCCCGGTACGCGACAGGTCCAGTCGGTGGGGGTCCTCGTAGACGGCCTCGTCCCTGTTGCCGGACGCATACCAGAGGGTGACCTTGTCACCGGCCCGGATGAACTCGCCGCCCAGTTCCGTGTCCTCGGTGGCCGTCCGACGGAAGTAGTTCACGGGGCTGGTGTAGCGCAGCACCTCGTCGACGGCCGCCTCGTCCATTCCTGCGCCACCGGTGACCCGACCCCATTGTTCGGGGTGCTCCATGAACCCCATGATCCCCAGGCTCACGGCGTTTCGCGTCGTCTCGTTTCCAGCCACCAGCAGGAGGGTGAAGAAGAGATCCCGTTCGAGGTCCGTCAGCTCGGTAACCGTTCCGTCGTCGAGGGTCACCGTGGCTGTGGTCAGGACGGTCCATAGGTCATCAGCCGGCACGGCCCTCTTGCGCTCCGTGAGTTCGTGGGCGTACATCGCCATCTCGATCATGGCCGTCTCGTACGTAGCGCCGTGGTCGTCTCCGGTGTCCTCGTCCTGGTACTCGGGGTCGCTTCCACCGATCGTGCGGTTGCTCCAGTCCAGGAGCTTGTGCCGGTCCTCGTCGGGCACGCCGATGATGTCGGCAATGGCCATGAGCGGTAGTTCGGCCGCCACATCGACCACGAAGTCAGCCGATCCGCTCTCACAGATCCGGTCCAGGATGATGCTTGTCCGCAGCTCCATCACCTCCTCCATCCGCTTGATCATGCGCGGCGTGAAGCCCGTGTTGACCAGCTTGCGGTAACGGGTGTGCTGGGGCGGGTCGGTCATAACCATCTGCAGCCCCGGGCCACGCCCGGGTGCGATGTCGTTCAGCGCCACGCCGCCTGCACCGTCGCGTCCCGGCCCGTCTGGTGGGAGAACAGGGTGCCCGCCTTGTGGGCCTCGGAGATGTGCTCGTATGAGGAAACCACCCAGAAGCCGTCGGGCTCCTCCTCGTTGGCTGGATGCCGCCACACCGGGGCCTCCCGGCGCAGCACGTCGAACCAGTCGTGCGGCATCCGCTCGGCGAACACGTCAAGGTCGGTGAGATCGATCTCGTCGATAGTGGCCATGGTCGTCCTCCGGACCTGCTCGTTGAACATTTATTATCTTCCATGGAAGATATCTTCCTCGGAAGAGGGTTGCAAGGTACCCTCGCCAGCGTGAGCCGACCATCCGACCAGGACCCCCTCCCGCCGGGCGAAGTGGATTCAGCGGTCGACCGCCTGTCGCAGCGGTCCGATGATGCCGAACCCACGACTGCCGGAATCCTCGTCTGGGCCTACATAGCCGGTCGCCAACTGGACGCCTGGCTGGCCGACGCACTCGCCGACACTGGCCTGTCCACCTCCGACTACGGGGCGCTTGCCGCCGTGGCTTTCGCCGGCGACCGGTCCATGACCGCCGGTGACCTGGCGCGCTGGGTCGTCCAGACCTCAGGGGGAACCACAAAGACGCTCCAACGCCTGGTGGACAGGGGTCTGGTCCGCCGGGTCTCCGACACCGACGACGGACGAAGGACGATCGTCCAGCCCACGGCGGCAGGCGCCCGCAGGGCCAGCTCCGTGGCCGCCAGCCTTGTCGAGCGACTCGACCAGGACCTGGACGGTCTGGACGCCGAATCCCGCGACCGCCTCCTCGCTGCACTGCGCGACCTCTCCGCCAACTTGACTGGTGGCGATCCTCAGGATCCGCAGACCGTCGGGTAGCGGTGCCCGGACGACAAGGAGCGCATGGACCATGGAAGCCCTCATCAATCTCGTCGGCACGGACCGCGGCACCAGCCGCTGGTTCGAGACCAGCCAGGCCGATGTGGACGCCCACGCTGAGACCGTCGGAGACGGCGGATGGATCCACAATGACCTGGAGCGCTCGGCCGCCGGCCCGTACGGAGGCACCCTCCTCCAGGGATCGCTGATGCTGGCCAACCTGGCCCGGATGGCCCGCGATCTGGAGTGGCCCTCCGAGGGGATCCTGAACCGGTTCCACTACGGCTTCGACCGCATCCGGTTCGTGTACCAGGTGCCGACCGGTAGTCGCATCAGGGGCCGCTTCACCGTCACAGGAGCGACGCCGAAGGGCGCCGACGGTCTCGACACCCTGATCCGCACCTCTGCGACCATCGAGGCCGAGTTGCCGGACGGCAGCATCGAAACGGCCGTGGTGGCCGAGATGCTGGCCTACTTCGTCGCCGAGCGATGAGCCTCCGGCTTCCGGACAACCCGGTGGCTCCGGTCCTGGACCGCATCGACGCCTACCTTGACCACTGGGCGGCCATCCAGCCTGATTCCGAGTTCCTGATCGACGGAGGCCCGTCGATCACCGGCCGTCGACTCACCTGGGCCCAGACCAGGGTGGCGGTCGACTCTGTGGCCGCAGCCCTCATGGCGGCCGGCATGGAGCGCGGAGACCGCGTGGCCTACCTGTCAGACTCACGCCTCGACTTCTTCGTCCACTTCCTGGCCGCCACCAGCATCGGCCTCATCTGGCAGGGCCTGAATCCCAAGTACACGTGGAGCGAGGTGTCATACGTCGTCGCAGACGCCGGACCGCGCATCGTCTTTGACGGGGTGCCCGCGGGATCCAATGGTCTGGCCAACCGCCTGGTGGCCGAGATCGACGGGGTCGAGCGCTGCATAGCTGTCGATACAGCCGAATGGGTCGACTTCGAGGGGGCCGGCACGGTGATCCACGCCGATGCCCTGGCCGAAAGGCGGGCCGAGGTCCAGCCCATGGACCCCGGGTTCATCGTCTACACCTCGGGGAGCACGGGCCGGCCCAAGGGCGCACTGCTCACCCACCGCGGAGTCTGCTGGTGCGGGGTGACCGGGTCGACGGCCCGCGGCGCCGGGAACGAGAAGATCCTCTGCAACCTGCCCGTCAACCATGTGGGGTCCGTCAGCGACATCTGCTGTCGCAAGATGGTGGCCGGTGGTGCCATTGTCTTCCAGGAGCGGTTCGACCCGGCGCTGGTCCTGGCCACCATTGCCGAGGAGCGGATCGGGGTCTGGGGCGGCGTGCCCACGATGTTCCAGCTCTGCACCGCCCACCCGGACTTCGCAGAAGCCGATCTCTCCAGTGTCCGACAGTTGGCGTGGGGTGGCGCCGCCATGCCGGCACCCGTACTGGAGCGTCTGTTGGCCGCCACCGACGTCGAGCGCTGCACCACCGGCTACGGAATGAGCGAGACGACGGGCGGCGTCTTCTGCACTCCGCCCGGCGCCGATATGGACATGATCCTCAACACGGTGGGCGTACCCATCCCCGGCCACGAGTTCCGGATAATGGCCGCCGACGACCGCATGGCTGAGCCGGGCGAATCTGGCGAGATCCAGGTGCGGGGCGACTGGATTATGGCCGGCTACTGGAACCGTCCCGAGGCGACCGCCGAGGCCATCGACGCCGAGGGCTGGCTCCACACCGGCGACCTGGTGGTCATGCGCCCTGACGGCTGCCTCAGAATCGTCGGCCGGATGTCCGAAATGTTCAAGACCGGCGGCTACAACGCCTACCCCCGGGAGATCGAGATCTGTCTGGAGGATCATCCGGCGGTGCGCATCGCAGCCGTGGTCGGGGTCCGAGACCCGGTCTTCGACGAAGTGGGCCATGCTTTCGTGGTTGCCGAACCCGGAACCGATGCCGAGGCACTGCGCGACCACTGCAGGGAGCGACTGGCCAACTACAAGGTGCCCAAGATGGTCCACCTGCGCGATGCCCTGCCGATGCTGGCCGTCGGAAAGATCGACAAGAAGAGCCTGAAGGCGGAGGCGGAGGCGGAGGCGACAGCCCTGCTGGAAGGCTGACCGGCCTTCAGGACCAGGTCATGACCGGGTCGCCCCAGAGGGACTCGTCGGGTGTGATGCCCAGACCCGGACCGGGCGGCAGGTCCATCCATCCCCCGTCCAGGCGGATTCCATGCTCGGCGTCGTAGTGGCCGTCCACGTACGGTTCGGCGATCCAGGTTCCCTCGAAGTTGGACGGGTCCACGGTCGCCCCCACCTGGAGGCTGGCCGCAGCCACCAGGTCGCCGCCCCACGTGTCGTCCACCGTGTGGGGCCGTCGGGCCGCCGCACACACGTCCCGGACAGCCCGCAGGGCGCTGATGCCGCCCACCCGGCTGACCTTCATCCCGAAGCCGTCGGCCACACCCTCGCCAATCGCTGCGACCACCGTCGCCAGGTCCACAGCAGACTCATCCAGGTAGATCGGATGGGCGACCTTCCCCACCAGCGAGGCGTTCTCCCGATAGGAGGCGCACGGCTGCTCCAACACCATCGGTATGTCCTGACAGGCCTGTGAAACCTGGATGGCGGCGCTGGTGGTCCAGGCCTTGTTGGCATCGGCCGCCATCCGCACACCGGGCCGCAGGACGGCTGCCACTGCTCGAATCGCCGCAATGTCCTCCTCGACTGACCTGCCGCCCACCTTCAGTTGGATCCTCGGGAAGCCCTCCTCCTGGCGCCTGGCCGCATCGGCGGCCGAGTCCTCCGGAGATGCGATGAGGACCCCGTGGTAGGACGGAACCCGCTCGCGAACCGCCCCGCCAAGCAGGTCGCAGATCCTCACCCCGTACAACTTGCCGGTTGCGTCCCAACACGCCACGTCAATGGCAGCCTTGGCGTACAGGTGTCCCATGAGCACGGAATCCATGGCGGCATTGATGCGCCCGATCGCCGTGGGGTCCATGCCGAGCAGGTACGGCGCCATCTCGGCCAGGGCGGCCCGGGCCCCCAGTGCGTGCTGCGGTTGGTAGGTGGAGCCCAAAGGGCAGGTCTCGCCGTAGGCCACCGTTCCGTCATCGCACTCGAGGCGGACGATGGTGGAGTCCAGGTGCCAGACGTCCTGCAGGCCCATCCGGTAGGGGGCGTCCTTCACCGGCAGGTCGTGCTGGAACACGTCGATGGCGGTGATTTTCATGATGTGGCCTCCGGGTGGTCAACCCTGCTCATCCGTTGTCGCCGACCTTGCGCTTTCACGGTCACCGTTGCGAGTCGCTCTCAACGTAACACCGGTCTGCATCCGGTCGACCGGCCCGACCCGTCGTCGACAGCCAGCGGACCGACGCTCGTGCAACCCCACGAACGGTTGTCGACAGGGGCCGGCCAGGCATCCGGCCGACGACCATATTTCACGTGATGAAGATGGTTTTCATAGGAGTAGAGATTCTTCTTGTAATCATGCGGCACATGTCACTACTCTGAGGGGTGGTCTCCGTGGGACACCGGACACGGATGCACGACAGGCCGATTCAGGGTGGCGCAAACGCGCCTACCAAAGCAATAGAGGGGGAAAGTCTTTATGTTGAAGCGACTCATGGTCATTCTTGCCGCAATGGCAATGGTGGCATCGGCCTGCGGGTCAGACAGCGACGATGCATCGGGCGGCGGTGACTCAACTGCTGCTACGACGGCTGCTCCGGCTGCTACGGAGGCTCCTGCTCCCGCTGCTGCTGCGGATTCGTC
>JAAZXC010000085.1 GCA_014240365.1 Acidimicrobiales bacterium | reverse complement strand
CGTTGGTCGCCACGGCGCTAGGTGCAGGGCCGGTGGCCGTTGCGTTGGTGGCTCCGATCCCCTGGGCGAATCGTTTGGGAGGGCCGGGGGTGTCACGGGCGGCCAGGGCGAGGCGGGGTCTGACCACACGGGTCACAAGCGTTCCAAGCGGGCTGAGCGTCGGGCCGGTAGCCACACGGGCCACGAACCCCCAGGCCAGGACGGCCAGCAGGACCGTCCAGCCGGTGATCAGGATCCCCACGCACTGCAGGACCACGCCGGTGGCCACCAGTCGGGCCGAAACCTCGTCGACCGGATGCGGGAACGAGAATAAGTCCTGCGCACCGGTCGCTGCGTTTCGGCCCTCCACGGGTCGAACCCTATGGTCAGGCAATGGCGTCCTCCACGATCGGTCAGTTTCCGGCCTCCGGCACAAGGGTGGACGAGGTGGTCCGGGAACTGGACGCCAAGCGGGACAACGACGTCCGATGGGCCGAGGGGCGAACCTTCGGCCTCGTGTTCGACGGTGGCGACGAGGTCCGCGACGTGGCCGACCAGGCCGCCCGGCTCTTCCTCCACGACAACGCCCTGAACACGTCGGCCTTCCCGTCACTGGGCGAGATCCAGTCCGAGCTCTGCGGATGGACGGCGGATCTCCTCCACGGCCCGCCGGAGACCGCCGGATTCCTGACCAGCGGAGGCACCGAGAGCATCCTGTGCGCCGTCGAGGCCGCCAGGGAGCGGGCCCGGGCCGAGCGCTCCATCACTGAACCCGAGATCGTCCTGGCAGTGAGCGCCCACGCCGCCTTCCACAAGGGCGCTCACCTCTTCGGCCTGCGGACCCGGGTGGTGCCGGTGACCGACGCCTGGACGGTCGATCTGGATGCCATGGCCGACGCTGTGGGTCCGAACACCGCCCTCGTCGTGGCCTCAGCCCCCCAGTACCCGCAGGGCGTCGTCGACCCGGTCGCCGAGATCGCCGAGATCGCCGCCGGTGTCGGTGCGAGCTGCCACGTTGACGCATGCATGGGCGGGTTCGTCCTCCCCTTCGCCACCCTCGAGGAACCCGAAGCCTGGGGCAGCGCTTCGTGGGATCTGGCTGTCGACGGGGTCACGACCATCTCCGCCGATCTCCACAAGCTGGGCTACGCCCCCAAGGGCGCTTCGGTGATCCTCCACCGTTCACGCCACCTGCGGCGCTACCAGACCTTCGATTTCGACGGCTGGCTGGGTGGTCGTTATGTGACACCGAACCTCCAGGGCACACGCTCGGGCCTTCCCATGGCCGCTGCGTGGGCGGTGGTGCGCCATCTGGGCATGGACGGGTACCGAAGGCTCGTGCGGTCCGCCATCGGGTCGGCCGACCGGATCCGGAACGGGGTTCGTGCCATCGACGGCATCACCGTGCCGGGCGACCCCCGACACCATCTTCTGTCCATCGTGGCAGACACGTCAGTAGACGAGCCGATCAACGTCTTCGCCCTCGGTGACGCCCTGGCGACCCGTGGCTGGCACCACGATCGGCAGGGCCCGCCGGATGGCCTGCACCTGACCGTCAGCGCCGGAAACGCCCCGGTCGTAGACCAGTGGCTGGAGGACCTCGTCGCAGCGGCGGCCGAGGCCCGGGCAGCGTCGCCGGGAACGGCAACCGATTACGCCACCCTCGAGTAGCGGCTCAGTCGAACAGTCGGGATGCGTCCTCGAAGTCGACCAGCCAGATCCGACCGCCGCCTTCGGAGTGGTACGACGACCACCCCAGGAGTTGTCGGGCCCTCTCGGGGAGCGCCGCCGCGGTGGCGCAGTCGACCTGGATGGGGCTGGCCTCCTCGGGTCGTAGCCAACCCGACACGAAGCTCACATGCATGCCGTAACGCCAGGCATCCGTGGTGTTGGCGCCGGCGCCGTGGATGACCTTGCCGGAGTAGATCATCCCGCTGCCGGCCGACATCTCGGAATACGCCACCTCGGCATCGACCACCTCGTGGCCGCGCACCAGGCCCGGCGGGAGCGACTGGCTTCCCGGCACGACCACCGTGGCTCCGTTCTCCCGGGTGAAGTCCGACAGGGCGAACATGCAACTGACGGTCACCTCACTGTCCGGCTTCACGGCTTCGGGCCAGTTGTTCTCGTCACGGTGCAGGTACTGGGCCGGCTCGTCGGGGCCCACGGCCATGACCTGGCCGGTGTTCAGCCAGTAGTCGGCGCAGCCCGGCAGGAGCTCCCGGTCAGCCACGGCAGCGAGCACCGGGTTCAGCAGGGCGTGGTCCACGAAGGCCCGACTGCGTGCCGCCAGGCCGCAGAACCGGATGGTGTTGGCGCCATGGAAGGTCTCCCAGAGCTCCATGCCGCTCTTCGAACCGGGCGCTGCGGCTCCGAAGTCAGCTGACAGGTCGTCGACGATGGCCCGACGTCCGTCCTCGGAGAGCATGTCGCGCACGATCACCCCGCCATCGCGGTGCAGGGCGGCCAGCACGTCGTCGATGGGTGCGTCGAAATCCAGGGTGGTCAGCTCAGCCATGGCGTTCAGCCTCGTCGGAGTTCCGCCAAGTACGCAAACTGGTTCAGCCACTCGGGCTGAATCGCAGCAACCGTCCGGAGAACTTGAACTCACCGACCCAGAGGTAGGTCCCGTCAAACGCAATTGCCCCTGGCCAGAAGAACTGGTTCCGGGTGAGTTCGGGCACCATCTCGTTCCGGTCGTCCGCACCCAGCACAAGGTCGGACGGTCGACCTGCCAGGGCGTCGTCGAGGCTCCACCAGATCTCCACCTGGTTGTGGCCCGTGTCCGCTACGAAGAAGTGCCCGCCGGCGATGGTGGCGGCCTGAGGGAGGTTCACCGAGCCGCTCACCACGATGGGAGATCCACCCTGCAAGATGTCGTCGATCCGGTAGACGGTGGCAGAACTGGTGGCATAGGAGTTGACGGCCAGATACGTGCCATCCGATGAGAGACGTGTCGGCGTGTCCACCACCAGGGTTGCCACGGGTTCGTCATCACCGTCCGGGAGCCCTTCCCAGATCCACACCCGATTGGCTTGCTTGTCCGCCAGGTAGAAGTAGCGGTCGTCGATGGCCACACCCGTGAGGTCGGCGAACGTGATGCTGCCAATCCCGCCCTCGTGGTCGCTGGCCGGCATGCTGCCGTCGGTCGGGAGCCCCTCCCAGATCACCACCCGGTCCTTGCCTGCCGCAGCGAACACGTCGCCATGGAGGGCGTTATCCCACGGTGCCAGCTGGCTCATGCAACTCGCTAGGCCCTGGTAGGAGGGATCGCGGTACGTGCAGAAGTGGTACACGATGTCGGGTGCTGCTGCGCTGTCTTCGGGGATTGTCTTCCAGACCAGCAGCTTCTTGTCGAAGTCCGAGGTGACGAAGAGGCTCGTCCCATCCGTGGCCGGCACGGGATTGCTGAGAATGTGGTTCTCGGCCATCGTGTTTGCGAGGACGTCATCACCTCCGACCACGAAGTCCGGCCATCCGTATACGGAGTCCGGGATGCCGTCGAAGCCGACCACGGTGTTGCGGCCGGTCGTGACGTAGACCCTCTCCCCGACAACGGCCACCGAGCTGAAGTCGGACCAGCCGAAGTCGAAACCGTCGGGCTCCTTCTGACCCTTGACTGAGAGGACCGGACTCTCATCCGACGCAGACGGCATCCCCGGCCAGACCTCGAGGGTGGAGCCCATCGTGACGAGACGACCGTCGCCGGCGAAGGCACCACGCAACCATGGTCCGTTCGGATCCGTCGGGTCGCGCCGGAAAAAGTCGTAGGGCTGGTTGGCCGTGGTCGGGAAGGTCGACCAGATGAAGGTGCCGGGAGAGGAGGGTCCATCCGCTGTGGAGTTGTGGTCTCCCACCATGAGCGTCAGGCCGTCGCTCGTCACCTGGCGGGGCGTCCCGATGCGACCGTCGCCCTTGAGGGTCAGGTCGGCCGGCTGGTCATCGCTCGTCGGGAAGGTGTTCCAGACCAGGACGCGCCCTCCCATGGTGCTGGTCACCACCAGGCGGGTGCCGTCGGTCCACGAGCCCCAGGGCCACTCGATTCCCAACTGTTCCTTGTCGCTTCCGGCGGGCGTCTCCAGGACGATGTCGGCCGGCTGGCCGTTTCGGGTGGGAAAGGCCGTCCAGATCAGAATCCGGTTGTTGTAGGTGTCGGTGACGACCAGGCGGGTGCCATCGGTCGAGGTGCTGACCGGCCAGTTCATGCCTCCGAGGGAGGTGTCCGGCTCGTTGCTGGTGAAGTTCGACTGGCCCAGAACGAGGTCCGGGGCCTGGTTGCCAGTCGGAGCCCGGTTCCATACGAGGACACGGTTGTTGAAGGTGTCGGCCATGACCAGGCGGGTGCCGTCGGTTGATAGCCCCGTCGGTCGATTGAAGAGCAGCGGGCCGCCCGAGTCGTTAAACCCGATCGCTGACAGCACGAGGTCGGCCGACTGGCCGGCATGGAAGGAGCCGAAGGTGCCGCCGGGGGCCGTCCGGTAGTTGGTTGCGGGGTACTCGACAATGAAGCCACTGCCGACACGTTGCCCGGGCTGCGGGTTCGGGGAACCCTCGGTCCCTCCGAACCCCCCGCCAGCGGAACCACCGGAAATCTCCGCTCCGACCTCCAGCAGGCAGTTGGCGGCCATGTCGTTTTCCGGGCCACTGGCGATCGCTCCGGCCAGCAGCTCACCTCGCCGGGCACCGCCGAGCCCGGCCACCGCGCACTGGTCGAAACCTGCCGGAGCCTCTATGCGTCCGTCGAGCACCGCACTGGTGACGTTCGAGGGATACCGCTGCCGAGCCTCGTCCAGATCGCCTCCAGGGCCCATCGGTGACAGGACGCCCGATTCCGAACCGCCCGCGGAACCGGCCGACGATGGCACCCCGGCAAACACCGCTCCGACCTCCAACAGGCAGCGGGCGGCCACGTCGTTCTCCGAGCCACTGGCAATCGCGCCGGCCAGCAGCTCACCACGCCGGGCACCGCCGAAGCCGGCCACCGCGCACTGGTCGAAACCTGCCGGAGCCTCCATGCGCCCGGCGAGCACCGCACCGGTGACGTTCAAGGGATACCGCTGCCGAGCCTCGTCCAGATCGCCTGCAGGGCCCATCGGTGCATCGGCTACCGCCTGGGCATCGTCAACCGCTGGCCCATCACCGGCAATCGCGGGTGTTGGGTGGTCGTCACCATCCTCGACGACCGCTGGACCATTGTCGACAACTGTGGATGTGGGGCTCTCCTCGCCAGCGTCCACCACAGTCGACGTCGGATGCTCCTCGCCAGCATCTACGACAGTCGACGCAGGATGCTCCTCGCCAGCATCGGAGGCCTCTGAACCATTGTCGACAACCGTGGACGTCGCCGCGGACCCTGACTCCGGCAGATCCGACCCACCGATAGATCCGGTGAAAGACGTCGTGGTTGCCGCAGCGGGGACCTCGGCGGCCTCGCCACCTAACCCATCGGTCGAACCACCGCTGCACGCGGTGCCGAGGAGCGCCACAACCAGAAACTGCACCCTCCACCTCATCGGGCGGACCATACCTCTGAAGGCCGACGACCGTCCTTGCTGGCTTCTCGGCCCTGTCCGCACACCGAAACGGCCTGAGCGGCCACCCCGCTACATGAGCGTAAGGTACCTGTCGATCTCGGCCGGGCTGACCTGGTCGTTGACGGACCGGAACTCAGCCCGCTTGACGGCGGCGAAGTAGTCCACGTAATCGCCGTCGCGGCCGGTCCCCAGCGTGGCGCGCAGGGTGTCGTCGGCGACCAGGGCATCCATGGCGTGAAGCAGCGTGGGTGGCAGGGCGGTGATACCGCGCCGCCGGATCTCGTCGAGCGGCAGGGCGAAGAGGTTGTCGGTGTTGGGGTCGCCGGGATCCAGGCCCCTTGCGACGCCGTCCAGTCCGCTGCCCAGAAGCGCCGCCAACGCCAGGTACGGGTTGGCGGAACCGTCCGGTACCCGGACCTCGAGTCGGCCACCCTCCGGGATCCGGATCATCTGCGTCCGGTTGTTCCCGCCGTAGGCGACGTAGGACGGCGCCCACGTTGCGCCCGAGTCGGGCGGACCCACCCCGATTCGCTTGAACGAGTTGACCGTCGGGCAGACGATCCCGGTCAGGCCCTGGGCATGATCCAGGATCCCGCCGGTGAAGTGGTAGGCCATCTCGCTGAGGCCCAGCCCCCTCGGATCGTCGTCATCGTGGAACAGGGGCTCGTCGCTGTCAGCGGTCCACAGGCTCAGGTGGGTGTGCAGCCCGTTACCTGTCTTGTCGGCGAACGGCTTGGGCATGAACGTGGCGTACAGGCCGTCCCGTCGGGCCAGCGTGTGCATCATGAGGCGCAGCACGATTAGGCGGTCGGCGGTGGTGAGGGCATCGGCGTACTGGAAGTTCTGCTCGAACTGCCCGTTGGCGTCCTCATGGTCGTTGGCGTAGTTGCCCCACCCCATTGCATCCATGTGCCTCGACACGGTCGTGAGGTGGTCCAGCACCGCCGTCAGGCCGCGGGCGTCGTAGCAGGGCAGTTCCGACGTGTCCCGCTCGTCGGCCGGCCGCAGCGAACCGTCCTCGTTGCGGTGGAGCAACGAGTACTCGGCCTCCGCTCCGGCCTTCAGGACCAGGTTCTGCCCGGCGGCGAGGGCCGCGGCCCGCTTCAGGATGACCCTCGGGGCGTAGGGCCACGACTCGCCCTCCACTGTGGGGTCGCACTGCATGGCAGCCACATTGGGCTGCCACGGCAGTTGCGTATACGAGTCCGGGTCGGGGATGGCCAGGATGTCCGGATCGGACGGGTCCTGGCTGAGCGGTCCGGCGGCGAACCCTGCGAACCCGGCCCCCACCTCAAGCAGATCGTCGATGGCGGTGACGGGCACCAGCTTTGCGCAGGGCTTGCCGTGCATCTCCACGAACATGGCGTAGATGAACTCCACGCCGTCGTCAGCGATTCGTGCCTTCAGGTCTTCTGGTGTCATCAGATTTTCCTCGTCGTCCCCGGCGCCAGGGGAGCGCCGCTCTCGTCGTCGGTCACTGCCACGGTCAATCCCTGCCCCGTCCGGGCACCCAGGTCGTGCCCGCCAACGGTACACCTGCCATTGCCGCCGCCTCGACGGTGAGGGCCGCCATGTCCTGTGGTTCCAGGTTGTGCACGTGCGACTTGCCGCAGGCCCGGGCCAGGGTCTGCGCCTCGAGCGTCAGCACCTTAAGGTAGTTGGCTAGACGGCGACCGGCCAGAACCGGGTCCAGGCGGGCGGCCAGGTCTGGACGCTGAGTGGTGATGCCCGCCGGATCGTTCCCTGCCTGGTACTGGTCCCAGTAGCCCGCCGCCGATCCCAGCGCCCTGTACTCATCGTCTAGGTCCGGGGAGTTGTCGCCGATGGCGACCAGCGCTGCGGTCCCTATGGAAAC
>JAAZXC010000084.1 GCA_014240365.1 Acidimicrobiales bacterium | reverse complement strand
GATCCGCCGACCTTCACGTTGTTCGCCAACCGGGAGGTGCCTCGCACCTGGCTCCGGTATCTGGAGCGAAAGCTCCGCGAGGACCTGGACCTGGGATCCACGCCCATCAAGCTCCGGGTACGTCGTCGTTCAGAGTAGGCCGACCCCGGATCTGAGGCCTCACGACTACGCTTGAGTCCCATGCGTGCGCCGGTCCTCGTCGTCCTCGGCATCATCTGCCTGGCTGCAGCCTTCGGCTGGGCACGCTCGGCCCGTCATCGCCATCGTCTCGTCGGACGAATCGATCCGGAGGTCGCCCCGGACGCCTACACGCTGGCCTGGTCGACGTTCCGCAAGGAACTCCACTCGGCATCGCTGTACGGCCTGCTGGCCGTGGCCTCGTTGGTCAACGCCTTCGTGGAGGGTGCGGCCGGCGCCATGGTGTTCTCGTTGGTGGCCGTCCCGGCGCTGGTGTCCACGGCGTGGGCCCGTCACGCGGTCCGCGAGGCCCGCATGGCCCGTCAGGGCATCGACATCGAGCGGCGGGCCCAGGAGGCCCTCGAGCAGGAGGATCTGGCCCCCAAGGCGTGGGCCGGTCGTCTCGCCCCCGAGGAGCTTCCGAACTTCACGGGCTTCGAGGTCGGCCGGGTCTACCAGGCGGGTACCGGCCTGATGGCCGGCGACTTCTTCGACGTGTTCCAGATGTCGGACACCCGTCTGGCCGCCGTGGTGGGCGACGTGGCCGGTCACGGCATCGAGGCGTCCATCACCGCCTTCCAGGCCAAGTATCTGCTGCGGACCTTCCTTCGCCAGTTCCGGGATCCGGCCCAGGCTCTGGAGGAGTTGAACCGGCAGATGTCGTCGGTGGAACGGTCCGAGGAGTTCATCTCGCTGGTCGTCCTGGTGTTCGACACCGAGGCCGGCACGCTTCGCTATGCCTCGGCGGGACACCCGGCGACGTTCCTGTGGCACGACCGTGAGGTCCGGCCGCTGCGTTCCACCGGCCCGCTGCTGATGTTGACGTCTGACGCGTCCTACTTCAGCCGGGAGATCCCACTGGCTCGTGACGACATGGCCGTCATGTACACCGACGGCTTGGCCGAGGCTCGGAGCGGCGACGAACTGTTCGGCGAGGAACGCATCGGCGACATGGTGCGTCGGAATCCCGGCATCGCCCCGGGAGTGCTGTGCAAGCAGTTGCTGGACGCCGCCAACGACTTCAGTGCCGGAATGGTCCAGGACGATCTGGCCATCCTGGCCATCCGCAAGGACTGATCCGGGCTCCTTGCTGCCTGATGGCTTGATGGGTGGCTTGATGGGCGGCCTGATGGGAAGTGTGCCGCGTGCCGTGGTGTGAGCCCTGCGCTCGCTACCTGAGCCCGAACTCGGTGTCGGTGGTCGGCACGTGCCCATCATGTGGCGAGCGGGTGACCGATGCCGATGGGGCACCGGCCCGGTCGCAGAAGGTGCCCTGGCACTTCTGGGTGTTCGCCGGAGCGGCCGTGGTCTACCTCGGCTGGCGTCTTGTCCAGGGTCTCTGGATGCTCATTACCTGACGGTCGTCAGCGGGGTCGGCGGGGAGTGCTGCCGGTAGAGTGCCGACCGCCACGGGCTGTGGCGCAGCTTGGTTAGCGCGTCGGTCTGGGGGACCGAAGGTCGGGAGTTCAAATCTCCCCAGCCCGACAAACAAATACCCTGTTTGAACAGGTGTTTCATCGCCGCTGGGGTTTCTAGGCGGACAACGGGAGTTCGCTCAGGCCGCGAACAGGCCGCGCGTCGTTGGAAATGGCGTTCTGGAACTGCTCCTCCAACCCTTCCGTCAGAGCCTCGTCGAGCGCGGGGAACAGGTGCCCGTAGGTGTCGAGAGTGACCTTGATCGACGAATGGCCAAGGCGCTCCATGATCGCCCTCGGGTGTGCTCCCTGTTGGATCAGCATGGCGGCACAGGTGTGGCGCAAGTCGTGGAATCGAAAACCATCCAGTCCGAAGGCCTTGACGGCAGGTTTGAAGACTCTCCTGTAGAAGTTGGAGTGCCTCAGAACCGATCCGTCGGGGGAGGTGAAGACCATCCCCTTTGGGTCCCTGGCTACGCCACGGAGTTCGAGGTGAGTGGCAAGGCGCTCACAGAGGAAGCGGGGGATCGCAACCGACCGCGCCGAGTGGTTCTTGGTGGTCGTGAACACGATGCGCCCGTGGACCTCAGAGACGGACTCACGGACCGTCACGCGGCTTCGCAGCAGGTCGAGGTCGCTGACCCGTAGAGCGGCGCACTCGCCCGCTCTGAGGCCAGTGAACGCGGCGAACAGGACGTGCAGTCCGCTCGCGTCGTCCATTGTCTCGGCGAGGGCCACGATTGTCTCGGCAGATTCGAACCGTGCCCGGGACGACAGTCGGACCCCGGATGACTTGACATCATCTACAGGGTTCTTCAGCAGGGCACCGTCGCGTACTGCAGCGCCCAGGATCGGGCGCAACACGTTGAGAGCGTTCTTGATGGTTTGGGGCGACTTCTGTGCCTCGGCCATATCGGCTTTGAACCGTTCGATCACTGACCACGAGACCTTCGAGACCGGGCGTGAACCGAAAGCAGGGAGAATCCATCGGTTCAGGATCGACTCGTAACCTGCACGGGTATTGGGCTTACAGGTCAGGGTTGAGAGCCAGAGTTCTGCGTACTCCGAGACTGCCCGGCGCCCCCGTTCGGGTGCGACCCAGGCGCCTCGGACTCGGTCAGCCTCAACTGTTACGGCGAACCGGTCCGCATCGCCCTTCCTTGGGAAGGTCTTCGAACGCTCCTTACCGTCAGGACCTCTGTAGCGGACCTTGTATCGACTGGGTCCCCGCTTCTGGATATGTGCCATCAGTCCTCTATCCCTTTTATCTCTGCCGGAATCTCTTTCAGAAGCCGGACTGCTAGAGCAGTGAGAATCCCTCCAGCCCGTCCTTTCTGAGGAGGATCTGTTAGCAGTCCCCGTCTACGCGCCTTGTTGAAGATTGCTCTGAGCATGGTCTCGCTGTGGCCCGGAAACCGTTCGATAAGGAGAGCGACCGGACGCTCTGCATCTTGTTCGCACGCTGAGACGTATCTCGATGCCCATAGGGCGTATTCCCAGTCAGGCCTCCCCTTTCTTCCCGGTCGAGGCCTTTGAAGGAACGGCTCGTCCCATCCGGTGGAGTCGAACATCCCGAGTTGATAGTTGATGACGGGTGAATCGAAGTCCCGCCTCATCTGGTCGAACACCGGCGTGAGACGTAGTCGAGTGAAGAGGCTTGCCGGTAGGGCCGAGCCGTCCGGCATCTCGATCGTTAGCTGGTGAGGAGCAATCGCGCCGCCGGTTGCCTTCACCACAATCTTCAACTCGGCATCGTTCACTCTTGTGGTGAAGACCACGGTTTCTTGCGGTCTCTGGTGGTGTAACTCGGTGGCCCAGGGTTCGACGATTGAGGAGCCTTCTACACGTCTAAGCGCTTTTCGGCCGCCGCTTTTGGTCCGTTCGAAGCGTGGGTCGATGGCCACCGCCTTCTCCAATGCGGCTTCGTTCCGAATGACCTGTGACGATTTATCGCGGGACTTCACAAGAGTAGAGGGTATCAGATCCAATGCGTAGTAATGAATGCGTCCGAGTGGCTTTCAACAAACGATCTGGCCGAATGGCTACAGGTGCCTCCAGCGACGGTCTCCCGGTGGCGCTACCAGGGCACAGGGCCGGTCGGCTACCGAGTCGGCCGTCACATCCGGTACCGCAGAGACGACATCGAAACATGGCTTCAGCAACGACGCGAGATCGCCAGCTGATATGGGAACCCCGGTCTCTCCTGTTGCCGTTCACTCGTCTTCACACAAGAAGGACGCCCCGGAAGATTCTCAGAGCGTCCACTCGCATCTTCAGACCTGCTTGCAGCAGGCGGGTGGTGCGATGTCTTGATTGTGCCGGGCTGATGACGACCCGACACCACCCGCCCGGCAAGGCCGGGCTGCATCGAAACTTCAGAACTGCCGAGGGCTTCTTCGGCCGGGGTGCGCCCGCTTACAGCGCCAATCCGAACCTAGAGACGGCTATTGCTGGGGGAAGGCCGATCCGACCTAGCGGGCATTGCGAGGGAAGCACCCCGTTTGTTCAAGGCAGGCCCGCTCAGGCATCGATGCATGAGGTGCTCCCAATCCCGGCCCTGACGCAGGCGAGTAATTCCCGAAGCGTGCACTGGAGCGATCGATTGACCGACCGCGAAGAGAGTGCCCCTCTAGTGGTGGACAGTCTTGTTCGCCACTGGGGGGGCACATTCCGCTCCCAACCTCTCTCCCACGAAGAGGGGGAAACGAGGTCGTTGAGGGGCAAATGAGAGTCTTTACAGGCGCTGAGAAAACAGGTCGAGGCAGCCTCCTGAACGGGGTGACCGAAGATGACTGACCCGACCGAACCCGACCAGATCCGACCACCTGAGGTGTCCGACCGGCAATCGATCGCCATCGACGCCCTCGTCTCCGGGAGCACACACTTGGAGGCCGCCAAACTCGCCGGGGTGCAACGCAGCACCGTCACCGGCTGGTGCAACAAAAACATCATCTTCATTGCCGAATGGAACCGACGTCGCAAGCAACGCCTCACAGCGGCCGGTGAAAGGCTCCACGAAGTAACAGGCGCTGCGCTAGATGCCGTGGCGAAAAGCATCAACGACGGTGACACCGTGACCGCTCTGGCGCTCGTCCGTATCGTCGGTGTTGAACACCTTCTGTTGGCCGCACAACCCGGGCCAACCACCCCTATGGGAGTGCACCAAGACTTGGCAGCTGACCTCAGGTCCGATCTGGTTGGTGAGATGTTCGTAGTCGAGGAGGTCAGTTGGATGGTCGAACGTGACTCGGACGCGTCGGCTAACTGATCGCATCCGACGTCGGAGTGGTCCCAGGGGGCATGGACTAAGCCCCTCTTCGTGTCCCATGCCCCCTCGGCCTGTCCCACCCTGGGCCGAGGATGACTTCAATTTCTGCGGCCTCCCAAGACGGGAGGTCACCCTTAGGGATGCCATACCTAGATTCCATCACTCCAGTTGCACAGACAGCCACAACCGTGAGTTAGCTGGCTCTTAGCGTCGTTGTCGTGGAGGTAAATGGCTACACGATCAAACCAGGGGCGTACCTCAACGGGGCATATCTTGCCGGGACGAACCTCACTCTGGCGGACCTCAACGGGGCGTACCTCAACGAGGCAGACCTCTACATGGCGGACCTCGCCGGAGCGAACCTCCACATGGCGGACCTCCGCAAGGCGGACCTCCGCGAAGCGGACCTTCACATGGCCGACCTCAGCAACGCGAGCCTCGAAGGAGCAGACCTTCGTAAGGCGAACCTCGCCAACGCAAACCTCGAAGGGGCGGATTTCACCGATCCGGACATCACATGTGATGACGGCACCCTGATGTGGATTGAGGGGGCGGACCTCCGCGAGGCGAATCTCGCCGGGGCGAACCTCGCTGGGGCAGAACTCGACTGGGCTGTCCTACTCAAGGCGAGGGCCAACGAGAAAACCCTTTGGCCGGAGGGGTTTGATCCGAGAAGACGGGGAGTGATCTTCGACTAGGCCGTTCAGGCAGGACTGCTGGTCGGCCCGTAGCGTGGTTGTCGTGTACCAAAGTAGGTCATGTGGCCTAGTCCTTGCATTTGTGCTGTTGGCCTCAACGTGTAGCAGTAGCACGGAAATAGTCGAACCAGTTCCCACTACGACTGTGGCTCCCACCACAACGGAAGCGGCACCCACCACGACAGCAGCACCGACCACGACAGCGACACCGACGACAGCGACACCGACGACAGCGACACCGACGACAGCAGCACCGACCACGACAGCAGCACCGACCACGACAGCAGCACCGACCACGACGTCAATGGTGCCGACCGAGGTCACATCGGCTTCGGATGACCTGGTTGTCCTTTGTGAACTTGCGAAGGACGCCCTGCGCCTGTTCTGCCGGGCCAGCAACTATGAGCCGAATAGCAGGCTTGAGTGGACGTCAAACGGAACCACTCGCTGGGGTAGCGGCTCGGAATGGGAGTTCACCTTGGGGGATGGAGGTTTCCGGGTGCCAGCGTTGACCCACGTCGTGCTAGAGGAGTGCGTCGGAGCGGTCTGCCGATCGACTGAGGTCGAAGTCGATACTTCGGCGCACTGGTCCGGCGAACCCACCGACGCGCAATCGACTGGATCTCCAACAGGGGAGGGAGCAACGAGCAGTCCACCCGCGTACCTGGGTCGACTGTTTCAGCTACCGATCGATCCCTACGAGTTGGCCGTTGAGGAGGCAGTGGTGCGCTTCGGTGGCTACGGCGCGTCGTCCGCAGCGACGGGCACGGATGCGTCTCCGTCGAATCGCTGGGAGTTCATTGGAACACCAGGGGCGTCGGTGTATGCGCCCTCGACTGGAAACGTGTTGAAGGTCGAAGCCGGCGCCGACGGCACCCGCACAGTTCATCTTGCGGGCGCAGTTGATGACAGCGACTGGGTATGGGAGATCGGCCCGATCGCAGGGCTTGCAGTTGGAGAAGGGGAGCGCGTCGAAGCGGCCGAGAGGATCGGGGTCATTGGCGACGGGGGACGGTTATTCCTGGGCTTGCTGGAACAATCGGCTTCGGATGAGCAGCAGCCACACCTGCCCCGGTACCACTGTCCCCTGATCTCCGTGCACCCGGCAGGGTTTGTACAGACGCAACTGGAGAAGATCCGCCGGGACGACGCCATCCGGTTGGGGGCTGAACAGGTTCCTCCTGAGGAATGGACACCCTGCCTAAGTGCCATGCCTCTACCCGCAACACCTGGTGCTGTGGCAGAAGTCGGGGCATCGCAGTTGCAGATTGACCAGGCGCTCGCCGCCACCGCGGTATGGGACCCGGAGCCAAAGCCAGTGCCGGCTTCTTTCTTCACCCCGAGCATTGCCGGCCTTGTCGTCCAGTTTCCCGTCGACCCGGCTGAGGTGATTGCTCACATATCGACACTCAGCTCCCACAACCCGGACTGGGGCAAGGATGTCTTCCACACCTTCGGACACAAGAGGGAACTACTCGACGAACCCGGTAAACGAACCATGCCGGACGGGAGCGTCGTGCCTGCTACAAGGTTCCTGGGATACGACGTCAACTGGTACTTCCTGACCCCACCTGGGACCCCAGTGTTCGCTCCCCTGGCGGGCCGCGTATGGGATGTGAAGAGAATTCACGCTGGAGAACCCGATATGTCGCTGATGATCAACCAATCCGGCGGGCACGACTGGGCCTGGAACATTGACCACGTGATGAACGTTCAGGTTGCGGACGGTGACTGGGTCGAACCGGGCGACCAGATAGGTGAAGCGGCCCCCAACGTGGGCTGGACCCTGGAACCATCTTTCGCTTCAAGTTCAGGCTTCAGCATTGGCCTCCTGGAGATGACCACCGGAGAGATTGGCGCCCTCCACCATTGCCCGCTCATCGGGTTTGACCCGTCAGGTTCAGCGCTGGCCGAGTTGGAACAGATCCAACAGGCTCTAGGAGACCACTACGGAATTTCCCCGGATAGTCACGCCAGATGGAGGACCTGTATCTCCGACCAGCCGATCGGTGGAGACCGCTGGTCGGGGTCCATAAGCGTCGTGCTCGACTACGCGGGGATTGCCGCCAACCCATAACACCCGGAGCAGTCCCTGCCACCCGCCAAGCAGCCCTGGATTTCACGACCAACAGAGAAGTTCCCCTCCATGACGAACCACACCGATACTGGTGGGGAAAGTTCAAGTCCCTCTCCGACACTCAGGGAACCTCCGGAGTGACCTTCAACTAGGCCGTTCTGGCAGGCCGCGTACAGGCCGCGAGACGTCGCGGAACAACGCGTACCAGCGCGAACCAGTGATCAACTAGGACCGCCTAGTCACCCACCAACAGTGGGGGCATGGTCGATGAGACGACCCACCACGACATGGCCCACCCGCCGTCGTTGTGGCGGAAGGTCCATGGTCCGCCGAGCGCCTGGACGATAGGGCGAATGCGGGGATCG
>JAAZXC010000083.1 GCA_014240365.1 Acidimicrobiales bacterium | reverse complement strand
CTCACTCCAAGATCACCGGGAGCAGCCCGGAACTTCGCACCACCGAGCACTTCTACCTCCGGCTCTCAGACTTCTCCGACGAGTTGGCCGAGTGGCTGGACACACGTGAGGGCTGGCGCCGACACGTCCTGAACTTCTCGAAGGGCTGGGTGGACGAGGGGCTCCATGATCGGGCGATCACACGTGACCTGGACTGGGGCGTCGACCTGCCGGTGGACGACCTGGGGCCTGGTAAGCGAATCTACGTCTGGTTCGAGGCTGTGATCGGCTACCTGTCGGCTTCCATGGAGTGGGCGCAGTCCACCGGCCAGCCGGAAGCCTGGCGGGACTGGTGGCAGGGCGACGATGCCCGGTCCGTCTACTTCATAGGCAAGGACAACATTCCTTTCCACACGATCATCTGGCCCGGAATGCTCCTCGGTTATGGCGGCTTGAACCTGCCTACGGACGTGCCGGCCAACCAGTACGTGACCTTCAAGGGCGGCAAGGCATCGGCCAGCCGCGGGGTGGGCCTCACCATCGGAGCGGGGCTGGAGATGTTCGAGGCGGACGCGTTGCGTTATGCGCTGGCGGCTTCCCTGCCCGAACAGAGCGACACGGACCTCTCGGTCGACGAGATCGGTCGACGGATCAACGAGGAACTCGTAGCCACCTGGGGAAACCTGGTCAACCGCGTGCTGTCGATGGTGCATCGGACCTGTGACGCAGCTGTCCCCGACGCCGGTGGGCGTACCCCGGAGGACCTGGCGCTGCTCGACGTCGTGGACAAGGCCCTGGTCACGGCCGACTCGCAGATTCACCGGGTTGAGCTGCGGGCGGCGCTGCGAACCGGAATGGAGGCGGCGGCGTCGGTGAACGCGTACCTGAATGCCACGGAACCGTGGAAGCTGGCGAAGGTGGATCCCGACCGGGCCAACGTCGTGCTGGGTACTGCGTTGGCAGCCGTGGCCGGTGTACGGGTGGCGCTGGCCCCTTATCTTCCGTTCAGCACCTTGGCCCTTGACGACGTGCTGGGACCGGTGGACTCCTGGGAGCGTCGGGAGTTGTCGCCGGGTTCACCCATAGCTAAGCCGACACCGCTGTTCGCCAAGGTGGACCAGGACGTACTGCTCGCCGACCAGGTGGACGGGTGACCGAGGCCTGGTTCGACAACCACTGCCATCTGGGCGCGGACGCTCCCGAGGTGGTGGCTCGGGCACGTGCGGCCGGGGTCGTCGGCATGGTCACGGTCGGGTGTGACCTGGAGGACAGCAGGGCGGCCCTTGCCACGGCGGAGTCCTTCGAGGACGTCTGGGCGACTGCCGGGGTCCATCCGCATGAGGCCAGCAACGGTGTCGATGGCCTGTCCGACCTGCTGGGCATGGCGGTTGCGGTGGGCGAAGCCGGCCTGGACTTCCACTACGACCATTCTCCGCGCGACTCCCAGAGCGACGTCTTCGCAGCCCAGGTGTCGTTGGCCAACCAGTGGGGCCTGCCGCTGGTGGTCCACACCCGCGAGGCCTGGGAGGAGACCTTCGCGGTGCTGGACCGGGAGGGCGTTCCGGATCGCACGGTGTTCCACTGCTTCACCGGCGGTGTGGATGAGGCCAGGGAGGGCCTGGCCAGGGGTGGGTTTCTGTCGTTCAGCGGGATCGTGACCTTCGGATCGGCCTCCGATCTGCGGGCCGCCGCCGCAGTCTGTCCGCTGGACAGGGCGCTCGTGGAGACCGACTCGCCCTACCTGACCCCGGTTCCACACCGTGGGCGGCCCAATGAACCCGCTTTCGTGGGGCTGGTCGGGGTGGCTGTGGCTGAGGCCATGGGGCTGCCGGTCGCCGATGTGGCGCATGCGACCACGGCCAACGCAAGGGCGTTCTACGGCCTCGACTGAGTCGAGCCGACTGGTCACCTGCCGGACGGGGTGACGGACGACCACTGCGAGCATGGTGGTCCCACTCTTGCGTTGCTTGTTGCGACTCCCTAGTTTCGAAGTGGCGATTCGGCCTGAGACGGCCGTATCTGGAGGGGAAAGGGACGGAGCTCTGGACGCCGAAACCACCATTGAACGGTGGCGTGTGGTCGTCGTGGCCTTGGCCACGATCGCCGCGTTGCCGCTGTTCGTCTTCGAGAATCCATCCTCGCCGGGTTCCCTCACCGGGACGGCGGGAGCGTCTGGCGCGCCCGAGGTCCAGTCCGTGGAGGTCCAGCGCCTCGAGGTAGTGGAACTGGTCGTGGACGACGCACCACGATTCGAACCGGACGTGGCAGGTCTCAGCGGTCGGGCGCAGGCCTGGCACCTGGTGCGGTCCAAGCGTGACACGGTGGCCCGCCTGGCGGAGGTGGCACGTCACTACGAGGCCGATGCGCTCGCAGCCGCCCGCCTCGTGGCAGCAGACGAGTTTGCCGATCAGGCTGAGTTGGCGGCCCTCCTGGCGGCTCGGCAGGTCGAGATCGACAGGGAGGCCGAACGTGCCCGGCTCCGCGCTGCGGAGTTGGAGCGCCGCGAGGTGGCGATGGCCACCCCGGGCCCGACGACGACGATCCCGTGGGATACGACTCCCCACGCCGACGGCCCCAGTGACATCCAGTGGGAGGCCCTTCGCTTCTGTGAGGCGACCGGCAACTACGGGGCCATCAACCCGACAGGCAAGTACCGCGGCGCCTACCAGTTCAGCCGCCAGACGTGGGACTGGATCGCCGGGCTGAAGCACGACCATCTGGTCGGCGTGGATCCGGCTGCTGCTGCTCCAGGCGATCAGGACCGTATGGCCCAGGCCCTCTATGACCTGCGCGGCCGTGGCCAGTGGCCGGTCTGTGGCCGCTACCTGCCCTGACGGCGGCCCACTGCAGTGACCCTCACCCCGACCGAGGTGCGTGCCCTGCTGGACCGCTACGAGATCAGCCCGAAGCGTTCTCTGGGGCAGAACTTCGTCGTCGAGCCAAACACGGTTCGCCGGATCGCCCAACTGGCAGGAGTCGGCGAAGGGGACTCGGTGGTCGAGATCGGCCCGGGCCTGGGGTCGCTGACGGTTGCCCTGGCCGACACCGGGGCGGTGGTCACCGCCGTCGAGATCGACGACGTGCTGGTCGAGGTCCTGACTGAGACCACCGCTGGTCGTGACGTCACCGTGCTCCACGCCGACGCCATGGACCTCGACTGGGATTCGCTACTCGGACGTCGCCGGTGGACGCTGGTTGCCAACCTTCCATACAACATCTCGGTGCCACTCATCTGTGATCTGCTCGACGACGTGCCGTGCATCGACCGCATGCTGGTGATGGTGCAGAAGGAGGTGGCCGAACGCCTCGTGGCTGCACCGGGGGACGCCGCGTACGGCCTGCCGTCCGTGAAGGTGGCCTACCACTCCCGTGCCCGGATCGTGGGCAGGGTGCCTCCGTCGGCCTTCTTTCCCCGCCCGCGCGTGGACTCGGCCCTCGTCGAGTTGCAGCGTCTGGAGGCCAGGGCCGTGTCGGTCGATCCCGGTCTCCTCTTCGATCTCGTGCGTGCGGGTTTCGGACAGCGTCGCAAGATGTTGAGACGCTCCCTGGCGGCCCTGGTCGGACCGGACGCCTTCGAGATCGCCGGGGTGGCACCTACGGCGCGTGCCGAGGAGCTGGGGCTGCACGACTGGGCGTCCCTGGTCGAGGCAGTGGCCGTGACCGGATGAGCGTCGTGCTGTCAGCACCGGCCAAGTTGACGCTGTCGCTCAGGCTGGTCGGGATCCGCGGGGACGGCCACCATCTGGTGGACGCAGAGATGGTGACTATCGATCTGGTTGATCGACTGGACGTCTCTGACGGCGACGGCCTGCGGGTCGTGCCTGCCGATGGAGGCCTCGAGGTGGCGGCAGGAGGCGAAAATCTGGTGGCCCGGGCACTTCGGCTGGTGGGTCGATCCGCTGCAGTGGTCGTCCACAAGGCCATTCCGGCCGGCGCTGGCCTCGGGGGCGGATCGTCTGATGCCGCGGCGATTCTGAGGTGGGCGGGCTGGACCGACGTGGTTGGAGCGGCCGCCATAGGAGCCGACGTGTCGTTCTGCCTGGTGGGGGGTCGGGCCCGGGTGACTGGAGTCGGCGAGGTCGTCGAGCCGCTCGGGTTCTCCGAGATGTCCTTCACCCTCCTGACCCCACCGGTGGGGTGTCCGACGGCGGACGTCTACCGGCGCTGGGATGAGCTGGGCGGGCCCACGGGTGGGAACGGAAACGATCTGGAGCCGGCGGCGCTGGATCTGGTTCCGGATCTGGCCCGTTGGCGTGACGAGCTCGGAGACGCGACAGGGCGGTGTCCGCGGCTGGCCGGCAGCGGTAGTACCTGGTTCGTCGAGGGGGAGTATCCGGGAGGGGGACGGCGGGTGGTTAGGACCGTGGCGTCGACCTGAGAACGGTCTACTTGCCCCGCTGCCTCTGAGCGCGGGTGCGCTTGAGCATCTTGCGGTGCTTCTTCTTGCGCATGCGCTTGCGGCGCTTCTTGATCAGAGATCCCATGACGGGCGGCAATCTAACGCCGTGCCCGACCGTTGCGGTCGGCCTACGCCGAGGTTCTGTCCGAATCGACCAGATAGCCCGGTTCGGGACCGGGGTTCAGTTGAAGCTGCGTTTTGCCACCTCTTCGAGGAGCACCTCGGTGGCACCTCCTCCGATGGGCAGGATCCGGGCGTCTCTGGTCATTCGCTCGATCGTGGACTCGCGCATGTAGCCCATGCCGCCATGGAACTGCAGGCAGTCGTACATGACCCGGTTGGCTACCTCGGCTCCGAATGCCTTCAAACCTGACATGGCACGGACGTTGTCCTGACCGGAGTCGCCCATCCATGCGGCGTGGTACATCGAAGCCCTTACGGCGTCCACCTCGGCCTGGCGCATGGCGAGTCGCTGGCGGATCGCGCCCAGGTCCGAGAGGTGTCCGCCGAAGGCCTTACGTTCACTGCAGTAGGCGGTGGTCAGGTCCAGGGCAGTCTGGGAGGCCCCCACGGCCATCCCGATGAGCACCATCCTCTCCTCCTGGAAGTTGCGCATCGTCTCGTGGAAGCCGCGGTGCTCGGTACCCAGAAGCTGGTGGTTGTCGACCCAGACGTCGTCGAGCGTCAGCTCGGCAGTGTCGGAGCAGAGCCAGCCGTGCTTGTCCAGCTTGGAGGCCACGGCGAAGCCGGGGGTGTCGGTGGGCACCAGGAACATGGAGATGCCGTAGCGCTCGTTGGCGTCGGTCCGGGCGGCCACGATGACGAGGTCGCCGTAGACGGCATTGGTGATGAAGGTCTTGCGTCCGTTGATGCGCCAGCCGTCCCCGTCGCGCACCGCTGTGGTTCGCAGGCCGGCAACGTCGGATCCGGCGTCGGGCTCTGTCACCCCGATCGCCAGGATCGTCTCGCCAGCCAGGACCGGAGGCAGCCAGCGCTCGAGCTGTTCCGGCGTGCCCGAGTTGAGGAGGTGGGGCAGCGCCATGTCGGTGTGGACCAGCACCGTGGCCTCGAATCCGCCGTAGGTGGAGGTGCCGAGTGCCTCGGCGAAGGTGGCCGAGGCGAGCATTCCGAGGCCGAGGCCCCCGAGTTCCTCCGGAACCCGGAGCCCGAACATGCCGAGGGAAGCCCATCTGGCGTAGGACCTCGCGGGGGACCATGCCGGCCTCCTCCCAGGCGCTGCCGTTGGGGACCACCTCGTTGGCCACGAAGTCGACCGTGTGGTCGTAGATGGCCTGGAGCGTGTCGGTCGTGTGGACGTTGCGGTGAGCGGTCCCGGTCCCGGTCCCGGTGCCGGTTTCAGCGGTGATGGTCATGGAAGTTGTCAGTCCGTCATGGGGTTGGAGAGGCCGTACAGGGTCTGTCGCGTGATGAGCTCAGATAGGTCGTCAAGGGAGCCGAGGTGGGGGTCGAACCATTCGACCGAGGCGTTCATGCCACCCAGCAGCATCAGGCGGGCGGGCCCGACTGCCGTGTCCGGTGCCAGCAGGCCGCTGGTCACGAGGTCGTCCAGAAGGCTGGTCCAGAGGACTTCGTAGGCGTCGCGCTGCGGGACGATCGTTGCCCGCACGCTCTGCGGAGCGGTTCGGAAGGTGGTCACGTGGGTGGCCGTGTAGGGGCCGTTCTCGTACAGGGCCGCCAGGTGGGCCCGGACGTGAGCGGCCAGTCGTTCGGGGCCGGGGGCTCCGAGGGTGGCGGTCGAAGCCTCGCCGAAGGCCACGGTCATGACCTCCAGGCCGCGGCGCAAGATGGCCTCCAGGAGGTCCTCCTTGGAGTTGAAGTGGTGGTAGATCGACGCTGCCCGCATGCCGACGGCTTCGGCGATCCGGCGGATCGATGCCGCCTCGTAGCCATGTTCCAGGAACAGGGTGGCTGCTTCGTCGAGGATCCGGTCCCGGCCGGGCGCTTCCACTGTGGGCTCGACGGTGGTCATTCCGAAAGTCTACCTAACGAACGTTAGGTAGGCAAGGGGTGTGCCCGGAACGAGAAGTTGGAATGGAGACGGCCAGTACGCTCAGGAGGTCTTGCCCAGTGGCCGGTAGTTCAACTGGCAGAACGCCTGATTTTGGATCAGGATAATGCAGGTTCGAATCCTGCCCGGCCAGCCAGATTCCACCGATCGATCAGCGATCACGGAGCACACAGACGGATCTGGTGGCCGTGGACCTGGAGGTCGTGGAAGAGTGTGCGCCCGGGACGATGGGCCGATGGGTGCCCTGAAGGGAATCTCTGCATGACACCAGAAGACCTGAAGGCGCGCATCGCTGAGGACGGCGTGGAGTTCATCTACGCGATGTTTGTGGAGATGCATGGCAAGCCCTGCGCAAAGCTGGTGCCGGTCTCGGCGATAGACGACCTGCTGGAGGTGGGTGCTGGTTTCGCCGGCTTTGCGGCCGGGCCAATCAGCCAGACGCCGGCCGATCCGGACATCCTTGCCATTCCCGATCCGGACTCGTACACGCAACTGCCATGGCAGCCGAACGTGGCTGTCATGCAGTGCGACCCCACCGTCGAGGGCGAGCTCTGGCCCTACGCCCCAAGGGTCATTCTGAAACGGGCCATGGCCGCGACCGCCGGGCAGAATCTGGTCCTGAAGGCCGGTGCCGAGGCCGAGTACTCGCTGCTCCACCGCGACGAGGACGGCTCACTGCGGCCAGCCGACGAGCGGGACACGTCGGAATTGCCCTGCTACGACGCCCGCGGACTCACTGCGGTGCTCGACCACCTCACGGCGGTGTCCAGGCACATGGACGCCATGGGGTGGGGCAACTACGCCAATGACCACGAGGACGCCAACGGGCAGTTCGAGCAGAACTTCAAGTACGCCGACGCACTCACCACGGCCGACCGCCTGATCGTGCTTCGGCTCATGATGCACACGCTGGCCCGCCGTCAGGGCCTCTACGCCACGTTCATGCCCAAGCCGTTTGCGGACAAGACGGGCAACGGCCTGCATACCCACCTCAGTCTCTGGACCGCTGACACCGACGAGCCCCTCTTCCACGATGATGACGACGTCCGTGGGCTCGGCCTCAGCCCGCTGGCCTACTCGTTCGTGGGCGGGATCCTCGACCACGCCCAGGGCCTCACCGGGATCGTCTGCCCGACTGTCAACTCCTTCAAGCGCATCGGTGTGGGCCCGCCCGACTCGGGCGCCACGTGGGCGCCGTCCTACGTCGCCTACGGCGGGAACAACCGGACGCAGATGATCCGCATCCCGGAGGGCGGTCGGCTCGAGGTCCGTATCCCGGACGGTGCCGCCAACCCGTACCTGGCGTTGACGGCGCTGCTGGGCAGTGGCCTCGACGGCATCGCCAGGGATCTGGATCCCGGCGACCCCAACACCGACAACCTCTTCGCCCTGCCGCTCGACGAGATCGAGCGACGCGGTATCGTCGCGCTACCGCCGACCCTTCTGCACGCCATGGATGCCCTGGTCGCCGACGACACCCTGCGCTCCACGATGGGAACGGGCCGCGACGGCGACTATGTGGACTACTTCGCCGCTGTCAAGCGGGCGGAGTTCCGGGCCGTCAACGACCAGGTCAGCCCGGCCGAGATCGACAGGTACCTGACGCTCATGTAGCGGGGTGGCCGCTCCGACCGTTTCGGTGTGCGGACAGGGCCGGGAAGACAGCAAGGACGGTCGTCGGCCTTCAGAACTATGGTCCGCCCGATGAGGTGGAGGGTTCAGTTTCTGGTTGTGGCGCTCCTCGGCGTCGCGTGCAGCGGTGGTTCGACCGATGGGGTAGGTGGCGAGGCCGCCGAGGTCCCCGCTGCGGCAACCACGACGTCTTCCACCGGATCTATCGGTGGGTCGGATCTGCCGGAGTCAGGGTCCGCGGCGACGTCCACGGTTGTCGACAATGGTTCAGAGGCCTCCGATGCTGGCGAGGAGCATCCTGCG
>JAAZXC010000082.1 GCA_014240365.1 Acidimicrobiales bacterium | reverse complement strand
GCCGCCTCTCCCACCCGGTTCACACCCACGACGTAGGCCTGGTTCTCTATTGCACGGGCCCGCAGCAGCGTCCGCCAGTGGTCACGACGCGACTCCGGCCAGTTGGCCACCACCAGGTACACGTCCGTGTCGGTGGCGCGTTCCCAGAAGGCGTTGGCGAACCGGAGGTCATAGCAGACGAACAGCGAGATTCGCAGACCGCCGATATCGACCGTGACCGACTCGTCACCGGCCCGGTAGTGCCGGTGTTCGTCGGCGAACGTGAACGGATGGAGCTTGTCGTAGTGATGCCTGGTCCCGTCCGGTCCGACAAGCATGAAGCGGTTCACAGGGTGGGCGTCGTGGCGGTCCCGGGTCGGGATGGAACCACCGATCCACACACCGTGGGTGGCCGCCTGCCCGGTCAGGAACTGCTCGGTCGGACCGCCCGGAGGCTCAGAGATCCGGTCGGCGGCCAGCGAGAAGCCGGGACCGAACATCTCGGTTAGAACGACCAGCCGGGTCCCGTCGTCCGCCGCGGCGGCAATAAGGGGCTCCAGGCGATCGCAGGTGGCCGCGGCGTCCTCCCACACGATGTCATGCTGGAGTGCGGCGATCCTCATGGCCTCAGGCTGCCAGACCGGACAGCCTGTCCATCGCCTCGTGGAGCACATCGAAGCGCTTGCAGTAGGCGAACCTGACGATCGAACGCCCCTCCTCTGCATGGTCGTAGAAGACACGGTTGGGCACGGCGACCACGCCGCACCGGCCGGGAAGGTCACGGCAGAAGTCCATACCGTCGTCGTAGCCCACCGACCTGACATCAGCGGTCAGGTAGTAGGTGCCCGATGCCCCGTGGACGTCGAGACCCGCGGCGCTGAGGCCCGCCGAGACCAGGTCCCGCTTGGCACACAGGTCAGCGGCCATACCGTCGAAATAGTCGTCGCCCAGGTTCAGCGCCGTCACCATGGCGCGCTGGAACGGGGCACCGCTGGTGAACGAAAGGTGTTGCTTGACGGTGTGGACGGCGTCAATCAGGTCGGTCGGTCCATGGGCCCAGCCGACCTTCCACCCGGTGAGGCCGTACGACTTGCCACCCGACGAGATCGTCACCGTGCGCTCAGCCATACCCGGCAGGGTGGCCAGGGGAACATGCCTCGTGCCGTCGTAGGTCATGTGCTCATAGACCTCATCGGTCACGACGAGCAGGTCCTCCTCTATAGCCATACGCGCTATCACCGCCAACTCCTCTGGTGAGAAGACCTTGCCTGTCGGGTTGTGGGGCGAGTTGAGCAGGATCAGCCGGGTCCGAGGGCCGATGGCCGACGTCAGGTCGGCTTCGGCGAACGAGTAGTCGGGAGCCCGGAGGGTGACAGTCCGCCGTACCCCACCGGCCAGTGCAATGACCGCTGCGTAGAGGTCGAAGTAGGGCTCGAACACCACCACCTCATCGCCCTCCGACACCAGCGCCATGATCGCCGCACCTATTGCATCCGATGCCCCGGTCGACACCATCACGTCACCCGGGTCGACCTCCTGGCCGTAGAAGCGAGCCTGGTGGTCGGACACGGCCTCACGCAGTTCGGGAATGCCGCGGTCCGGTGGGTACTGGTTGTGTCCGGCCCGGATGGCCGCCACCGCAGCGTCGAGCACCTCGGTCGGACCGTCGGTGTCAGGGAAACCCTGACCCAGGTTGATGGCCCCCGTCTGTACAGCCAGCGTCGACATCTCGGCGAAGATCGAGAGGCGATGGCCCTGCATCCTGGCGACCAGATGCGGGTTGGGTGGGGCCATGGCGACCGACGCTACCGGCCTCCCGGCTCCTGCCGGGAGGGCAGCCCTGCCGGGCTCGCTCCAGCTCGGCCCGGGCTGGATCAGATTGGATCAGCTGGCGCTGATGGCCGACCAGATCTTCTCAGGCGTCATGGGCATGTCCAGGTGACGGATCCCCCACGGGGACAGGGCGTCGATCACGGCGCTCTGCACGGCGGCTGTCGAACCGATGCTCCCCGACTCACCAATGCCCTTGGCGCCCAACGGGTTCCTGGGCGTCAACGTCTCCATGAAGCTCCGCTCGTAGCTGGGCACCTCCATGGTCGACACGGCGGTGTAGTCGGCCAGGTTCGTGGTCTGCGGATTGCCGTCCTCGTCGTAGCGAAACTCCTCCAGCAGCCCCTGGGCAATGCCCTGGGCCAGACCACCGTGGATCTGTCCGGCCGCCAGGAGCGGGTTCACGATCCGACCCGAGTCGTCCACCGCCACCACCCGGTCAATGGTGACGTGGCCTGTCTCGGAGTCCAGTTCGACAACCACGATGTGGGTTCCGAACGGGAACGTCGCCCCGTCCAGGGAGAGGTCCGACAGGCCGGCCAGCTCCTCGTCGGCAGCGGTCGCTATCTCCGCCCAGGAGCGGGCCACCGAAGGCGTACCGGCCACGTGGAAGGCTCCACGCTCGCGGTCCAGCACGACGTCTCCGGGTGCAGCCTCAAGCAGGTCGGCGGCGGCCTCACGGGCCAGGTCCACCAGCTTCTCGGAGGCGTCAGCCATTGCAGAGCCGGCGATCTGGACGGACCGGGATCCTCCCGTGGTGGAGCCCGACGGGATCACCTCGGTGTCTCCGTGGAAAACCTCGATCGAATCCAGCGGCACTCCCAGACGGTCGGCCACGATCATCGCCCAGGTGGTGTGGTGGCCGGTCCCGATCGGCGTGGCGCCGGTGGAGGCCAGCACGGTTCCGTCGCTGCGGAGTCGCACCTCGCCGTACTCGCTCCCGCCGAAGCCGGTGATCTCCACGTAGGTGGCTACGCCGATGCCCATATGGACAAGGTCTCCGGCCTCGCGGCGTCTCTGCTGTTCGGCCCGGAGGCCCGCATAATCGGCGGCGGCAAGCGCACGGTCCAGGGAGCCCTCGTAGTCGCCACTGTCCATGGAGGTGCCGGTGGGGGTGGTGTACGGGAAGGCATCGGGCGCCAGCAGGTTGGTCCGCCGCACCTCGCTGGCATCCATGCCGATCTCGGCGGCGAAGAGGTCCATGGCGCGCTCGATGGCGGCGGTGGCCTCGGGGCGGCCGGCCCCCCTGTATGCACACGTCGGCGCCGTGTTCGTGGCGAGGCTCACGGCTGAGAACTCCAGGTTGGCAATGTCATAGACGCCGCTGGCCAACTGCCGGGTGAACTCCGGCAGGAACGCCCCGTACTTCGGATAGGCACCACAGTCCTGGACCACGTCGAGGCGGTAGTGGGTGACCACTCCGTCCCGGGTGCCGCCGACAGTCACGGTCTGGGCCTGTGCCCGCCCGTGTACGTATGCGGAGAGGTTCTCGGTGCGGGACTCGACCCAGCGGACCGGTCGACTGACAAGGCGGGAGAGCTGGCCCACGATGACCTCCTCTTCGGAGATCATCCCCTTGGCCCCGAAACCTCCACCGACGTCCTTCACCAGCACCCGGATCTCGGACGGGTCCATGTCGAGACACTTGGCAGCGCCGTCCCTGAAGTCGTGCGTGCCCTGCGAGCTGGCCCAGTAGGTGAGCTTCCCGTCGGCGAAGGAGGCGGCCACCACCCGTGGCTCGATCGACACCGCTGCGACTCGGGAGTTCCAGAGTTCCCCGGTCACCACCACCTCGCAGTCCGAGAAGTCAATGGCGCCGGACGAGGGGATCTGCCACATGATGTTGTCGTCACGTGTCTCGAACAGCACGGTCCCCGCAGCCGCTGAGTCGTCTAGCGATACCACGGCGGTCATCGGCGAGATGTCGGCCCAGACGGACTCGGCAGCATCGGCAGCCTGGTAGGCGGTCTCGGCGACCACGACGGCAACCGGTTCACCCACGAACCGCACGCGGTCCCGGGCCAGGAACGGTCGGATGGCCTCAGCGGCGTAGAAGCCCATGAAAGGTGGACGGTCCGAGATGTCGAGATCGGCCGAGGTGTAGACGGCCACCACGCCGGGCATCGACCTGGCGTCGTCGACGTCGATCGAGAGGATCTCGCCATGGGCGACGGTGGAGCGCACGAAATGGGCGTGTAGGAGGTCGTCGAAGGGCTGGTTGGCTACGAACTCTCCGTGACCACGGATGAGCGTGGCGTCCTCGCGACGCAGCACGGAGTTGCCCAGGATCGAGGTACTCGACTGGCCGGGGATGCCCCTGGCAGAAATGACTTCGCTCACCGCTGCAACTCTCCTGTCTCATCGACCTGACCGCCGCCGTGCCGGTCGTTCTGGTCGATTATCGGTCGGGTGGCCCAACCCGTTGGCTCACTCGGCGGGGTACCGCTCCAGCAGCTTTCGGGCTATCACCATCTTCTGGATCTCGCTGGTGCCCTCGCCGATGATCATCAACGGGGTGTCACGAAAGTAGCGCTCCACGGGGAACTCCGTGGTGTAACCGTTTCCACCGTGTATCCGCATGGCGTCGGTGGCGATCTCGAAGGCCGCCTCAGAGGCGAACAGCTTGGCCATGCCAGCCTCCATGTCGACCCTTTCACCGGCGTCGGCCCGACGGGCGGCGTCATAGGTCATGAGCCGGGCCGCCTGGAGCTTGGTGGCCATCTCGGCCAGCTTGAACTGGATCGCCTGGTGCTCGAATATCGGCCGACCGAAGGTCTCGCGTTGCTGGGCGTAGCGCATTGCAGCCTCGAAGGCTGCCTGGGCCACGCCGACCGCACGCGACGCCACGTTGATCCGCCCCAACTCGAGTGCGCTGAGGGCGTAGCGACGACCCTGGCCGATGCCCTCGTCGCCACCCAGCACGTTGCCGTGCGGGACCCTGTGGTCCACGTAGGACATCTCGACGGTCTCGAGGCCCCTGTAGCCCAGCTTGTCGATCTTCCCTGATACCGAGATCCCCTCGAAGGACTCCCCCGGCTCCTTCTCCACGAGGAGGCAGGTGATGTGGTCATCCGGGGTTCGGACCATGAGCATGACCAGCGAGGCCCGGACACCGTTGGTGACCCACATCTTCGTGCCGTTCACGACCCACTCGTCGCCGTCCCGCTCGGCCCGGCAGCGCAGAGCCCCGGTGTCACTGCCCGCGTCCGGTTCCGACAGGGAGAAGGCGGCGCGGAACGACCCGTCGCACATGCGCGGCAGCAACCGCTGCTTCTGCTCCTCGGTGCCGAACCTGGCGATCATCGTGGCACCGATCTTGTGGGTATTGAGGATCCCGGCAAGGGACATGAAGCCCCGCGACAACTCCTCGATAATGCGCGTGTAGGTCATGATGTCGAGACCCAGACCGCCGTACTCCTCCGCGATGGTCGAGCCGAAGAGGCCGAACTCGCACATCTGGTCGAACATGGCCTGCGGGAAGGTGTCCGACAGCTCGAACTCGGAAGCGGTCGGGATGACGTCGCGCTCCACCCACTGCCTGATGGTTCCGACGATCTCGTCGGCCAGCGCCTGATCAGTGGTCATGGTGTTCTCCTCGTCCTCTGATGGTTCAGTCTCGCCCGGTGCTGCCCCGAATGGACCCGGGGTCCGGAGCCGGACCGTCTCAGGTCGCGTCAGGGACCCGATGCTGTGTCATTGGTAGCAGGTAGTTCCAGAAGTAGTACCCGGCACCGGCATCCTTCATCGCCACCCGGGCCCGCTGTACGGCATCGCCGGCCTTTGTGCGCGTGACGTACCACGACTCCGCCTGGCGTGCGCCGGGCACCGCATCGGTCAGCGACAGCGCCGCCTCCTCGTAGAAGTTGCGGATGTCGGCCGCCAGCTTCGTTGGATCGCCGGGTAGGCCGACGTCCTTCCATCCCTCGCCATCGGCGATGCGGGCGAACAGGCCGACGATGGCCGGCACGCCGTCAGCGTCCACGACCTTGCCGACTGTGGTGCGCCCGAACCGCTCGTTGGAACGCCGCCAGGCCGGGAGAAGGCCCCGCGCCTCGGCCTCGGCCGGATGCACGTCACCCGGGTCGGCCGGCGGGATGGCACAGCTCAGGGGGGCGTCCGCCTCGTCGGTGATGACCTCCGGGAAGTCGACCAGCACCGGACCGGCCGGCTCGTCGAGCAGGGCGAAGGCGGCGTCCAGGACACGACGTTGAAGGGCCGGGTCCTCGGGGCGACCCAGCGGTCGGCCGAGCGGGAACTCGCAGTGGAGGGCCCGGGGCGGACGGGTCGTCACGACCTGTCCGCGGATGCTCGAGAGGGCGACCGTGGCCAGGCCGGCGGCCTCCAGGACCGATGCGAGCGTACCCACGGTACGCGTGCAGAGAGGTCAGACAGGGGTGAGCAGCACCAGGTCCACGTCGTCGTCGATCAGTGCCCGGGCGGCTGCCGGACCGGTGTCCAGGCGGATGGTCTCGAGGGTGTGATCCACCTGGGCGCCCATGAACGAGACGTGGACGTCAGCCACAGAACCGATCACGCCCTCGTCTGCCATCTCCCGGAGTCGATCGACCGGGAAGACGATGTTGGGGTCCACGATCCAGCCGGTGCGGTCGAAGTTGGGGCTGAAGTGGGCAAGGACCAGACCCTCGGCCGAGGCGGGCAGGATCTGCATCGCCTGATCGCCGGGGTTCCAGTCGGCCCCGTCCCCGCCGGCGGGGCGAAGCCCGGCGGTGGTCACGATGGCGACCCTGCTGTCGGCCAACGGCTTCGGCGCCGTCCATGGGGCCTCGTCGAAGGAGAACCCTTCCAGGTCCTCCAGGGAACTGCGCATCTGCTGGTCGCCCATAACCGCCTCCGGTCAATATTGGTCGTACGAATCCGAGAGGACCGCCGCCTGCGCGATTCTCGCAGCCCGCCGGCTTCGCTGGCGAGGCGGGCCGACGAGCGACCCGGCCATCAACCCCCGCGGTGTCAGGCGGTCTCCGACCGGGCCGTCGCGCCTATCCCACCAAGGAGTGGCCCGGTAGCCAGAAGGGAGCCGGCGGCCACCAGCGAGCCGAACAGGAATCCTCCGGACCGGTCGGTGAGGGCCACCACGCCTCCGACCAGGAAGCCGCCCAGCCCGACCGCCAGATCGAAGGCAACGCTGAACGACCCGATGGCGTGGCTTCGCTCGGACTCCGGCGCCCGGTCCACCGTCAGCACGAAAAGGGCGGGGAACAGGAAACACTGCCCCAGGGCCATGACGACCGCTCCGACGTAGACGCCGGTGACCGTCGGCCAGAGCCCGAACACGGCGAGGCCCGTTGCGCTGAAACCCAGCGACAACCGGGTCGTGGCGAGCGAACCCAGTTGGTCCGGAATCCGTGCGCCCAGCAGCCGAACAGCGACGACGATGGCTGCGAACAGGGCAAACACCAGGCCGCTGGATGAGACCCCGACACTCTCGGCATGCAACGCGATGAACGCAAGGAAGCCCGAGTAGCCGAGCAGGCCCAGGAACAGGACGGTGCCGGGCCGTATGGCCGCCGGATGGAGGCGCCACCGCAGCAATGGAGTCCATACGGGATCCGTGGGACGGCCCGGGGCCGCGTATGCGAACAGCAGCGGCACCAGGCCGAGGAGGGCCGCGACCGTGAACGCCCTGTCGTAGCTGCCGGTCTCGTACAACCACTCCCCGAGGCCCGGTCCGATGGCCAGACCGGTGTAGAGCGTCACCGTGAAGTACGACGTCGCCTCACCGCGACGATGCGGGGGCGCCAGGTCCTGGACGGCCGAGCTGACACCGATGAAGTAGGCGGCCTCCCCCACCCCCAGTACCAACCGGGCACCGATCACGGCCGGCACGCTGGCGGCCGGAACCAGCAGCAGCATCGACAGGGACACGACCAGTGCACCACCAACCAGGAGGAAGCGACGACCCCTCCTGTCCCCCAGCGGTCCGACCAGCGGTCGCAGGATCGCAGCTGAAAATCCGAATGCGCCGACCGACAGTCCCACGGCCAGCCCCCCGCCACCCAGGTCGTGCTCCACGAAGGCGGGGATTACCGGCCAGGTGGATCCCAACGCCAGGAAGCGAGCCGCCGCAGAGGACGAGGAATCGTCCGGTGAGCAACCTGTCACCAGCCTCCGTCCGACCCATCGGAGCAGGGTACGACCCGACGGTCCGCCGCCGGGCATCCATCTGCAAGGCTGCCGCGATGGCGAATGACCCTCGGAGCGACGTGCTCCGGCATGCCGACACGGCAATGGTGAGCACCATCGACCCGCTGGCGACGAGCGCGGGAGTCGATGCCATGGCCGCCGGCGGGAACGCCGTCGACGCAGCCATCGCCGCCAACTCGGTCCTTGCGGTCACCGCGCAGCACATGTGCGGACTCGGTGGTGACCTGTTCGCCCTCGTCCACATCGGCACCGGACCACCGGCCTGCCTGAACGCCTCCGGCAGGGCCGGATCGGGCGCGGATCCAGCCGCCCTGCTGGCCGAGGGAAGCTCCCAGATGCCCCACAGGGGTGACGTCAGGTCGATTCCCGTGCCCGGCGGCGGACCGTCGGGTCGTACCCTGCTCCGATGGGACGGACGGAG
>JAAZXC010000081.1 GCA_014240365.1 Acidimicrobiales bacterium | reverse complement strand
GGCCCCGGCGAGAACGCCGGGGTGGTTGACGTGGGAGACGGCATCGCAGCTGCGATCCGCATCGAGTCACACAACCACCCCTCGGCCATCGAGCCGTACCAGGGAGCCGCCACCGGTGTGGGTGGCATCCTCCGGGACATCTTCACGATGGGAGCACGGCCGATCGCCCTGATGGACCCGCTGCGCTTCGGACCCCTCGATGATCCCCGCAGCCGGTGGATCGCCGAGGGGGTCATCTCGGGTGTCTCCGGCTACGGAAACGCCGTCGGGGTTCCGACCGTCGGCGGTGAGGTCGTCTTCGACAGCACCTACAAGGGCAACCCACTGGTGAACGTGCTGTGCCTGGGGGTGCTGCCCACCGAGCGGCTGGTGCTCGGGCAGGCCTCGGGCGTCGGCAATCTGGCGGTGCTGCTGGGTTCCAGCACCGGCCGGGACGGGATTGGTGGTGTCAGCGTGCTGGCCTCGGCCGGGTTCTCCGCCGAGGACGACGGCGACAAGCGGCCCAGCGTCCAGGTCGGCGACCCGTACGAGGAGAAACGCCTCATCGAGGCATGCCTGCAACTGCTCGACGAGGGTCTGGTCGTCGGCATCCAGGATCTGGGAGGCGCCGGCCTGACGTGCGCCACCAGCGAGACGGCATCGCGCGGCGGCGTCGGCATGGACGTGGACGTCTCAGCGGTGCCCCGGCGTGAACCGGGCATGGAGGCCCACGAGGTGATGACCAGCGAATCCCAGGAGCGGATGCTGGCAATCGTGGAGCCTGTCGGGCTGGAGCGGGTACTGGCCATCTGCGCCAGGTGGGAGGTCACCGCAGCAGTCATCGGCCGGGTCACTGGCGGTGGTTCCCTGCGCATCCTGGACGGATTCGACGGCGAGGTCCTGGCTGACGTGCCGGCCTCATCACTGGACGACGAGGCTCCCCTATACGACAGGCCGATGGCGCAACCGGCTGCCCCGGCCGGTCCCTCCGGCGATGACCTGGAGGCCCCGGTGGATGCGGGCGCCGACCTACTGGACCTACTGATCGACCCGGCATGGGTTTACAGGCAGTACGACCACCAGCTGTTCCTGAACACCGTGGTGGGCCCCGGTGACGATGCCGCCGTGTTGAAGCTGAGGCATCCCACCACCGGTGCGGAGACGGGACGCGGCCTCGCTCTGACCACCGACGGCAACCACCGCTGGTGCTCCGTGGACCCCCGCGGCGGCACGACGAGGGTGGTCGCCGAATCACTCATGAACCTGGCCTGTGTCGGGGCGCGCCCACTGGCCGTCGTGAACTGCCTCAACTTCGGCAACCCCGAACATCCCGAGGTCATGTGGCAGTTCTCGGAGGCCGTGGATGGCCTTGCAGAGGCCTGCGTTGCATTCGGGGTCCCGGTAGTGGGCGGCAACGTCAGCCTCTACAACGAATCGGCCGGCACCGACATCGATCCCACGCCCGTCATCGGTCTCCTGGGCATCGTTGACGACCTGGTCCGGCGTCCGCCGGGCGCCACCCTCGTCGACGGCCACCGCCTGGTGCTGCTCGGACCACCGGACGTCTCGCTCAGCGGTTCACTGTGGGGAGCCACACGCGATGCAAGGGGCGGCGTGTTGGCGCCGCTGGACCTCGGGCTCCACCAGCGTGTCGTGGATCTCGTACGGGACCTTGTCGTCTCCGGTCGTGTCGACGGTGTGCATGACGTGTCGGCCGGTGGCCTTGGCGTGGCGATCGCCGAGATGGTGTCGCGGTCCGGGGTGGGTGCCCATCTGGCCAGGGTCGACGACCACCGTGCCCTGTTCGGCGAGGGCCCGAGCCGTGTGGTGCTGGTCGTGGATCCCGAGTGCCTCTCCGATGTCCTGGCCGCCGCCGAGGCCGCTGCGGTCCCGACCACGCGGATCGGCCTGGCCACGGGTGATCGCCTCATCGTGAAGGGCCTGCTGGACGTGTCGGTGGACGACGTGGTGGCAGCCCACACCGACCGGCTTCCCGAGGCCCTGGGCGCCGGGACGACGAACCGATGACCCCCCCGGTGACCGTTACTGATGTCGCCGATGTGGATCCGGACGACGACACGCCCAAGGAGGCGTGCGGTGTCTTCGGTGTGTTCGCCCCGGGCCTGCCGGTGGCCCACCTGACCTATCTCGGCCTGTATGCCCTTCAGCACCGCGGCCAGGAATCGGCGGGCATGGCGGTCAGCGACGGTGAGGCCCTCACCGTGGTCAAGGACATGGGCCTGGTGTCGAATGTCTTCGACGAGCGAACCCTGGCGGCCCTCACCGGCGACCTGGCCATAGGCCAGACGCGGTACTCGACCACCGGGTCGAGTACCTGGCGCAATGCCCAACCCGTGTACCGCGGCGCCGACCACTTCGAGTTCGCCCTGGGCCACAACGGCAACCTCGTCAACACGGAGCAGCTGGCCACCGATGCCGGGATGCTGCCCGGAACCGTCACCTCTGACAGCGACCTGGTGGCCGAACTGCTGGCCCTGGAGCAGGCATCGCGTACGGACATGGGCCCCGGCGCGGCCTTCGACGCGGCGCTGGCCGAGGTGCTGCCCCGCCTGCGTGGTGCCTTCACCCTGGTGCTGGCCGACAACGAGCGGATAATCGGGGTGCGTGACCCGAATGGCTTCCGGCCGCTCTGCCTCGGGCGCCTGGACGGCGGTTGGGTGCTGGCTTCGGAGTCACCGGCCCTGGATGTGATCGGCGCCCACATGGTCCGCGAACTGGATCCCGGCGAGGTCGTGGTGATCGACCAGACAGGTTGCAGGTCGATGCGGCCCTTCGATGACGACGTGGTGGACCCGAAGCTCTGCCTCTTCGAGTTCGTCTACTTCGCCCGCCCGGACGCTGTCCTGTACGGCAGGAGCGTTCACCACGCCCGGGTTCGCATGGGCGAGATGTTGGCCACCCAGGCTCCGGTGGAGGCCGACCTGGTCATGGGGGTGCCGGAGTCGGGCATGCCGGCTGCGGAGGGCTATGCCCGGGAGAGTGGCATCCCGTACGGCCAGGGACTGGTCAAGAACCGGTACATAGGTCGAACCTTCATTGCCCCGACACAGGCAATGCGCGCTGCGGCGGTCCGGATGAAGTTGAACCCGTTGCGCGACAGCATCGAGGGCCAGCGCCTGGTGGTAGTGGACGATTCGATCGTCCGGGGGACCACGACACGCGCGATGGTCCGGATGCTGCGGGCAGCGGGCGCCCTCGAGGTGCACATGCGGGTCTCCTCGCCGCCGTACCGCTGGCCGTGCTACTACGGGATGGACACTGGTGACCGCAGCGAGTTGCTGGCCGCCAACCTCACGGTCGACGAGATCCGCGAGTACCTCGAGGTGGACAGCCTCACCTACCTGACGCTGGATCGCCTCGTGGAGGCAACCGGTGCGGTCGGGGCCGGGTTCTGCGACGCATGCCTGACTGGTACCTACCCGATCGACATTCCCGTCAACCTGACCAAGGGCGTGCTGGAGGCGGGCGAGGGGCCTGCCGCCGAGCGGGCGGTGGCCGTCGGCGTGGTTGATTCCGAGGTGGGGTTGCCGACCGGTGCGGCCAACCGCCTCTTCGGACGGACCTGATCCGGTGACCGGAGCGGACGAAGCCATCGGGGCGGGGTACAAGGCGGCCGGTGTCGACATCGATGCCGGAGCAGAAGCGGTCCGACGGATCGGTCCGCTCGTCAGGTCCACCTACCGCCCGGAGGTGATGGGCGATATCGGGGGTTTCGGCGGCCTGTTCGACCTGGCGAGGTCCGGCTACCGCGACCCGCTCCTGGTGTCGGCGACCGATGGGGTGGGCACCAAGGCCGAGATCGCCCGCATGACGGGTCGTCTGGACACGATTGGTCGTGACCTGGTCGCCATGTGCGTCGACGACCTGGTCTGTTCGGGTGCGTCACCACTGTTCTTCCTCGACTACCTGGCCGTCGGCCGTCTGGACCCCGATGCCGTGGAACAACTCGTGACGGGAATCGCCGCAGGCTGTTCGGAAGCGGGTTGTGCCCTGATCGGGGGCGAGATGGCTGAGCATCCCGGCGTGATGTCGGCCGATCAGTTCGACCTTGTTGGCTTCGCCGTCGGCGCTGTCGAGCGTGACGACGTCATGGACGGCTCGGCGGCCGTGCCGGGCGACCTGCTGGTGGCCATTGACAGCCCGAACCTGCGTTCCAACGGCTTCTCGTTGGCCCGCCACATCGTGTTCGACGTGGCGGGCCGGTCATTGGATGATCCGGCGTGGGAAGGGTCTGAAGGCACGCTGGCCGATGAGCTGCTGGCCCCCAGCGTCATCTACGCCTCGGCCGTGGTGGCCACGTTGGCCGCACACGAGGTGCACGCCGTGGCACATGTGACCGGTGGTGGGCTTCCCGGCAACCTGCCCCGGGTGCTCGGAGGTGGGGTCGATGCGGTCGTCGATCCCACCGCCTGGGAGGTGCCCCGGATCTTCCGGGAACTGCAGGACATGGGTGGCGTCAGCGACGCTGAGATGGCAAGGGTCTTCAATCTGGGTGTTGGCATGGTGCTGGTGGTGCCACCGGCCGAGGCCGATGGGGTGGTGGCTACGCTGGCGTCCGGTGACCGCCCGGCCCGGGTGATTGGCGAGCTGGTGTCCGGCACCGGCACCGTTGCCTACAGAAACCCGGGCGGAGGAGCGCGAAGTTGACCGACGGCCGCGATGCACTGATTGCCCATCTGATGGAGCACTCCATAAGGACAGGGGACTTCACCCTCAAGTCCGGCCGGACAAGCACGTGGTTCTGTGATGCCAAGCAGACGGCCTGTCGGCCTGACGGCATCCTGCTGGTGGCTGAAGCAGCCCTGGAGGCCATTGCGGTCCTGGAGGCTGAAGGTGGTCCGATCACCGCCATCGGGGGCCTGACGGCGGGTGCCGATCCCGTGGCATTCGGGATCGCAGCGGTGGCCGCCGCCCGGGGTCGTCACCTGCGCTCGTTCAGCATCCGCAAGGAATCCAAGGGCCACGGCGTGCAGGGCCGGCTGGCGGGAGCCCTGATTGCCGGCGACCGGGTCGTGGTGTGCGAGGACACGGTCACCCGTGGCGTGTCGCCGTTGGAGGCCGCGGCCGTGGTCCGCGACCTCGGTGCGATCCCGGTGGCGGTGATGGCAATCGTGGACCGGGGGGGAACCTGTGCGGCTGCTGCTGCAGACGTGGGCATGGCCTTTCTTCCGCTGGTTACCGCTCCGGACCTCGGCTTTTCGTACGAAGGGCCCTGATCCGATTCGGTTCCGGCGCGCCGTTAACGAAGGCACGGCGTCGATGAACCACTCCTAGGCTCGGCTGATGCCATTCCTTCCTACGGCCGCCTACTCCATCCATCTCGAGGTGGCGCTGGACAACATTCCCAACACCCTCGGCCGATTGGCGACGGCCATTGGCGAGGCGGGCGCCAACATCATGTCGATGGGGGGGTTCGACGTCCGTGGCGAGTTCCTCGTCAACGACGTGGTCGCCAACTGTCGCGACGAGGATCATGCAGCGGCCGTTGTGGCGGCGGTGGAGGGACTCTCCGGCGTCCAGCTCCTCCACTGGTACGACCGCACCTTCAACATGCACGAGGGGGGCAAGATCGGCGTGGTCTCGCTCGCCGAGGTGAACGACCGCCACGACCTGTCGATGGCCTACACGCCCGGTGTGGCCCGGGTCTGCATGGCGATCCACGAGGATCCGAACCTTTCCCACGAGCTGACCATCCGGAAGAACACGGTTGCGGTCGTGACCGATGGGACCGCTGTGCTGGGCCTGGGAGACATTGGCCCTGCCGCTGCGATGCCGGTGATGGAGGGCAAGGCCCTGCTGTTCAAGGAGTTCGCCGGCGTGGATGCCTTTCCGATCTGCCTGGACGTGAGCGATCCGCAGGAGATCATCGACACGGTGATCCGGATCGCGCCGACCTTCGGTGGCATCAACCTGGAGGACATCGCTGCTCCGGCAGCCTTCGAGGTCGAGGAGGCCCTCCGTGCGGCCCTGGACATCCCGGTCTTCCACGACGATCAGCACGGCACCGCTGTCGTGGTGCTCGCCGCCCTTTGGAACTCCTGTCGCCTGACCGGGAGCGAGATAGGGGACCTGTCGGTGGTCATTGCCGGGATGGGAGCCGCCGGGGTCGCCGTCGGCAGGATCCTCCTGGACGCCGGTGTGGGTTCGATCGTCGGCGTGGACCGGTCCGGTGCCGTCTACTCGGGTCGCGACAACCTGAACCCGGCCAAGGCCTGGTTTGCGGAGCACACCAATCCGGATCGGAAGATGGGCACGCTTGCCGAGGTCCTCGTCGGGACCGATGTGTTCATCGGCCTGAGCGGTCCGGGCCTGATCGATGCCGCCAACCTGCGAACCATGAACCCGGAACCGTTCGTGTTCGCCATGGCGAACCCGGAACCGGAGATCCGCCCGGAGGAGGCCGATGGCCTGGCTGCGGTGATGGCCACCGGCCGGAGCGACTATCCGAACCAGATCAACAACGTGCTCGCCTTCCCCGGGATCTTCCGCGGGGCGCTTGACGTCGGCGCCATGGACATCACCGAGAACATGAAGTTGGCAGCGGCGAGGGCCATTGCGGACTCGGTGTCCGATGCGGACCTGGCCTCGGACTTCGTGGTGCCGTCGGTGTTCGACAAGTTGGTGCCGTACCGGGTGGCCGAGGCCGTGGCGGCAGCTGCGGTGGCCGACGGCGTCTGCCGCGCCTGACCCGCAACCCCGTTCAGCCAGGGCACATCTCCAGATGGCGAAGATCCGTGCGGTCACCTTCGACCTGTGGAACACCCTCCTCACCAGCAGCCCGGGTGCAGTCGAGATCCGGAGCCGTTTCTGGAGCGAGGTGGTTGACGAACGGGGTCTGGAGATCGACGCTGACCTCCTCCACGGGACGCTTTCGATGCTCCCAGACCGGTTCGACGAGGAGTGGAGGGCCGGACGCCAGTACGGCCCTACCGAAGCCCTCGCCGACTGCTTCACCGCCTTCGGCGACCGTTTGACCTCGGAAGATCGGGATGCTCTGGCTGCAGCTTTCGAGGCAGCGTCCTACGAGTTGAAGGTGGCGCCGGTGGCCGACGCCGCAGACGTCCTGTCCGCAGTGGCGGCGACCGGAGTCGCCGTTGGCATCATCTCGGACACGGCGCTGGCAACCGGACGGCACCTGAGGACATACCTCGACGCCTACGGCATCCTCCAGCACGTCACGTTCGCCGCCTTCTCCGACGAGGTCGGCGTCTACAAGCCCGACCCGGCGATCTTCGCTGCGGCCCTTGACGGCCTGGGAATAGGTGATCCGGCGACCGCTGCCCATGTTGGGGATCTGAAGCGGACCGACGTGGCCGGTGCCCGGGCCATGGGCATGTCGACGGTCCGATTCCGCGGCGTGGTCGACGACCCGGAGGACGGGGCCGAGGCCGACCACGTAATCGACCGCCTGGCCGACCTCCCGCGGGTGCTGGGCCCGGGGTGATCCGGGGCCGGGTTGGACCCGGTTTGTCGAACCGGGGGAGGATCGCCGGATGAAGGCCCTGTGGTTCCACCTGATGCCCTACCCGGAGCTCCCGGAGGGGTTTCGTGAGGACCACCGGTCGGTCTGGGTTGACATCGACCCGTCCCTCTACGACCCGGCCGTGGGCCATCGCGCCTACCACGACTACCTGGACGAGCTGGAGCACGCGGCTGCCTGCGGGTTCGATGGGATCTGTGTGAACGAGCACCACTCCAATGCCTACGGGCTGATGCCCAGTCCGAACCTCATGGCATCGGCGCTGGCCCGTTCCACCGATGACACCGCCATCGTGGTCATGGGCAACTCCCTGGCCCTCTACAACCCTCCCATCCGGGTGGCCGAGGAGATGGCCATGATCGATGGGCTGTCCGGTGGTCGCCTGGTGGCCGGATTCCCGGTCGGAACCCCGATGGACACATGCTTCGCCTACGGGATGAACCCCGCCACCCTGAGGGAGCGGTACCACGAGGCACACGACCTGGTGATGCAGGCCTGGACGGCCGACGAGCCGTTCGCCTTCAATGGCACCTATACGAAGTTGCGGTACGTGAACCCGTGGCCGAGGCCGATGCAGGACCCCCACCCACCCATCTGGATCCCCGGTGGCGGCTCGGTGGAGACCTGGGAGTGGTGTGCCGAGATGGACTACGTCTACTCCTACCTCTCGTACTTCGGGTACAAGGCAGGCCAGGCCACGATGAAGGGATTCTGGGATCGGATGGCAGCGCTCGGCAGGGAACCCAACCCCTTCCAGGCTGGCTTCATCCAGTTCGTCGGGGTGGCCGACACTGACGCTGAGGCCCGCCGGTTGTACCGGGAGCCCGCCGAGTACTTCTTCAACCGGTGTTTGCACCTGTACCCGCCGTTTGCCGACCCGCCGGGCTACCAGACAGAGGCCACGGTCCGGGCCGGGGTGGAGGGCATGGTGTCCCGGGCCGCCGCACGGTCGGCCGGCAGGAAGAAGGCTCCGACGGGGTCGTCGACTGACGGCAGCTTCACGTTCGATGAGATGGTCGAGCGCGGGTACGTGGTCATTGGGTCGCCGACCTCGGTAGCTGAACAGCTGGTCAACGTGGCTACCACGCTAAACGTGGGGAACCTGATGCTGCT
>JAAZXC010000080.1 GCA_014240365.1 Acidimicrobiales bacterium | reverse complement strand
GGTCCTGGTCAAGCTGGGTGCAGACCTCTCCAGGGTCCGCCAGCAGGTCATCCAGCTGCTCTCCGGCTACGCAGGGTCGGGTCAGGGTTCCTCAGGGTCTTCGGAGAAGACCGGTGCGACCGCTGGTGGTGGCGGTGACTCCGCTTCGGGGTCACTCGTCCTGGACCAGTTCGGCCGCAACCTCACGCAGGCCGCCAGCGACAAGAAGCTGGATCCGGTGATCGGCCGGTCCCGGGAGACCGAGAGGGTCATGCAGATCCTGTCGCGCCGCACCAAGAACAACCCGGTGCTCATCGGCGAGCCTGGCGTGGGCAAGACCGCCATCGTCGAGGGCCTCGCCCAGATGATCGTCAATGACGACGTCCCCGAGACCATCCATGGCAAGCAGCTCTACACGCTGGACATGGGTGCTCTGGTCGCCGGGAGTCGCTACCGCGGTGACTTCGAGGAGCGACTCAAGAAGGTCCTCAAGGAGATCAGGACCCGTGGCGACATCATCCTGTTCATCGACGAGATCCACACCCTGGTGGGTGCGGGTGCCGCCGAGGGGGCCATCGACGCCGCTTCTATCTTGAAGCCGATGCTGGCCCGTGGCGAGTTGCAGACCATCGGGGCGACCACGCTGGATGAATACCGCAAGCACTTCGAGAAGGACGCCGCCCTGGAGCGACGCTTCCAGCCGGTCAAGGTGGAGGAGCCCACGGTTCCCCACACGATCGAGATCCTGAAGGGGCTCCGGGAGCGCTACGAGAGCCACCACCGGGTGACGATCACCGACCAGGCTCTGGTAGCCGCCGCCAACCTCGCCGACCGCTACATCTCGGACCGGCACCTGCCGGACAAGGCCATCGATCTCATTGACGAGGCCGGTTCCCGCCTACGCATCAAGCGGATGCATACGCCGGAGGACCTCCGCGAGGTCGAGGCCGACCTGTCCGAGGTGGTCCAGCGCAAGAAGGCAGCGGTGGAGGCACAGGACTTCGAGGAGGCCGGCCGCCTGCGTGACAGCGAGAAGGAACTCCTGGTTCGCAAGCAGGCCAAGGAGACCGAGGTCCGTTCCGCCGGTGTGGACCTGTTCGACGAGGTCGACGAGGAGGCCATTGCCGAGGTCCTCTCGCTCTGGACGGGTATCCCCGTCTACAAGCTGACCGAGGAGGAGACCCAGAAGCTCCTCAAGATGGAGGACGAGCTCCACAAGCGGGTAGTCGGCCAGGAGGACGCCATCAGGGCGGTCAGCCAGGCCATCCGTCGCACCCGCGCCGGCCTAAAGGATCCGAAGCGTCCGTCGGGATCGTTCATCTTCCTCGGCCCTTCCGGGGTGGGCAAGACGGAGTTGTCCAAGACCCTCGCCGAGTTCCTGTTCGGTGACGATGCCTCCCTCATTGCCCTGGACATGTCCGAGTACATGGAGAAGCACACGGTCAGCCGACTCGTGGGTTCTCCTCCCGGGTACGTGGGGTACGAGGAGGGTGGCCAACTGACCGAGGCCGTCCGCCGCAAGCCGTTCTCCGTGGTGCTCTTCGACGAGGTCGAAAAGGCCCACCCCGACGTCTTCAACACCCTGCTCCAGATCCTGGAGGAGGGACGCCTCACCGACGCCCAGGGCCGCAGCGTGGACTTCCGCAACACGGTCCTGATCATGACGTCGAACCTCGGTACGGCCGACCTGCGCAAGGCGAACCTGGGGTTCACCAAGGCTGACGAGGCCGTCAGCTACGAGCGCATGAAGGCGAAGGTGCAGGATGCCCTGAAGGCGCACTTCAAGCCCGAGTTCCTGAACAGGATCGACGACACGATTGTCTTCCACGAGCTCTCGGTGCCCGAGGTGACGCGCATCGTGGACCTCATGATCGCACGGTTGGGCGTCCAGTTGGCCGGTCAGGGCATGGGCTTCGAGCTCACGGAGGCCACCAAGACCCACCTGGCCACGCAGGGTTACGACCCGACGATGGGTGCCCGTCCGTTGCGGCGCGCCATCCAGAGGCTGATCGAGGATCCCCTCTCGGAACTCCTGCTCCAGAAGGAGTTCACGGCTGGCGACATCGTCGTCGTGGACGTGGAGGAGACCCCGGACGATCCGGACGCTCCTGATGGCAGGACCATTGTGTTCCGTTCCGTTGCTGGCTTCGAGCCGCCGACCGTCGAGTTGGCGGTCGAGGGCGTCGAGTAGTCAGACCGTTCCGGGTTCGTCCGGATTCCAGGGAGCCGGTAGTGAAGCCAATGGTCCGTCGTGTGGTCGGACGACTGCTGTTTCTGGTCGCGTTCGTGGTCGTGTTGTCGGCCTGTCGTGTGGAGGCCACGGTCACCGTCGAGGTGTCCGAGGATGGTTCCGGAACCGTTGCGGTCGGCCTTGAGCTGGATGGGGCGGCTGTCGATGCCCTGAGTGGCTTCGACGACCGGGTGCGTGTAGACGACCTCGAGGCGGCCGGCTGGGAGGTGGTCGGACCCACAACCGACGGTTGGGGCGTGGGCCGCATGTCGGCGGTCAAGAGGTTCGATTCGCCCGACCGTCTTGGCGGGGTCCTTGCCGAGGTGGCCGGCCCGACGGCGTTCCGGGATGTACTACTGGTGCGTGAGCGGTCGTTCGCCCGGACCACCTGGCGCCTCACGGGAGTCGTGGACCTGTCCGAGGGCATGGACCTGCTGGCCGATCCGGCACTGGCCGAACTCCTCGACGGCCTGCCGTTCGCCCGCACTGAAGCCGAGCTGGCCCTGCTCGCCGGTTGCGGGGAGGCCGTGTGTGCCCCCGCCGATTCCTTCGCCCTGGTGCTGGTGGCTGTCCTGCCGACCAGTCGGGTCGACGACGGAACCGGTGCCAGCGAACAGATTGCGCGCTGGAGTGTCGATCTCGGCGACCGGTCGCCGACCCTGTTCCACGCGACCGGGGTGTTGGAGGACCGTGCGCCCAGGATGTGGATGACGATCTCGGTGATCGCAGGGGGCCTCCTCCTCCTGGTGGTGGCGTTCCAGGCGGTCCGCATGCTGAGGGCGCGTCGCGGTGTCCCGGACCGCACAGTTGGTCGGACACCGCCGCGTCGACGTTCCACCGAGATCGTGGAGGAACCACCTGCCCCTGCTGAGCCGCCCCGACGTGAGCTGCGCCTCGTCGTTCTGGGTGGGATCGGCGTGGTCTGGGATGCCGGTGGGGATCCGGAGGGCCTGCTCGTCCCGTTCGTGCGGGAGCAGGGTGGTGTCGTGGACCCCGGCGAGGTGGCTGATCGCTACCGGGCGGCCAGCCTGGGACAGATGTCCAGCGAGGACTTCTGGGCATCGGTCGGGGTCGCCGGTTCCGTGGAGGCGTTGGATGCCGCCTACCTCTCCAGGGTCAGGATGCGTGCCGACGTGCTGCCGTTCCTGGATCGGATGGAACAGCGGTCGATGCCGGTGGCGTGCCTCACCAACGCGATGCTGGCCTGGTCGGAGCTGCTGCGCCGGAGGTTCGCCCTGGAGGGCAGGATCGAGCCGTGGGTCGCCTCGGGCGGGGTCGGGGCACGCAAGCCCAGCCAGGCCATGTTCGAGGCCCTGCGGCGCATGTCCGGGGTGGCGTTCGGTGACATGCTGCTGATCGATTCGGATCCCTCGACGCTGGAGGCGGCCCGTGGGCTCGGCATGTCAACGGTGCTGCTGCGTGGCACGGCCCTGGTGCCTGCCGACTTCGGCCACCCGGTGATCGACGGTTTCGCCGACCTGTTCCGCACCAGGGAGACCTGAGCTCCGGCTCCTGTCACACCGGGTCCGTAGCGTTCGGCCCATGCCGACACGCACAGCCACCCGTACCCATCCGTACACCTGCGGATCATGCGCCGCCACCCATGCGAAGTGGGTGGGCCGCTGCACCTCGTGTTCGGCCTGGAACGCCCTGGTCGAGACCAGCGCATCGCTTGCCACGGTGGCACAGCTGGGTGCCGTGCAGCCGATTACGGAGTTGGAGTCCGGGGCGGCGACAACGGTGCCCACCGGGATGGCCGAGGCCGACCGGTGCCTCGGTGGTGGCATGGTTCCCGGCTCGGTGACACTCCTGGGTGGCGAGCCCGGGATCGGCAAGTCCACCTTCACCCTGCAGCTGGCCGCTGCCCGGGTCCGTGCAGGCGGACGGGTCCTGCTGGTTAGCGCCGAGGAGTCGGCCTTCCAGGTCCGTCTCAGGGCTGACCGCCTGGGTGCCGTGCTGGAGGACCTCTGGCTGGCCGGCGACGCGTCGGTCGAGGCGATCCTGGCTCATGCCGATCGCCTCCAGCCCGACCTCCTCATCGTGGATTCCGTCCAGACGGTGCACCTGGCGGCCGATACCGGATCACCGGGTTCGGCCAGTCAGGTACGTGGCTGCGCCCAACGCCTGGTGGTCGAGGCCAAGGCCCGGGGCATGGCGACCCTCCTGGTCGGCCATGTCACCAAGGATGGTTCACTGGCCGGGCCGAAGCTCCTCGAGCACGTGGTGGACACGGTCCTGGAGTTGACGGGTGATCGCCACCACGCCCTGCGGATGCTGCGGGTGGTCAAGCACAGGTTCGGCCGCACCGATGAGGTCGGCCTGTTCGAGATGAGGGCCGATGGCCTGCTCTCGGTGGACGACCCAAGCCGGCTGTTCCTTGCCGATCGTGCTCCCGATGTGGCCGGGTCTGTGGTGCTGCCGACCCTGGAGGGCCACCGGCCGTTACTGGTGGAGGTCCAGGCGCTGGTCGTGCGGGCTACCACGCAGCACCCCCGTCGGTCGCCGCGAGGCCTAGATCCCCGTCGGCTGGCCCTCCTGCTGGCGGTGCTGGAGCGTCGCGCCGGCGTCGACCTCGGGGCGCTGGATGTGTACGCCACGGTGGTGGGCGGCGTTCACGTGGCCGAGCCGGCCGCTGACCTCCCGCTGGCCCTGGCCGTGGTTTCCGCAACCACCGGCCGCCATCTCGGGGACGACGTCGTGGTCGTCGGCGAGGTGGGTCTTGGTGGCGAGGTCCGGCAGGTGGCGGGCATGGAGCGACGCCTCCAGGAGTCCCACCGACTCGGGTTCCGCAAGGCGGTCATTCCGGCTTCGGCACCCGATCCGCCGCCCGGCCTCGAGGTCGTGCGAGTGGGGACACTCTCGGAGGCGGTCCGGGCCACCGGCCTGATGCCCCCCGGTACGTGACCCGTGCACTAGGCAGGGGGCATGCGTACGCAACTTCGATCCGGAACCGACGTTGAGCTGGTGCATCCACCAACTGGGCCGTCGCCCAGGGGGCTGGTCGTGGTTCCTGACATCATGGGGATGCGGCCACTGTTCGACGACCTCGTGGAGCGCCTGGCTCTCGAACAGGGCTGGTCGGTGGCGGCGTTTGAGCTCTTTGCCGGGCGGGAGGACCTCGACGTGGCAAATCGCCTGGCCGCCGGCTCATCGCTGGAGGACGACAGGGTGCTTGGCGATGCGGTGGCCGCAGCGGACCTGACCGGTGCCGAAACGGTCGGCATCCTCGGCTTCTGCATGGGCGGCATGTACGTCCTCAAGGCCGTGGCCACCGGGCGCTTCAAGGCCCACTGCCCCTTCTACGGGATGATCCGGGTTCCGGAGCAGTGGCATGGTGCGGGCCAGGGTGAGCCCCTCGATGCGCTGGCCGCAGGTGATGCGGCGTCCGTCCTTGCCGTGATCGGAGTCCAGGATGCCTGGACGCCTCCCGACCACGTCGACGAGCTTGAAGCCACCGGTGCGACTGTGGTGCGCTACGCGGGTGCGGACCATGGCTTCGTGCATGATCCGAGCCGTCCGGCCCATCGGGCCCAAGACGCTGCCGATGCATGGCAGCGGGTTGTGGACTGGCTGGGGGCCTGAGCCCGACCGACCGACTCCGGTGGCCTCAGCGGGCCCGGATGGTCAGTTGTTGGCGGTTCGTGATGCGGTAGGTCCGGTCGATCTGTTCGATCCAGCCCAGCCGGATGAATGAGGCGATCGCCTTGTTGACCCTCTCGCGTGAGGCGCCGACCATGCCGGCCAACTCCTCCTGCGTGATCGGAAGGGAGAACTCGTCGTCTTCGCCGGCCAGGTCCAGCAGTCGCTTGGCCGTCCGCCCGGTCACGTCCAGGAACACTGAATCGGCAAGGGCGACGTCCATGGTGCGGAGCCGGCCGGCCAGCATGGCCACAACCCGCCACAGGAGGGCCGGGTCGTTCTCGTAGAGGTTGCGCACCGGGCCGTAGGGCACGGCCGTGACCACGGATGTTTCGAGTGCCCTGGCTTCTGCGGATCGGCCCCGGCCGTCGAAGAGGCCCATCTCGCCGAAGAGGTCGCCCTCCTCCATGAGGGCCACCATCGATTCCCGGCCGTCGATCGACTTGTTGGCTATGGCGATGCGACCGGACACGACCACGAAGAGTTCGTCGGGGTCGTCGCCTTCCCTGAACAGCAGGTCGCCGCGGCGCATCTCGAGGTCCCGGCCGGCTTCCACGACCTTCGCCAGGGCGTCGTCGTCCAGCTCGGCAAAAAGGATGGTCTCGCTCATGAGTGTGGTGTCCGGCATGTGAATTGCCATGCTAGTGAGATGTGGTATCCCCCTGCGTCATCGACGCCAGCGTGCCCGGGAGCAGGCTGCGATAGCCGCGGATCCGGGAGTCGCCGGTGAGCACGTGGACGGTGGTGGTCGCAGCCGGGAGCGGGACGCGCTTCGGCGGCGACAAGCAGTTGGCGGACCTGTCCGGGATGGCGGTTCTGGCCCGGTCGGTCGCCTCGGCGTCGGCGGTGTCGGCCGGCGTGGTCGTGGTGGTGTCGGCCGGGCGGCGTGCCGAGGTCTCCGGGGTCCTGTCCGGTCTGGAGCGGGTGGAGGCGATCGTCGACGGCGGGGCTACCCGGTCGGAGTCGGTGCGCTGCGGCCTGGCAGCGGTGCCCGATGATGCCGGGGTGGTGCTCGTCCATGACGGGGCACGGCCCCTTGCCACGCCCGATCTCTTCAGGCGGGTCGTGGACGCGGTCCTTGCCGGTGCCGTCGCCGTGGTCCCCGGGGTTCCCGTGACTGATTCCCTGCGGACAGCGGACGGAAGGGTCATGGCACGCGATGGCGTGATAGCCGTCCAGACCCCGCAGGGCTTCAACGCTGAGCGCCTCCGGTCCGCCCACGCCGGTGGCGGAGAGGCCTCCGACGACGCCACCCTCGTGGAAGCAGCCGGCGGCGCAGTGATGGTGGTGGAGGGCGAAGCGTCGAACCTGAAGATCACCCGCCCTGCAGACCTGGACCTGGCACGGCTGGAGTTGGAACGAATCGTGGCAGGCTCGTCGGATGCTTGAGATCCGCGTCGGCCAGGGGTTCGACATTCATCCGTTCAGCGATGACCCGGACCGGCGCATGGTGCTGGGCGGGGTCGCCTTCGACGGCCCGGGCCTTGTTGGCCACAGCGATGCCGATGCGGTCGCCCACGCGGTCATAGATGCCCTGCTGGGGGCGGCGGGCCTCGGAGATATCGGGCAGCGCTACCCGGACACCGATCCTGCGCATGCCGGCGCCGACAGTATGGCGTTACTGGTCGACACGGTCGCCGCTGTGGTGTCCGAGGGGTGGGAGGTGGCGAACGTGGACTGCACGGTGGTGCTGGAGGTGCCCAGGCTGGCGCCGCGTCGTGACGACATGCGCGACGCCCTCTCGGCGGCGGTCGGTGCACCGGTGTCGGTCAAGGGACGGCGGGCTGAAGGCCTTGGCGCAATTGGTCGACAGGAGGGCGTGGCCTGCTTCGCAGTTGCCCTCCTCCAGCGTGACGGGGGCCGGTCGTGAGCAGTCCAGGAGCACCGGGGCGTGGCGGGCCGGGTGGCCCCAGGGGACAGAAGCGTGGCGGTCCCGGTGGCCCGAAGGGTCAGAAGCGTGGCGGTCCCGGCGGCCCCAAGGCCGGTGGCCGTGGTGGTAGGCCCGCTGGTGGTGGACGGTCGGGCCCACCCGGTCGCGGTGGTTCCCAGGGCCGTCCCGGTGGACGCCCCGGAGCGAGGGGGCCGGGTCAGCGGGGGAGCACCCCGATGGGCAACCGGTCCGACGCCGCTGCGAAGGGACTGGGTGGCGACCAGGTGGAGGGCCGTCAGGCGGTCAGGGAGTTGCTGCTGGCTGGTACCCGTCGGACACGTGAGGTCATCCTCGCGGGCGACCTGGATCCGGCTCCGATCCTGGATGACATCATCGACCTGGCCGACGAGGCCAAGGTCACCATCCGTGAGGTTTCGCGTTCCAAGTTCGAGTCGATGGCCCACACCCACGCGCCACAGGGCGTCCTGGCAATGGCCCAACCCCTCTACGAGCATGACCTGGAGGACCTCCTTCGGCCCGACGCCCAGGGCTGCGACCCGTTCCTGCTGCTGCTCGATGGCGTGACCGACCCGGGGAACCTCGGGGCGATCCTGAGGTCGGCTGAGTGCGCCGGTGTGACCGGGGTGATCCTGCCGCGACACCGTGCAGCGGGGGTGACCGCCGCGGTCGCCAAGTCCGCGGCCGGCGCAATCGAGCACCTCCGGATGACGAGGGTGGCAGGTCTGCCCAAGGCCCTGGGGCGACTGGCGGACGCTGGCGTGTGGTCGGTGGGTCTGGACGCCGGGGGCGAGGCCGCCATCCATGACCTGACGGTTGCCGACGAGCCCGTGGCCCTTGTGTTGGGAGCTGAGGGTTCGGGTCTCTCACGTCTGGTGCGGGAACGCTGCGACACCATTGCCTACATTCCCCTTGGTGGGGTCCTGGGCTCTCTGAACGTGTCGGCGGCGGCCGCTATTGCCCTCTTCGAGGTGGCCCGGCGCCGTCCCTGAGCCCGCAACCGGCGACGGTGCCGCCGGCTGGGATCGGAGCCCGAGGTCGGATTCGAACCGACGACCTGACGCTTACAAGGCGCCTGCTCTGACCAACTGAGCTACTCGGGCGGGATAGCGCGGCCCATGGCGCGAAATGGCCACAGGTCGGGATCT
>JAAZXC010000007.1 GCA_014240365.1 Acidimicrobiales bacterium | reverse complement strand
CCCGAGACGAGAATGTCCCAAAACACCGGAACGCCAGCCATCGCCACTGCTGCAGCCGGTGCCGAGGATCGCAATGATCCGCGGGAGTAGGAGACGAACAACAACAAGATGCCGACACCGTTGGTGGCCCCGGCTAACCCCCCGTACAACAGGTCGGAGGTTGTGGGGTTGCCAGACCAGAAGACGGCGGCGACCGCCGTTACCACGACGCCGGCGAGCATCACCGTAGAAGTGACCTCGTGGGAACGCACCCGCTTTATTACGTCGGACGCCAAGAAGTCACTAAATCCAATCGCAAATGTCGAAAACACCGCGTAGATCACCGACATGAGACAGCAGTATGCATCGTGTTCCGCTGTGCCGGCCCTACGTGGCGGGCCAATAGGGGAGTTGGACGACCGTCACTCGACGAGCAACGGCAGGCGGTGGCCCTGTACTCCAGTGGGTGCCCTCAAGTTCCTCGACACCCCGTATCCACAGTTCGCAGCGTTGCCCGAGCCCGAAATGCGATCGGCCTGGTACCACGCCACCAGGTAGGTGTGCGTTCGTAGGCGTGAAGGCACCCACGAAAGGGTGCAGAGGTCACTTCGTCGGTCGTCAGTAGTTGCCCAGGATTCGCTCTGGAGTAACGAAGACTGCCACTCGGCCTTCGTCAGCCATGACCCGGTCGAATTCGTCGAAGTCGTCATGGGTGCCGCTTGCTGCTTGGAACACTTCGCGCAGCAAGAGCCGCAGGGCTTCGGCGTCAAGGCCGTCAGGCAGGTCGCCAGCTCCGATGATGTCGGCTGGACCGGTTACCGACCGCCACGCCCAGTCGCGACGTATGGCGATGGTTATCTGGGAGCCGCGACGGACATGGCCCAGCCGGGCAGCGCCACCGACTGAGACGAGGGCCACGCAAGGCGCACCGGTGATTGGATGGTTGATCACCCCGCAGTTGGCGACGCTGGACAGCACGCGTCCGTCGGCTTGTGTTGTGCTGACCGTGGCGAGACCATGCTCCTTGGCCAGGTAGGCCCTGACTTCCTCAATGTCCATGACGCGACGGTAGTTCGCGACGGCCGATGCTGTCCCGAACGGGACCTTCACCCAGGTATGAACGCTCCGACGGTTTCCACATGGGAGGTTCCGGGGAAGAGGTCCACCACCGTCAGGCGGTCGAGTCGTAGCCCGGCGCCAGCAAGTAGGCCCGCATCGCGGGCGAAGGACCCGGGGTCACAGCTGACCAGTACGAACAGTTCCGGGTGGCACCCTGAGAGGACCTCCACGCCGGCCTTCCCGAGCCCTTCACGTGCGGGATCGGCAACCACGACCGATGCCCGTACCGCCTTCCAGCTTTCGACCGCTGACCGGACGATCTTCACCCGATTCTCGTCGAGGTTGATCCGGGCGTCGGCGAGCGAATCCTTGCCGCGCTCGACTGCGTGGACGTCTCGACCCTGCCCGATAGTGCCGGCGAAAATCCCGATACCGGCATAGGCGTCGACCATCGGGCCGTTGGCACCCAGATCGTCGACCATCTCGGCGACCACCTCCACGAGCGCATCCACGCCGGCCGGACGGTTCTGGAAGAACGATCGGGCTGAGATCCGCCAGCGACGGCCGGCAGCCTCTTCGTGTATCCAGGCCCGGCGACCCCCGGTCAACTCGTCGGCGCTGACAACGCGGACGTCATCCGGAACGGACACTCCTGACGGGTCGCCCTCAACGAGCACCAGGCGCTCGCCGGTGCGGTTGCCTACCCTGATCGTGACCTCGGCGGCCTCGCCGAACCGCCCGTCCACCAGGAGCTGCTCGGCCAGGGGGTCGACGGCCTGGCAGGTCTGGGGGATCACGACGTCGTGGGAGCCACCCATCCGGTAGCCGGCCCGTCCGTCCATCACGGCGGCGCGCACCGTGGTCCGACCGTGGTCGTCGAGAAGCGGACGGAGCTTCGCCTCGGGCGCATCGATGCCGGCCCGCCGCAACTGCTCGACGACGATTTCGGCTTTCATGGCCAGCTGGTGCCCGGGGTCCACGTGGAGTAGGTCGCAGCCACCACATCCCTCCAGGCGGTGGGCACACGGCACGGCCACCCGGATGGGTGATGCCTCCAGTACCTCGAGGACCCGGCCGCGCGACCAGCGCTTCTGGACATCGAGAATTTCAGTGATGACCGTTTCGCCGGGCAGGGCCCCTTCCACGAACACGACCCGACCGTCCTCGGTCCGAGCGATGCCGGCTCCATCGCGCGCTGTCGCCGTCACCACGAGTTCCACGCAGGAACGCTAACCCCTGAAGGATCTGGGGAAACCCTCCTCTGCGGGGGCGGTACTGCCGTGGGAAGCGGACCGGCAGGTTCGGCTGAAGCAGGCATGCAGGCAGGGAACACGAAGGATTTGGCGTGGATGTGGATCTCCACCTTGAGGACGCAAGCGCCACGGCCCTGATCCTCCCGTTCCTTCTGATGCACAGCGTGGTGCTGGCCGTCGTAGCGCTCCTGGCCATCTATCAGGTTGGTCGCCGTCTTTCAGGGGGCGAGACGGGTTCGATCCACCTCGAGATGCAGGATGTCGGGACGCGAGTAGTGGCCGGTCGGATCGAAGTTCTGGCGTTGCCGTCGAACCTCGTCAAGGTCCAGGTCGGCCCACACGATGCCATCCTCGCCGTTGACCGGTTCCACGATCCAGCGGCCGTCCGGCCCGGCTATGCAGGTCCCGCCGTTGTGGTAGCGCACGCCGTCGGGGAGCTGGTCCTTCAGCGGAAAGTCGTCGGGAAGGTCATCGGAACAGTAGAGGGCTCCGACGCTGATCACGAAGAGGCGTCCCTCTCTGGCGACGAAGCGGGTGATGTCCTCCGTGAGGCCGACCGAGCCGGGCCATGCGGCGACGTGCACCTCCGAACCGGTGGCGTACATGGCGGTGCGGGCCAGCGGCATCCAGTTCTCCCAGCAGTTCAAGCCGGTGAGCGTGGCGCCCCGGTGCCGGTGGGCCACCAGACCGGCACCGTCCCCGTCGGCCCACACAAGACGCTCGCCGTAGGTGGGTTTCATCTTTCGGTGCACGCCCACGATCCCGTTCAACGGGTCTATGGCCACCAGAGAGCAGTACACGGAGCTGCCTGAGGCAGCACGCTCCACGACCCCGACGTAGGCGAACGCGCCGGTATCTCGGACGGCCTCTACGACCTGTCCGAACTCGGTTCCGTGGACCTCTACGGCCTGGTCGACGTAGCGGGCGTAGGTCTCCTGCTGGTCCGGGTCCTCCCAGGCGGCTGCGTTGGTCAGGTCCAGCCAGACCGGATAACCGGGAATGAAGACCTCGGGGAAGGCAACCAGGTCGGCACCCCCGGTTCCCGCTTCGGCGAGACGTTCGAGGACCACACCGATGGTGGCGGCCCGGTCCAAGAACACGGGCGAAGCCTGGACGGCAGCGATGCGCATGGTTCCATTGTGGGACATACGGGCTCCATGCACCACGGTGGGCGACAAATTGATCAGGACGCCACACCATGCGATGGACTGGCCGCGACGTCACGGTTGGCAACTGTCTGGCTCGTAGGTCATGGCGCCATGAAAGGCGGGTGTGTTCCCAGGCCGCATCGGCGCCAGGGGGCATCTAGCCGGTTCCGGTCAACCAGTCCCGACGAACTCTCGGTCCGGGGCATCGAAGGCCATGACGCCGTCGTCGATGGCCGCACGACGGATCATCTTCACGTCACGGGCGTAGTCCTGGGTGTTCAACCAGGGAGCCCGGTCGCCCTGCCGGGGAAGCAGGTGCATGGACCGCTTCATGTATCCGGCCGGAAAATCGTCTATCCAAGGGCGTTGCGGCATGTCGGCGTCCGAAGGGCGGAGTAGCGGCACGCAGCGGGTGGCTCCGATCTCTTCCATGTGCTTCACAAGCCGGCAGACATACTCGTAGGTGAGGTCCGCCTTCAGTGTCCATGAGGCGTTGACGTAACCGAACGACGACACGAGGTTCGGTACGCCGGAGTAGGCGAGGCCCCGGTAGGTCCAGGTCTGGGCGAAGTCCACCGGTTCGCCGTCCACGACGAAGTCCATTTCCCCGAGGGTGACCAGGCTCAGGCCAGTCGCTGTCACGATGATGTCGGCTTCCAGCTCCCCTCCGGACTGGAGGCGGATCCCCGTCTCGGTGAAGGTGTCGATGTGGTCGGTCACCACCGATGCCTTCCCGGAGCGGATCGCCTTGAACAGGTCCCCGTCCGGGATGAGGCAGAGGCGCTGGTCCCATGGGTTGTACGTGGGTGTGAAGTGGGTGTCTACGTCGTAGTCGGGTCCCAGGCCCGCCCGCACGCCGCCGATGAGGAGCTCTTTGATCTTCTCGGGCTGGGTTCGGGTCTTGCGGTAGACGAGGCCCTGTCGGAAGACGTTCTTCTTTCGGGTGATGGCGTAGGCGAGCCTGTCGGGCAGGAAGCGACGGAGGTTGTTGGCAAAGGCGTCCCTGGACGGCCGGGACACCACGTAGGTGGGGGAGCGTTGGAGCATCGTGATGTGCGCCACGTCGTCGGCGATGGCCGGGATGAGAGTCATGGCCGTCGCTCCCGACCCGATCACGACCACCCTCTTTTCGCCGAAGTCCAGGTCCTCGGGCCATTCCTGGGGATGGATGACCGTCCCCCTGTAGCGATCCCGGCCCTTGAACTCCGGCGTGTATCCCTCGCGGTAGCTGTAGTACCCGGAGCACATGTACAAGAATCCGCAGGTCATCGTGACCGTCTGCTCAATCCCGGTGTCGGGGCCGGTGCGCCTGGCCGTGACAGTCCATCGGGAGTTGTCGCTCGACCATTCGGCCCGTAGAACCCGGTGCCCGAAGCGGATGTGGCGTTCCAGGTCGTGTTCGGTGACCGTCTCACGCAGGTAGTCCAGGATGACCGGGCCGTCTGCGATCGACTTCTCGTGTTCCCACGGCTTGAAGCGGAAGCCGAGGGTGTGCATGTCGCTGTCGGATCGGACGCCCGGGTACCGGAACAGGTCCCAGGTGCCGCCGATGTCCGGCCGACCCTCGAAGATGGCGAAGGTCGTGCCGGGGCACCGGTCCTGTAGATGGACGGCACCGCCGATGCCGGAAATCCCGGCTCCTACGATCAGGACGTCTACGTGTTCCGGGGTGGGGCCTGGCATGGGCCGGACACTAGGAAAGCGTGGCGGCGGCCGCTAATCCTCCGGGCCACTGTCCGGCGACCCTTGCCAGCTCCCCAATACAGGCCGGTTGCCCCGATCGACCGACTACCGGTCGTCCGGATCTTCTCGGTGCGGGCCGCTCCGCCGTAGCCTTTACGGCGTGAGTGCCCCGACTGCGACCCTGCCTTCCGAGCTGCGTCTCACCCACCTCCGCCAACTCGAGGCCGAGGCAATCCACATCATGCGCGAGGTGGTCTCCCAGTTCGAGCGACCGGTGATGATGTACTCCATCGGCAAGGACTCCTCGGTGCTCCTGCACGTCGCTCGCAAGGCGTTCTTTCCCGGGCGGATCCCTTTCCCGCTGCTACACGTCGACACCACCTGGAAGTTCCGGGAGATGATCGAGTTCCGGGATCGAACCGCCGCCGAATTGGATCTGGACCTGATCGTCCACACCAATCCCGATGGTGTCGCCGGCGGGATCAACCCCTTCGACCACGGGTCCCGGAACTACACCGACATCATGAAGACCCAGGCCCTCAAGCAGGCCCTAGACGCCGGTCGCTTCGACGCTGCGTTCGGTGGCGCCCGCCGTGACGAGGAGAAGTCCCGGGCCAAGGAACGGATCTTCAGCTTCCGAGACCGCTTCCACCGGTGGGATCCCAAGAATCAACGACCGGAACTCTGGGACATCTACAACGGACGGGTAGATCGCGGAGAGAGCATCCGGGTCTTCCCGATCAGCAACTGGACCGAACTGGACGTCTGGCAGTACATCCACCTCGAGGGCATCCCGATCGTGCCGCTCTACCACTCGGCGCCCAGGCCGGTCGTGGAACGCGACGGAACGCTCATCATGGTTGACGACGACCGGTTCCGCTTCACTGATGGCGAAGAACCCGAGGTTCGTTCGGTGCGCTTCCGGACACTGGGCTGCTATCCGCTCTCCGGTGCCGTGGAGTCCACGGCCACGACACTTCCGGAGATCATCCAGGAGATGCTCCTGGCCAGCCGGTCGGAGCGGGAGGGCCGGATCATCGACCACGACCAGTCGGGATCGATGGAGGAGAAGAAGCGGGAGGGGTACTTCTAGATGTCCCATGCCTCCGACCTCATAGCCGCCGACATCGAGGCCTACCTGGCCGAGCACGAGCGCAAGGACCTGCTGCGTCTCCTGACCTGCGGCAGCGTCGACGACGGCAAGTCCACCCTCATCGGGCGACTCCTCCACGACTCCAAGATGATCTACGAGGACCATCTGGCCGACCTGGAGGCCGATTCCTCGATCATGGGCTCGGCCGGTGGGCAGATCGACCTGGCGCTGCTCATGGACGGCCTGAAGGCCGAGCGGGAGCAGGGGATCACGATCGACGTGGCTTACCGGTACTTCTCCACCACCTGCCGGAAGTTCATAATCGCCGACACCCCCGGCCACGAGCAGTACACGCGCAACATGGTCACCGGCGCCTCAACTTGCCAACTGGCGATCATCCTGATCGACGCCCGGCTGGGGGTCCTGGCCCAGACCCGTCGCCACAGCTACATCGCCAGCCTGCTGGGCATCCGCAACGTCGTGGTGGCCGTCAACAAGATGGACTTGGTGGGCTGGTCGGAGGAGGCCTTCGACGACATCCGGAACTGCTACCAGAAACTTGCCGCCGACCTCGATCTAGCCGACCCGTACTTCCTGCCCATGTCGGCCCTGCTGGGCGACAACGTGGTCGACACCGGGCACAACCTCAACTGGTTCGACGGGCCTCCCCTAATGCAGTACTTGGAAACCGTTGACGTGGCCACCGGCGTGGACCTGAACCACCTACGCCTGCCCGTCCAGATGGTGCTGCGTCCCGACCAGGACTTCCGCGGTTTCGCAGGGACCGTAGCGTCCGGGGTGCTACGCCCGGGCGACGAGGTGGTGGCGTTGCCGTCAGGTATGCGGTCCACAGTGGAGCGAATTGTGACCTTCGACGGCGACCTCGAGGTGGCCGGTCCGGGACGGGCCGTGACGGTGACCCTGGCCGACGAGATCGACGTCAGCCGCGGCGACCTGCTGGTTGGGGTGGACCAGGCCCCGAGTCGGGCCAACGAGGTGGATGCGATGCTCGTCTGGATGTCAGCCGAGGACCTTGAGCCCGGTAGGCAGTACCTGCTGCAGTCGGCGAACTGCACCAGCAGCGCCTCTGTGGCGTCTATCCGACACCGCATCGACGTGGACACGCTCGAGGAACAACAGGCTGTCTCGCTCGGCCTGAACGACATAGGCCGGTGTGCAGTCACCAGCGACAGGGAGCTTCTGTTCGACCCGTACTCCTCGAACCGTCAGACGGGTTCGTTTGTGCTCGTTGACCGCATGTCGAACGCCACGGTCGCCGCCGGGATGATCATCGGGGCCTCCTCGACATGGGACCGCCAGCCCGGCGCCAGCCTCAACCGCCAGGCGTCGTCGATCTCCGGAGCCGAGCGCTCCGCCCGGTTCGGCCAGCAGCCCTGCACCGTCCTGCTCACCGGCCTGACGGCTGCCGGCAAGTCGACCATCGCCACGGCACTGGAGAGGCGCCTCTTTGACCGGGGCAGGACGACGATTCGCCTGGACGGAGAGAACGTACGCATGGGTATCAGCCGGGACCTCGGCTTCAGTTCCCAGGAGCGGTCCGAGAACCTCCGTCGTGTGGCCGAGGTGGCCCGGCTGGTCAACAACCAGGGCATCATCGCCATTGCCGCCCTCGTCGCTCCGAAGGAGGAGGTCCGGGCGAATGCCCGTGAGCTGGTTGGCCGGGAGCGGTTCGTGGAGGTGTTCGTGGACACGCCGTTGGCGGTCTGTCGGGACCGTGATGCGAACGGCATGTACGAGGCCGCTGACCGTGGGGAGATCCCCCAGTTCCCGGGCGTATCGGCGACCTACGACAGGCCCACCGACATGGACCTGCGTGTCGACACCTCGGTTCTCGACGTCGACGGATGCGTGGACGCCATCATGGAGATACTGGCGGAGCGGGGCTACCTGAATGCCTGACCTGCCGGCCGCTGATCCGGTCTCGACGAACATCCTGAGGGCCGAGGGGCGGGTCGCCGCCGCTGACAGGACCTCGATGCTCGGCCACGCCGGACGCACCGTCTGGTTCACCGGCCTGTCGGGCTCCGGCAAGTCCACGCTGGCCTTTGCCGTGGAGGAGGCCCTTGTGGCCCGGGGCGTGGCCGCCTACGTGCTCGATGGCGACAACGTGAGGTTCGGACTGAATCGTGACCTCGGGTTCTCACCGGCGGACCGCACCGAAAACATCCGACGCATCGGCGAGGTATGCCGGCTGTTCCAGGATGCCGGCCTGGTGGTCCTGAGTGCCTTCATCTCGCCGTACAGGGCAGACCGCGACGCCGTCCGGGCCCTCCACCCCGAAGGTGCGTTCGTCGAGGTGTTCGTCGACACGCCGCTGGAACTTTGTGAGGAACGTGACGTGAAGGGCCTGTACGCCAGGGCCCGGGCGGGCGAGATCACGGAGTTCAGCGGCATCTCGGCGCCGTACGAGGTGCCGGAGGCCCCGGACATGACGGTGGACAGCACCCGCCCACTAGAGGAGTGCGTTGCGGCGATCCTGGAACACGTGGCCAGCCCGGGAGTCTGATGGCACTCCCTGCCGGGGTGTGGAGCCGTTCTCATCTCTGCCCCGGAGACCGACCGGCAGGCCGGTCAGCAGGCCTGTCGGCACCAGGAGCGACCTGCTAGACACCGCCTCCATGAAGCCCGCAAGGTGGTCTGATCCGGGTTTCAAGTTGTTCCCGCATCAGGTCGGCTTCAGGGCGCCGCCGGTGGTAATCCCGTCTGACGACCTACTGGACCTGCTGGAAGACACAATCCGTGCGTACTGTGCAGCCGTGGGCATCCCCTTCCTGGCCGAGGCGCTCTCCTGGGAGGCGGGTGAGCGGCCCGAGGTGGGCTGGTACGGCGAGGGCGCTGAGCCTTGGCACGACGACCTTCGTGCCAGCACGGGGATCAGCCGACCCACCACCGAGTATCCGCCGCTCGACGGTGACCAGAGGCTCGTCGAGATGCTGGAGCGCAGTACCCCCCACTACGAAGCGCTGCTGGCCCACAGGGTGGTCGTCGGGTGACCGACCCCCTGCTCGAACCGTTCGAACTCGGAGGCCTCCGCCTTCGCAACCGGATCTTCTCCAGCAGCCACTCCCCGGGTTACAACACCGACGGCACGCCCAGCGAGAGGTACGTGCGGTACCACGAGGAGAAGGCGAAGGGTGGAATCGGTCTCACAATGATCGGCGGGTCGTCGAACGTGTCGGTGGACTCGGCGTCGCTGTGGGGGCAGTTGAACTTCGGGACCGAGGCCATCGTCGAACCCCTGGCGGCCATGGTCGAACGGATCCACCAGCACGGAGCGGCGGTCATGTGCCAGCTCACCCATATGGGTAGGCGGAACGTCTCGAACGACGGCGACTGGCTCCCGACCATCGCGCCGTCGCCGGTTCGCGAGCCCATGCATCGGTTCTGGCCGAAGCAGATGGAGCGGTCCGACATCCGGCGGGTAGTCGGAGACTTCGCTGATGCGACCCGCCGGGCGGCGTCGGCGGGCCTGGACGGGATCGAGTTGCTGGCCACCAGTCACCTCTTGGACCAGTTCTGGTCACCGCTGGTGAACTTTCGTACCGACGGGTACGGAGGGTCGTTAGGCAACCGACTTCGACTAACCATGGAGGTTCTCGAAGCAGTCCAGACAGCGGCTGATGGCCGTTTGTTGGTCGGCCTGCGGATGTTGGGCACTGAGGATCAGCTGGGCGGCCTTGATGAGGAGGATTGCTGTGAGATAGCCGTGACCCTCGCCACCTCAGGCCTGCTGGACTTCCTAAATATCGCCGGACCAGCGCTGTCCACCGACGATGGCCTTTCGAAAGCCATACCGCCAGCCGGAACGCCGCTGGCGCCCTACCTCCCTGTGGCCGCTGCTGTGCGCCGGGTGGTCGACGTACCCATCCTGCACGCCACCCGAATTACCGATCTGGCTAGCGCCCGTCACGCTGTGGAGTCTGGTGCCGTGGACCTGGTGGGGATGACCCGGGCCCACTTCGCCGATCCGCATCTAGTGGCCAAGCTGAAGCGAGGAGAAGCCGGCCGCATCCGTACTTGTGTCGGTGCCTCGCTCTGCATCAACCGACTTCACCTGGGTCTGGACTCGGTATGTATCCAGAATCCGGCGACCGGGCGTGAGGCAACAGTTCCTCAACTGGTGGTGCGTTCGACGGCTTCGCGTCGGCGGGTCGTGGTGGTGGGTGGTGGACCGGCTGGCCTGGAGGCGGCCCGGACATGTGCCGAACGGGGCCACGACGTGGTCCTGTTCGAGGCCCAGGACCGTCTCGGCGGACAGTTGGCGCTTATGGCTCGGGCCGCCGAGCGCCAGCGGGAAGTGGCCAGCCTCGTCGACTGGCTGATCTCCGAGGTGGAGCTCGTCGGGGTCGACGTGCGGCTCGGCACGCCGGTTGACGCCGAGGCCGTACTGGTCGAAGCGCCGGATGTGGTCGTCGTGGCCACCGGAGGCAGGCCTGAGGTGAACTATCTGGAGTCAGGCGCAGAGCTGGTGGCCACGTCATGGGATGTCCTCGGTGGGCAGGTCCGACCCGGGGGACGGGTTCTGGTCTATGACGACCACGGGGACGAGCGTGGTTTGGCCGTGGTGGAGTTGTTGGTCACCGAGTCCCTCGATCGCCGGGTGTCTGGTCTGGAACTGGTCACCCCGGACCGCCACGTCGGCCTCGACCTGGCCACCCCGCTCGGGCCGGCCTACCTCCGGATGCTCTACGGCTCAGGGGTGGTCATGATCTCCGACCACCGGCTGGTTGGGGTCGAATCCGTAGAGGGAGAGGGTTCGGCGCTACGAGCAGTGCTGCGCAACGAGTACACCGGCGACGAGGTCGTTCACGCGGTCGATGCGGTGGTCGTGGAACACGGCGTGGTGCCGGACGAGCACCTGTACCTGTCGCTGCGGGACGGATCTGCCAATACCGGGGTAGTCGACCTGGTTGCTCTTGCCGCAGGCGACTCCCAGCCGGCCTTCAGGGTGAACCCCGGTTCGACCTCCGATAGTGGGTCCACCGACGGCTATCTGCTCTACCGAGTGGGGGACTGCGTAGCCTCCCGGGACGTAGCGTCGGCCCTGCTGGACGCCCGACGCCTTCTCCAGCACCTGTAACCCAGGATGAACCGATGAGCCGAAGCGAACCGATGGCCAGCGTTCACCGATCATCATGGCCAGCCCGGCCGCCATGCCGATAAGTCTGCGCCGGGGGGATGAGCGTGGAAAGATCTGCCTCGATGGACCCCCTCAACAGTGAACAGGTCGAAGCGTTCTGGCGTGACGGCTACCTGGTGCTGGACGGGGCAGTGCCGGCTGACGACCTCGCTGACCTGCAGGCGGTGATCGGGGGTTGGGTCGAGGAGAGCCGCAACCATGTGGCTCCGTGGGGCACGACGATGGACGGGAGGGGACGCTTCGACGTCCAGCCCGGCCACAGCGCTGAGCATCCGGCTCTGCGCCGGGTGGCTTCACCACAGGAGGTGTGCGACGTGCACCTCCGGATCATGCGGGACAGTCCGCTGGTCGACGCTGCGGCCCAGTTGGTGGGGCCCAACCTGGCTGTCAACAACGTCAAAACCAACTGTAAGCAGCCGGGAGTCGGTACCACCGTGCGGTTCCACCAGGACCTCGCCTATGAAGCGCACAGTAACGACGACATGCTGGCAGCGCTGTTGTTCGTCGACGACGTGACGCTGGACAACGGGCCGTTGGAGGTCCTGCCGGGCACCCATCGGGGCCCCATCTTCGACCACTGGCAGGACGGCGTATTCACTGGCACTATCGCTGACAGGGACCTGGCTGGCCTCGGCGAGCCGGTGGCCTGCTTCGGTTCGGCCGGCAGCGCATGCCTGATGCACACCCGACTAGTGCACGGTTCTGCAGCGAATCTGGCAGAGCACCCTCGGACCCTGGCCATCTTCAGCTACCGGTCCGAGGACAGCCGGATCCTGCACCCCAACCACCTGCCGAGCATCCACGAGGGCGAGGTGGTTCGGGGCGTGGCCACCGGTCGGGTCAGGGCGTCGTCCTACGAGATGGCCCTCGGAGAGAAGCCGACCACCGCGTCGTTCTTCGATCAGCAGGCCCAGGGGGACCCGGTATGACATCGATGGACCTGCAGCAGTTGCCGTTTGCCACTGACAACGGATTCGGCCAGCGCGCCCGGATCGGGATCGTGGTGCTCGAGAATGACCAGACCGTCGAGGCCGAGCTCTCGTCGCTGTGGCCCGAGGGGGTCGCAGCCTTCGCCACCCGCATCCCCATGGAGGATCGGGTCACCGCCGAGACCCTGCTGGCGATGGAGGCCCGGATCCCAGAGGCGGCGGCGCTACTGCCCGTGCGCATGGGCTTCGACGTGATCGGTTATGGCTGCACGTCGGCCGCCACGCTGATCGGTGAGGACCGAGTAGCAGAGGCAGTCCGGCGAGCCCACCCCGACATACCGAACACCAACCCGATCACGGCAGTCCTGGCCGCCATGGCCGCCCTCGGTGCCGTCCGTGTCGCCGTGGTGACGCCCTACAACGCAGAGGTCACCGGCGGCATCGTGGATCTGTTGACCGGCCATGGGCTGGAGGTGGTGGCCGTCGGATCCTTCCTCGAAGAGAGCGATGCCACCGTGGCCCGCATCACCGAGGCCTCGGTGGCCGACGCTGTTCGCCGGTTGGTCGCGTCTGCTGATGGCAGCGCTGACCGCCGGGTCGATGCTGTGTTCGTGTCGTGCACCAGTCTGCGGGCCTACGGCATCGCCGGAGCACTCGAGGCCGAGTTGGGCGTGGCGGTGGTGTCCAGCAACCTCGCATTCGGCTGGCACCTACTGCGCCTGGCTGGTATCGACGATGCGATCGACGGGATGGGGCGCCTGTTCGCCCTCGGGTTGGAGGGGTGACCAGCCTGAGCAGCGTGGCCGGTGCTCCCGAGGTGCCGCTGCCCGAGCGGGGCTTTCCCCCAGAGGAATTCGAGGCCCGGACGAAGCGGGCACAGCAGATGCTGGCGGAACGCCACCTCGACGCCATGCTGGTCTGCACCGAACCGGAGGTGCGCTACCTGACCGGCTTCCATACACCGTTCTGGCAGAGCCCGACGCGTCCGTGGTTCGTGGTGCTTCCAGTCGACGGCAAGCCAATCGCTGTGATTCCTGCTATCGGCGCCTCTTCCATGACCGCTACATGGATCGACGACGTGCGTACGTGGCCGGCGCCCCGCCCGGTCGACGATGGTCTTGAGTTGCTGGTTGACACCCTGATGGAGGTTGCCGGCCGACAGGTCGATCCGTCAGGGCGGATCGGCCTGCCGATGGGTCACGAGACCCACGTCCGGATGCCGCTGGCTGACCTGGATGCCCTACGGGACCGGATCGCTCCAGCGACCTTCGTGGACGCCACGGACATCGTCCGCTCCTTGCGAATGGTCAAGTCTCCACGAGAGGTCCAGAAGGTGGCACACATCTGCGATGTGGTGTCAGGCGCTTTCGAGGGCCTGGGTGACCTGCTGTCCACGGGTATGACAGAACGCGAGGCGTTCGCTGCCTTCCGCATCGACCTGCTGCGGCGCGGAGCAGACGATGTCCCGTATCTGGTGGGGGCCTCAGGACCGGGTTTCGATGACATCATCAGGCAACCGTCCGACCGCGAGATCCGGGCGGGCGACCTGCTCATGTTCGACACAGGATCGATTTTCGACGGCTACTCCAGCGACTTCGACCGCTATGTGGCCTTCGGTCGAGCCGACGACGACGCCCAGCGGGCCTACGAGACGGTCTGGGCCGCCACCGAGGCCGGACTGGCAGCGGCGCTTCCGGGGGCCACTACGAGCGACCTGTGGCGTGCCATGGCCGACGTGCTTGATGCCGGTGGTTCGCTGGGCAACTCGGTGGGTCGCCTCGGGCACGGCCTGGGAATGCAGGTCACCGAATGGCCATCCAATACAGCCGACGACGGCACCGTGCTGGTCGAGGGGATGGTCATGACCCTCGAACCGGGGCTTACGTGGGCGCCGGGCAAGATGATGGTCCACGAAGAGAACCTTGTGATCCGCTCCGATGGCCCCGAGTTGCTGTCCCGCCGAGCACCGGCCGAACTACCCATCCTCGGGTGAACACGCGCCCGCTGGGCGTGCCGGTCGTCGACCTCGGCGACGACTCCGGGATCGCCAACGCACTTTCGGACGTCGGCTTCGTAGCTGTCCGCGGACACGGTGTACCGCAGCAGGACCTTGCAGCGATGCGGCGCCTCCTGGTTGACCTGTTCGCCATCGGTGAGGATGCAAAACGTCAGCAGACCGTCAGCCGGGATGACTACCGGGGATTCATCCCTCTGCGGTTCTTTTCGCCCAACCGGGCCGGGACGGATCCATCGGATGCCTTCGAGGGGTACAAGCTCCACTGGGAGTGTCCGCCCGACCATCCGGTGCGCGCGGAATGTGCGCTCTACGGGTCCAATCGTTGGGTCGACCACCTGCCGGAGATGGCGTCCGTGGTGGGCTCCTGGTGGGCGGCCATGGACGCCCTGGCATGCCGGCTGGTCGATGACCTGGCAGGTGTCCTCGGGCTGGACGGGCAGACATTGGCCTCGACGAGGCCGGCGCCCCTCACCAACGTGACGCTGCTCCACTACCCGCAGCGTCGACCCGACGATCCGGCGCCGGGATTCCACCCGCACAAGGACATAACCGTGGTGACCATCCTGGATCCTGATCCGGTCGGGGGGCTCGAGGTTCGGTCACGAGACGGCGCCTGGACGGATGCGGGGTGCCCCGAAGGCACGTTGCTGGTGAACGTGGGCGACCTCCTGGAGGTCTGGTCGGGTGGTCGGGTGGTGTCCACCCCCCACCGGGTCGCCAGCCCGGTGGGAACCGACCGTTACAGCGCTCCCTTTTTCGTGGTGCCAAACCATCGGGTGGTGGTGGAACCGCTTCTTGAGGCGGTTGACGGTTTCGAGCCGCGGAAGGTGGACGTGGGACGTGTGACCGCAGAGGTGTGGCGAACGAATTGGTTGGGCGAGGCCCCGTCGGACCCCACCACGCACCTGGGAACTGTCCAGGCCTGAGTCGGACCCGTGCCCGGTCGGGCTGATGCCGGACCGGTGCACACCCCTGTGGCCCGACGGGTACTTAGTGAGCCATGTTGGCAGTGCACGGGATAGGGCAGGACACTCGGAGGGTTCAGGCGCCAGTTCTCCCTGATCATCAATACGCCGACCGAAAGGCCCGGACCTCATGCAGTCCATACGTACACCGGACGACCGGTTTGTGAACCTTCCCGACTATCCGTTCGAGCCGCACTATGCGGAGATCGACGACGCCGATGGCGGCACCCTGCGGGTCCATTACCTGGACGAGGGTCCGGCAGATGCCGATCCGGTGTTGCTGTTGCACGGCGAACCCTCCTGGAGCTACCTGTACCGGCACATGATTCCGATCCTCGTAGAGGCGGGCCACCGGGTGGTCGTGCCGGATCTCGTCGGCTTCGGTCGGAGCGACAAGCCGACCGAGCAGACGGACTACACCTATGTCCGTCACATCGAGTGGCTTGCAGCTCTCGTCGTAGGCGAACTGGACCTGCGGGCCATGACCCTGTTATGCCAGGACTGGGGTGGCCTGCTGGGCCTGCGACTCGTGGCAGCCCAACCGGACCGGTTCGCACGCGTCGTTGTCGGCAATACCTTCCTACCGACCGGTCACGGCACACCGTCTGAAGCGTTCCTCGCCTGGCGGGAGTTCTCCCAGACCACGCCGGAGTTCAAGGTGGGGCGCATCGTGAGCGGGGGCTGCGTCAGGAATCTGGAGCCCGGTGAGATGGCTGCATACGACGCACCCTTCCCGGACGACTCCTACAAGGCCGGCGCGCGGATCTTCCCGACCCTCGTGCCGACCAGCCTCGACGACCCGGAATCGGTGCCCAACCAGGAGGCCTGGAAAGTCCTGGCGGCGTTCCAACGACCGTTCCTCTGTGCATTCAGCGATTCGGACAAGATCACCGCCGGCAACGACGCCCCGTTCAGGGCCAAGGTTCCGGGTGCAGCAGGCCTGGAGCATCGGACGATGGTGGGTGGCGGCCACTTCCTGCAGGAGGACGTTGGTCCGGAGCTGGCGGCGGTCATCGTGGACTTCATCGCCGCCACTGCCTGATAGACCACCGCTGCCACTGCTGGGAAATCATCACTACCGCCGCGTGGCGAACATGCGAGTCTGAGCCATGGGTAATACCGCATTCGTCCAGGTAGACGCGTTCACCGAGGAGGCGTTCCGGGGCAACCCGGCAGCCGTATTCGTCCTTGAAGGGCCAGCCGACGAGAAATGGATGCAGGATGTCGCCAGGGAGATGAACCTGTCGGAGACGGCGTTCTGCCATCCGGCGGGCTATGCCGCAGGCGAGTGGGGCCTCCGCTGGTTCACGCCGACGACCGAGGTGGACCTGTGCGGCCACGCAACGCTGGCCACGGCACATGCCCTCGTCAGCGAGTACGGGGTGACCGGCGAGATGGGCTTCCACACCCGCTCGGGCCGGTTGACGGCGATCCAGGTCGATGACGGAATCCGGTTGGACTTTCCAGCCGACGATGTGACCCGGGTGCCGGTCACCACGGAGATGGTGACGGCATTGGGCATTCAGGCGGTAGCGGCAGGGAGGGGCCTGACCGACCTGGTGATCGAACTCCGGTCGGCTTCGGATGTTCGATCCTGTCTTCCGGGCCTGGGCCTCCTGGCCGAGTTGGCGGATCGGGCTGTGATCATCACCGCTGCGGCCGACGTCGGAGATGTGGCCGAGGTGGTGTCACGGGTCTTCGGTCCGAACACCGGCGTCCCTGAGGACCCGGTGACCGGCTCAGCCCACACGACGCTCGCCGTCTGGTGGGCACCTCGCCTGGGGTTTGCATTCCTTGCTGAGCAGGTGTCGGAGCGCGGTGGTCTGATCCACGTCGAGTTGATCGACGATCGGGTGCATCTCACGGGCAGCGCTGTGACCGTGGTCCGTGGGACACTCCTGGTATGACTGGCAGGACCGATCTTCGGCGGAAGCCCGAACGGGCGGTAGATGACCGCGATGCCATCCACGACGTGTTGGACGAGGGTCTCATGGCCCACGTTGGATTGGTGGCCGGCACGGGAGACCAGGCCCACCCTGTGGTCATCCCGATGCTGTACGCCCGTGACGGCGAGCGACTCATTCTCCATGGCTCACCGGCAAGCCGGTTGCTGCGTACAGCGAAGGGCGGCGTAGATGTCTGCGTGACGGTCACTCTCCTGGATGCCCTGGTGCTGGCCCGCTCAGGTCTCCACCACTCCATGAACTACCGATCGATCGTCATCATGGGTCGGGCAACAGAGGTGATCGACCATGCTGAGAAGGTGGCTGCTCTCGACCGTCTCGTCGAGCACACCATTCCCGGCAGGACGTCCCAGGTCCGTGCGGCCCACGACATCGAGGTGACGGGCACCACCGTGTTGACACTTCCGCTGGCCGAGTGCTCCCTGAAGGTCCGGACCGGCGGCCCGGTGGATGACCCGGATGACGTCGACGATCCGGCATGGGCGGGCCTGATCCCGATCGGTGTGGCGGTCGGGGAGCCCATCCCCGACAATGCGGCATCCAGCCAGACGGTTCCCGGACACGTGGCCTTCTGGGCCCGCGGGCCCGGCCAACTGAACGGCAGGCCCGCACCCGACGGGGAAACGACCTGACCATGGCCCTTGTCGGTGCCATTGACCAGGGGACCACCAGCACCCGGTTCATGGTGTTCGACCACGCGGGTCAGGTCGTGGCGATGGCCCAACGGCCTCATATCCAGTACTTTCCGCAGCCCGGATGGGTGGAGCAGGACGCGCTGGAGATCCTCGGGAACACCCTTGCGGTGGTCGAAGAGGCGCTGGCCGGCGGCGGCCTGACCGCTGCGGACCTGGTGGCTGTGGGCATCACCAACCAGCGCGAGACGACGGTCCTCTGGGACCGGGCGACCGGACGACCCGTCCATAACGCCATTGTCTGGCAGGACACCCGTACCGACGGAATCGTGGAACGCCTTGCCGGCGGTGCCGGACCGGACCGATTCAGGGCTACCACCGGGCTGCCGCTCGCCACCTACTTCTCGGGGCCGAAGCTCTCCTGGCTGCTCGACGAGGTTCCCGGCCTCCGGGAGCGGGCCGAGGCCGGCGAGCTCTGCGCTGGCACGATCGATTCGTGGCTGCTCTGGAACCTCACGGGAGGAACCGCCGGTGGCAGGCATGCCACTGACGTGACCAACGCCTCGCGGACCCTGCTCATGGACCTCCAGACGCTTGACTGGAGTCCAGCGCTGATGGCTGAGATGGGGATTCCAGCGTCGATGCTGCCAGAAATCGTGCCGTCCATTGGCCGACTGGGCACTGGCACCGGGCCCCTGGCCTGTGTCCCGATCTCCGGCATCCTCGGCGACCAGCAGGCTGCCCTTTTCGGGCAGGGGTGCCATTTGGCCGGGGAGGCCAAGAACACCTACGGCACAGGATGCTTCCTGCTCATGAACACCGGCTTCGAGCAGGTGGCGTCCACCAGCGGACTACTCACGACGGTGGCATGCCAGGTGGAGGGCGAGCCGCCCACTTATGCACTGGAGGGTTCGGTGGCAATGGCTGGCGCCACCGTGCAGTGGCTCCGCGACCAGATGGGCCTCATTGACGAGGCGGCCGAAGTGGAGGCACTGGCCAGCACGGTCGACGACAACGGCGACGTCTACCTGGTGCCGGCCTTCTCGGGCCTGTTCGCACCCCGCTGGAGATCGGATGCGCGTGGCGTGATCGTGGGCCTGACCCGTTTCGCCGACAGGGGACACATCGCGAGGGCGGCTCTGGAATCCACGGCCTTCCAGGTGGCCGAGGTGCTCGACGCCATGCGGGCCGACAGCGGTGTGGCGTTCAGTGAGCTCCGGGTGGACGGGGGCATGGTGGCCAACGATCTCCTGATGCAATTTCAGGCCGATCTGCTGGATGTGGAGGTGGTTCGCCCGGTAGTGGCCGAGACCACTGCACTGGGCGCCGCCTACGCAGCCGGGCTGGCCGAGGGCTTCTGGTCCGACCTGGACGACATCGACGCCAACTGGCGGGAGGGCCGGCGCTGGGTGCCGGGCATGCCTTCCGCCGAGCGGGAACGTCTCACCGCTCGGTGGGGCGAGGCCGTGGAGCGAACCCTGGGCTGGGCCTGATGGTCGACCCGGCCACGTACGGCGGTATCGCCAACGGCGAATACCAGCCACCGGTTCCGATCAGGCCGGCCCCCATCTGGGCCTGGCCGCCTCGCCCTGTCGCCGCTGCCAGATGGTTCATCACCGGGCTGCTTTATCCCTGGGTGGGTTTCTACCTGGTGCTGTCGGTCGTCATCTGGCGGTGGCTTCTTCCATCCGAGGAAACCATGGAGACGCTGCGCGTCGGGTGGATCCTCCAGATCTGGGTACGCAACCTGGCCCTGCTCCTACTCGTCGCCGGCGGGCTGCACTGGTCGCTGCACATGCGGCGTCGTCAGGACCGGGACTTCAAATTCAACGGTCGATGGCCGGCGGAGAGTCGGAAGTTCCTGTGGCGAAGCCAGGTACGGGACAACATGTTCTGGACCCTGGTGAGCGGGGGATTCTTCTGGACCGCCTACGAGTCGCTCACCCATTGGGCCTATGCCAGCGGGCTGGTGGGGCGTCCCGGCTGGGCATCGAACCCTGTCTACGTATTTCTCATGGCCACACTCGGGGTGGTGCTCTGGTCCACGGCCCACTTCTGGGCCAACCACCGACTCCTCCATTGGAGGCCGCTTTACCGGATCGCCCACGAACTGCACCACAGGAACGTGAGCCCCGGGCCGTGGAGCGGGATCTCAATGCATCCGATAGAGCACTTCATCTACTTCTCGATCTTCCTGCTCTGGTGGGTGGTGCCCGTGCACCCGATCGTGATCCTGATGTGCGGCATGTACCAGGGGCCCGGCCCGGCGCCATCCCATTCGGGTTTCGAGCGGATCCACCTGGTAGGTCGCTGGTCGGTGCCGGCTGGCGACCTGTTCCATCAGCTCCACCACCGCTACTTCGAGGTCAACTACGGCAACACGCAGGCGCCTATCGACAAGGTGACCGGGACCTGGCACGACGGAACCCGTGAGGCCCACGAGCGTCTCAAGGGCCGCCGTCGCGCCGACCAGGTGGCCTGAGGCGGGGGACAGATGGCCCGACCCGGGGTGGGGAACGGATGGCCGGCCCTCAAAGGTCGGCCTCCGGTTACTAGAAGAGAGCCGATCTGGGCCACGCTCAGGCCATGACGGAACCCGCAACAACCCAGGGCGACCAGGTCATCGGTCGCGCCACCAGCGAGTCCACCCCGTGGTGGCCCGAACCCGTCCTGCCGGCTACCGGCACGCCGAACGTGGTCGTGGTGCTTCTCGACGACACGGGCTTCGCCCACCTGGGTTGCTACGGCGGGCTGGTCGACACCCCGAACTACGACCGTCTGGCCGAACGGGGCCTTCGCTACACCAACTTCCACACGACGGCGCTCTGCTCGCCCACGCGTGCATGTCTCCTCACGGGTCGCAACCACCACTCGGTGGGCATGCGGGGCCTGTCCAACTTCGATACCGGCTATCCCAACATGCGGGGCCGTATCGCCCGCTCCGCCGGGACCATGGCCGAGATGCTGCGCGGGGAGGGTTTCGCTACGTGGGCCGTGGGCAAATGGCACCTCGCTCCCATGCGGGAGGCCTCGGCGGTGGGTCCCTTCGGAGACTGGCCCCTCCAGAGGGGTTTCGACCGCTACTACGGCTTCATGCAGGGCGAGACCGACCAGTTTCATCCGGAGTTGTACGAGGACAACCGCCTGGTCGACCAGCCCAGCTATCCCGCCGAGGGCTATCACGTCACCGAGGACCTCCTCGACCACGCCATCGACCTGGTTCGCACCCAGCACACGATGGTGCCCGAGCGACCCTTTTTCCTGTACCTGGCCTTCGGGGCCACCCACGCCCCCCACCAGGCGCCGGACGACTACCTGGAGAAGTGGCGCGGACGCTTCGACGAGGGCTGGGACGTGGCCCGCCAGCGGGTCTACGAGAGCCAGCTGGAGATGGGGGTCATCCCACCCGGCACCCATCTCGCCCCCCGGAATCCGGGAGTCGAGGCGTGGGCCGACCTTTCGACCGAGGAACAGGCGGTGGCCTGTCGTCTCCAGGAGGCCTTCGCCGCGATGCTCGACCACACCGATGCCCAGCTGGGTCGTCTGCTGGACACCCTCGACGAGTTGGCCATCACCGAGGACACCATCGTGGTGGCGCTCAGCGACAACGGGGCCTCGCAGGAGGGCCGGGCCCTCGGCGTGCTGGACTCGTTCCGCCACTTCAACGACGTCGACCAGCCCCTGGACGAGGCCCTGGAGCGATTGGAGGACATCGGGACCCGTACCAGCAGCACCAACTATCCGTGGGGGTGGGCGCAGGTCGGCAACACGCCCGGCAAGCGGTACAAGCAGAACACGCATTCCGGTGGAATCCGGGACCCGCTGATCATCTCGTGGCCGGGCGGTATCGATGCCATAGCGCAGGGACAGCTGCGAACCCAGTTCCACCACGTGATCGACCTGGCGCCAACCCTCCTCGAACTGGTGGGGGTCGTCGCCCCCGATGAGATTGCCGGGGTCGCCCAGCAACCCATAGAGGGCACCAGCATCTCCTATACGTTCCAGCCGGGTGCCGAGGATGCAACCGCCGTCCCTACACGCAAGGAACGCCAGTACTTCGAGATGTTCGGACATCGGGCGATCTGGGCCGAGGGCTGGAAGGCGGTGGCCTTCCACCGGCCCGAGACGTCCCTGGATGACGATGTGTGGGAGCTGTACCACCTGGACGAGGACTTCTCGGAGTGCCACGACCTGGCGGCCGACCAACCGGATCGACTGGCGGATCTGGTCCAGATGTTCTGGGAGGAGGCCGAGCGGTACCAGGTACTGCCGATCATGGATCAGTCCAAGGCCCTGTTCGCCGGCCACCACACGGCCGGCACTCCGCGGGCGCGCGACCGGTTCGTATACCTGCCGCCGACCCCACGGGTTCCGATGGATTCCGCACCAGCCCTGGGCTCGCGGAGCTGGACGATGCGATTCGAATTGGAGCGGCCGGTCGGGGACGAGGCCGGTGTCCTGCTGGCATTCGGCACCGTGAACTGCGGCCTGGTGGTCTACGTGGACCATGGTGGGCACCTCGTCTACGACCACAACGCCTACTCGCACCACACCGTGGTGCGTTCACCGGAACCGGTCCCGGCCGGAGCCAGCGTCCTGGAGGTGCACCAGGACCGTGTGCGGCGCGGCCCCGGACGAGCCCGCCTGCTGGTGGACGGCCGACAGGTGGCCGATTCCATCGTCCCGCTGGTGCCGGTCATGGTCTCATCCATCGGCATGGACATTGGTCGCAACCCGACGGGAGTCAGCGGCGCCTACGAGGCACCATTTCCGTTCGCCGGTCACCTGGCCCGGGTGGAGATCGGAACCACCAGGGCCTTCCGGCCCGAAGAGGAGGCAGCCATGGAGCTGGCTGCCGCCGCCGAGATGCAGTGACGATTCGATGACCGGTAGCGATGACCTGACCAGCCAGACCGTGGATCTGCTCCAGGCTATGATCCGCAACGCCTGCGTCAATGACGGCACACCCGAATCAGGCCAGGAGGTACGTAACGCCGACCTGTTGGCGTCCTACCTGGGGGGCTCGGGACTGGACGTCCAGAGCTTCGAGCCGACCCCCGGGCGGACCTCGCTCGTGGCGAGGATCGAGGGATTCGATCCGTCGGCTCCGTCGCTCTGCCTTATGGGCCACACCGATGTGGTGCCGGTCAACGTCGACGGGTGGAGCCGCGACCCGTTCGCTGCGGAGCTCGTGGACGGCGAGGTCTGGGGCCGTGGCGCGGTGGACATGTTGAACATCACGGCCAGCCAGGCGGTCGTGATGCGCTCTCTGGCGGACAGCGGGTTTCGCCCCCGGGGCGATCTGATCTTCTTCGCAGTGGCCGACGAGGAGTCCGGGAGTGTTCATGGAGCGCGGTGGATGGCCGACAACGAGGCTGACGCCATCAGAGCCGACTACGTCCTGACTGAGAACGGCGGCCTCCACGCCGGCACGGAGTTCGCACCGGTCATCAGCGTGAACGTGGCAGAGAAGGGCGCCTCCTGGAGGCGCCTGACCGTGAGGGGAACACCGGGACACGGCTCGATGCCATACAGGTCCGACAACGCACTCGTGAAAGCCGCCGCCGTGGTCCAACGTCTCGCCGAGTACCAACCGCAGCCGAGGTTCCACGAACTCTGGCGGGCACAGGTCGAATCGATGGGCCTCCCTGACGAGGCACGCGACCAACTCATGGACGAGGACCGCGTGGATGCCTTTCTGGCTGACGTCCCCCATGCAGGCACCGCAGGCCACCTGCATGCATGTACACACACGACCTTCTCGCCGAATGTGGGAGATGGGCCCGGCAAGACCAACGTGATTCCCGACCGGGTGAGCATCGACGTCGACATCCGGACCATGCCCGGCGACCACACCGAGGAGGTGGCGGCCCACCTCCACGAAGCCCTCGGAGACCTGGCCGACCACGTCGAGGTTGAGGTGATCATGGACGACGCGGCATCGTCGAGCAGGATCGACACGCCACTCTGGGATGCCCTGGAGCGGGCAGTGACGAAGCCATTTCCGTCGGCCCGGTTGAACCCCCAGTTCATCGTGGGCTTCACCGACGCCCGGGTCTACCGGGAGATGGGGTCGGTCGCCTACGGGGCGGGGCTGCTCAGTCCCGGCATCAGCGGTGGCGAGTTCGCCCGACGGTTCCACGGCCACGACGAACGGATCGACGTGGAGTCACTGCGGCTCACGACTGACCTGTACATGGACGTCTGCAGGGACATGTTGGGATGAGTGGGCTCGGGTACGACCTGGACCGTGAGACGGCCCTGGTTCCACTTGGGGAGGGCCGCTTCGCCGTTGATGTCAGCGATTGCTGGAACATCGGAGACAACCCCAACGGGGGGTATCTGACGGCAATTGCCCTGCAGGGCCTTCGGAGCCTGGGACACCACCAGGATCCGATATCTGTCACAACCCACTTCCTGAGGCCCGGATCTGGGGACTGCCCCGGGGAGTTGAGCGTCTCGACCATCCGAGCCGGACGGTCGGTCACGACAGCTCGTGCCAGCCTCGTCCAGGACGGTAGGCAGCGTCTCGAGGTGGTGGCGGCCATGGGGGACCTGGGCAGGGTGTCGGACGGGGGACCGAGCATGACCATCGCTCCGATGGACATGCCTCCCCCGGAGGAGTGCGTGGAGCGCGACCTGCTCGAACAGGGCGTAAGCCTCTTCATATCCAGCCGGGTGGATCTCCGGGTCCATCCGTCCATGTCCGAAGCGGGTGCCTCCGACACTGCCGAGACCCGGGGGTGGATCCGGTTCGCGGACGGTCGACCCCCTGACACGTTGGCGGCCGTCCTCTTCTCCGATGCGTTCGCCCCTTCCATCTTCGCCCTGCTGGGCCGTGTCGGATGGGTCCCGACCATCGAGCTGACCGTGCACGTGAGGGCCAGGCCCGCCCCGGGTTGGATGCTGGGAAGGTTCGTTACCGAGGACCTCCGAGACGGCCGTATGGTCGAGGACGGCTGGCTTTGGGACGCCGAGGGAACCCTCATAGCCCGGTCCCGGCAACTGGCGATGCTGCTGCCCACAAACGCGGATTGAACGGCGCTGGCCAGATCTGCGGTGGTGCTGGTGGCGTTGCCCGCCCGGGCTATCCAGGCGTGTGAGGTGGACCCAACCAGGTCAGGTTCCCGACCATTCCGGGCGGCGCTTCTCGGCAAAGGCCCGGGGGCCCTCCTTCGCGTCGGCGGAGGCGAAGACCTTCTTCTGGAGGGGCCGCTGAAGTGCCCACAGCTCGTCTTCGGTGCTGCCCTGGGTGGCTCGGATGAGCTGCTTGGAGGCGGCGACAGCCAGAGGGGCATTGCGCGCAATGCGCTCCGCCAGGGCCAGCGCCGTATCAAGGGCCTCGCCGGGTTCACTCAGGCGGGCCACGAGGCCATGCTCAGCGGCCTCCTCAGCGGTGATCGGGTCAGCGGTGATGGCCATCTCCATGGCCTTGCCGTAGCCGACCCGGCCCGGTAGGCGGAAAAGGCCCGCTCCGGCTGCCAGAAGACCAACGCCGACCTCGGGAATCCCGAGCTTCGAACCTCTGGCCGCCACCAGGAGGTCACACGACAGCGCCAGCTCCAGGCCACCGGCCAGGGCGAACCCCTCAATGGCACAGATCAGCGGCTTTTCCGATCCGGCTCGGATGAACTTGACCATCGGACCGATGTCCTCCCCACGCGAGAAGGCCTTGAGGTCCATCCCGGCGCAGAATCCCCGCCCGTTACCGGTGAGGACCCCGGCGGTAAGTCCGGGATCAGTGTTCAGGTCCTGTATGGCTGACCAGAGCCCATTTGACAGGTCGCCGTTGATGGCGTTCATGGCTTCTGGCCGGTTGAGGGTGATGACAAGCACGCGGTCGCGGCGCTCGGTCAGTACCGCTGGCTGGGTCGGCTCGCTGGTTTCACTCATAACAGGGCTCCTGTCAGGTCGGGTTCCTATTTGGGCGGCATCCGGATGCCGCCGTCCACCCGTATGACCTCTCCGTTCATGTACGAGTTGGTGATGAGCTCCATCACCATGGAGGCCAGCTCCTCGCCCGACCCCAACCGGCTCGGGAATAGAACCGACTGCCCCAGGTGCGCCTTGAAGGCCTCCGCCTGCTCGCCCTCGCCGTAGATGGGCGTGTCGATGAGGCCGGGAGCGATGGTGTTGACGCGGATGCCCGACACCGCCAGATCCCTGGCAATGGGGAGCGTCATACCGACGATTCCGCCCTTGGAGGCTGAGTAGGCGGCCTGGCCTATCTGCCCATCGAAGGCTGCCACCGATGCCATGTTCACGATCGAGCCGCGCTGTCCGTCGTCGTCGAGCGGCTCGGTGGAGGCCATTGCGCCAGCGGCACGGCTGAGCATGTTGAAGGTGCCGATGAGGTTCACCCGGAGCACGAACTCGAACTTGGACAGGTCCATTGGCTGGTTGTCGCGGTTGATGGTGCGACCCGGGTGGCCGAGACCTGCCGAGTTCACGAGGGCCCGTAGCGGCCCCATCTCGGAGGCGGCCGCCACGACGGTGTCGGCATCCTCGGTACTCGAGACGTCACAGCGGACGAACAGGCCCCCCACCTCGGAGGCGACGGCCTGGCCGCGCTCCTCGTTCAGGTCGGCGAGGACGACCTGACTGCCGGCGGCGGCGAGTTGACGGGCGGCGGCTTCGCCGATGCCGGATGCGCCGCCGGTGACGATTGATGAGCTGCCTTCGAGGTTCATGCGAGGCATGTGGGATCTCCTGTGGGTCTGTATCGGTATTGGATTGTTGGTGTTCTGTTTCTGGCCGGCAGGACTCAGCCGTGCGGGAGGAGCACGGTTCGAGCCTCGGCGCCGGACTTGAGGGCATCGAAGGCGCCCTGCAGCCCGTCTAGACCGGCCGTGTCGGACACCAGCTCGTCGAGCTTGAGGCTGCCCTTCAGGTAGAGGTCGGCCAGGAGGGGGAAGTCCGAGCGGGGCTTGCCGCCACCTGCCCGGATGCCCAGCAGGTTCTTGTTCTGGTGCAGTGCCTGGAAGGGGTATGTAACGGTGGCGGTCAGGTCGGGCACACCAACGGCGCAGATGTTTCCGCCGGGCCGAACCATCGAGATGGCGTCGGCCAGGAGTTTCGTGCTTCCCACCACCTCGAAGGCATGGTCGACGCCGGAGGTGCTGGTCTCGTTGACCGCCTTGATCGAGTCGAAGTCGTCCCCCTCGGCGAGGATGAAGTCCGTGGCCCCGAACTCGACGGCCATCCGTTCCTTGGATGCGACCCGGTCGATGGCGATTATCTGGGAGGCACCACACAGCCGGGCCGCCTGGATGACGTTCAGGCCGACGCCCCCGGCGCCGATCACGACAACCGTGTCTCCCAACTCCACCCGGGCCCGGTTGAACACGGCACCGGCACCGGTCATCACGCCGCAGCCGATGAGCGCCGCCGAGGTGAGTGGTACCTCCTTCGGGATCGGAACCGCCTGGTTCTCGTGGACGATCGTCTCCTGGCAGAAGGCGCCGAGGTTGGCGAAGCCCCACAGTTCGGTGTCGCCCTCGTTGTGGGTCTGGCGTAGGCCGCCGAAACCGCAGTTGCCGGGGTCTCCCGCCTCACACGTCGGACAGTGTCCGCAGTTGCCGAACGTGGAGAGGACCACGTGGTCGCCGACGGCGCAGTAGGTGACAGCCGAGCCGATCTCGACCACGATGCCGGCCGCCTCGTGACCCGGCACGAGGGGGGTGGGCATGTAGTACTTGCCGTGGACGCAACTCAGGTCGCTGCCACACACCCCTGCGGCCATGATTTCGACGCGGACCTGTCGTGGTGCCACGGCAGCGGCGTGCTCTATGTTTTCGGACAGGCGCACGTGTTCCTCGCCGTTGCCCTCCTGGATAAGCCCACGCATCGTGTACCGGCTCCCGTGTAGTCGGAGTCCGCCGTCTTGCGGACAGGTGCATCATCCTCCCCGGCGGGCCCTCGAGCCAACGTGTGCGCTCTGTGGCCGAGGTCAGGAACTCCAGTGGGCCACGAGTGCATTGGCTGCCAGGGCGGGATCCTCCATCATCCACCAGTGGGCGAGGCCGCCCATCTGAAACGTGTCCGCCCCCAGTCGTGCCGCCGTGTGTGCTGCCATTTCCGGCGTCCCGGCGTAGGGGTCTGCGGTCGGGACGAGGACCAGGCCGGGAGGGAGTCGGATGCCGGCCAGGATGTCTCCGAGTTCCCGCATCGCAGGCTGTTCGGCTGATCGGTAGAGGCCGAGGATGCAGTGGGCCATGTTCTCGTCCATGGCCTCATGGGTGGCCTCGGCGGCCTGCGTGCTCATGCCGAGAGCGGCCCATCCGGCCACACCTTCGGAGCGTTCAGACGAACGCATGGCCTCCACTACCTGCTCTCCGACCTCCGGTGTCTGCCAGGCCAGGGCCATGTCGTGCCAGGTGTAGTCCGGATGCAGCAGGCCGGCGCAGTCGGTTGCCCAGGTCCTGAACAGGTCCGGGCGTAGAGCCAGGGCACCGAAGACATGGCCGGCGCCCCAGTCGTGGCCCACTATGTCCACGGGGCCGCTGGATTCGGCAATGGACTCGACCTCGCGCACCAGCCAGTCCCGGTACTCGGATCGGGTGGCGCCCCAGCCGTCCGGGACGCCTGCACCGAATCCCGGGGGTGTCAGGAGCACCATCCCCTCGGCGCCCCGATCGGCCAGCTCGCCGACGAGTTCGGACCAGATCGCATCGGTTTCCGGGTTTCCATGTACGAAGATCGCGGGCATGGTGCTCAGCCCCTTTCGGGTAGGTCGTATTCGGCCATGAAGTACACAGAATCGCTGTCGTAGGTCGTGAGGGTTGTCGGATTGGCGACCCTGCCCACCTGGCGCACCCCTGTTCCTACGTTCTCGGAGGCATCGTCTCCCAGGTCCAGCCTGGCGGCGTCCAGGAGGGCCAGCAGCGAGGCCACGATTCCCGGGTTTTCGTCCACCACGTCATGGCGCTCACCGATGTCGGCCTCCAGGTCGTAGAGCCGAAGCCGCTCCTCGTTCCACTTGCGGACGTGGAGCTTCCAACGCCCCAGGCGGACGGCTTCGATGTTTCCGCCCAGCATGTAGAAGAACGCTTCGGGATCGGGTCCGTCGCCGCCGGAGAGCAGGCCGCTGAGGTCCCGCCCGTCCAGGATTCGGTCGTCGGGTGTGTCCACACCGCACCATCGGGCAATGGTGGGGTACAGGTCCATTGCGTTGGCGACATCGGACACCACGCGGCCCTCGGACACTCTGCCCGGCCAGCGGATGATGCAGGGGACCCGCTGGCCTCCCTCCCAGGTCGTGCCCTTCGACGCCCGCAGCGCGCCGTTGCTTCCGCCACCGTCTCTGATGAGGGCACCGTTGTCGCTGGTGAACACAACCACGGTGTCATCGTCCAGGCCCAGGGACTCCAGCTCTGCCAGGAGCATCTGGGTTGACCAGTCGATGCAACGGACGGCAGCGCCATAGCGACCGTTGCGCGATTCCTGCATGAACCGGTCCTGGACGTAGATCGGCAGGTGCACGTACATGTGGGCCAGGTAGAGGAAGAAGGGACGGTCCCGGTTGGAGCGGATGAACCCGATGGCGTCATCGAGGTAGCGCTCAGTGAGAACTGCCTGGTCCGGCTGCTGTTCGACCACCTCGGCATCCACCATCAGGGGTAGTGGCGGGCGTTCGGTGAGCATGGGGGCATCCTCGGGAACCGGTGTGCCGAGTCTGGCCATGATCTCCCTGTAGGGGCGCCCCTCATCGGGCCAGACCTGGCGGCCCATGTCGTTGCTGTAGGGGAGGCCGAACCAGCCGTCGAAGCCGTGCTGCGTCGGCAGGAACTCCGGTTGGTCGCCGCAGTGCCACTTGCCGGTGATGCGGGTGGCGTAACCGGCGTCCTGGAGGAGTCTCGCAATGGTGATCTCGTCGGGGTGCAGACCCTGGGCCTGGCCCGGGAACAGCACCGGTGCGTTGTCGATGCTGCGTCCCCCGAAGCCGACGCGAAGGGGGTAGCTCCCGGTGAGCATTGCTGCACGACTGGGCGAGCAGACCGGTGATGCCATGTAGAAGTCGGTGAACCTGACGCCCTCATCGGCCATCCGGTCCAGGGCGGGGGTGTCGTGCTGCGTTGACCCGTAGCAGCCCAGGTCGCCGTACCCAAGGTCGTCGCAGTTGATGAGGATGACGTTGGGTCTACGGGTCATCGTTCCTCCGGGGTTGAGGTGATTGTGGCGGTTGGAGGCATCGGCAGTCCAGTTGGAACCGGGCTGTCAGATTCCTCTCTGAACCGGGACCTGACGTCAGGTCAGGTCATCGGACCGGACCGGGAGTACGGTCCTCCCACATGAGTGACGATTCCCCGCAGGGACCCAGCCAGAAGGTCGAGATGGAGTGGGAGACCCCCTCCCACGAGGAGATCATCGAGATCTCGAGAGGCCACGTCATGGGCCTGGAGATGTCCGACGACGACGCGGTGTGGTGCGTCGCCGGCATGCACCACGTCCTGCTCCACACAGTCGGGCGCCGGTCCGGCAACGAGCACAAGGTGGCGTTGCCGTTCTGGCGCGACGCCGAAGGGCACCGCATCGTGGTCGGGTCCTTCGCCGGAGCGACCCGGGATCCGTCATGGGTCCTGAACCTGCGGGATCGGGCGGCCAACCCCCGGGTCCGGGTTCGAATCCAGGGAGGCATGTTCTGGTCGGAGCATGAGGTCCTGGACGGCGGGCCGGAGCGCGACGCCGTGTGGGCGGCGATGCTGGAGGACCGGGCCTGGTACGCCGACTACCAGGCGAAGACCGAGCGGGTCATACCCCTCGTGCGCCTCGCTGAGACCGAGGCCATCACCGACTGAGACGGGCCGGGCGATGCCCGACCATCGTGACTGGGTCCATGAGTCCGGAAATCGGCCAACGTGGTTGGACGCACCTACCCGGGATTGGTGCGCAAAAGTTGCGGGCCGGTTCAGGCCAGACGACCGATCGACACCCGTAACGGCGACGGTGGTGGATCGTCACCGTCGGGGTCGAAGAACGGCCGGTCGCCCTGGACCGTCACCCGGTGACCGCACCGCTCGTGGGGCCAGTAGTCCCAGATGGCGAAGTGCTGGACGCGACGGTTGTCCCACAGGGCCACGTCGTTGCGGTTCCAGCGGAGCCGGATCTGGAACTCCGGCCGGGCACAGTGTGAGTGCAGGCCGGCCAGCAGTCCGTCGCTCTCAGCCTCCCCCAGGCCCTCGACGGCCACAGTGAAGGAAGGGTTCACGAAGAGGCTCCGGCGACCCGTCTCCGGATGGGTGCGGACCACCGGGTGGACCGTCTCGGGATAGGAGGTGCCATCGTCGTCGGCACCCCGATCCGCATACCGTCCGCGGTATACGTGCTCCGAGGCGTGTCGGGCTGAGAGGCCGCAGAGTCGATGCCGCAACTCCGGTTCGAGTGTGGCGTAGGCGGCTTCCATGTCGGCAAAGAGGGTGTCCCCGCCACCACCCTCGGGGAGCACGTGGACCTGGAGCATGGTCGCCGACGGCGGCCGCTCATCGCACGAGACGTCGGAATGCCAGCCGTTGCCGTTGGAGATGGGGGAGTCACGGTGGGTCCGGATGAGGAACACGGCGGGGTTTTCGTGCTCGGCCGGAGCCGCAGGGTGGCCGTGGAGTGGCCCCAGCCGACGGGCGAACTCCACGTGGACGTCGGGCGCCATCACACCCTGCTCCCGGAACATCAGGACACCGTGGTCCAGAAACGCTCCATGGAGGATGGCGAACGTGGCGTCGTCCATTCCCTCGGAGAGGTCGACCCCCCACACTTCGGCTCCGAGTACGGGGCTGATGGGCGAGATCCTGATCTCCGGACTCATGGGAGGCCGGAGCCCGGGTGTTGAACGGTGGTAGTCCAGATGCTGCCGTCGGCGCTGCCGGCCCGGTCGGCTCCTGCACCCGGTGCGGTGAGGATGTAGAGGGTCCGACCGTCGTCGCCGCCCAGCATGCAGGCGTATGCGGGTTGGGGCGTGGGCAGGCGGTCGGTGATGCTGCCACCATCCAGGATCCGTACAACGCCGGAGCCGGCGGCGTCGGCAAACCAGATGCCCCCGGCAGAGTCCAGGGTGCAACCATCGGGGGCGGTACCCGGTACGGCTGCCCATTCCCTTCGGTTCCCGGGTCGCCCATCGGGGTGGAGGTCGAACGCCGTGAACCTGGCGCCGAACGTCTCGCCGACGATGAGGGTGGTGCCATCGGGCGTGATGACCGAACCATTCGGGAAGAGCAGGTCGCCGGGTCCGGGTTGGACGGAGCCGTCGGGCCGGACAACGGCGAGGGTGGCGGCCTGGGGGTGGCCACGGTCGTGCTCGATGTCCCAACCGAAGTTGCCCACATAGGCAGTTCCGTCGGCGGCCACCACCATGTCGTTGCAGTGCCAGGTGGCGATATCCGACAGGTCCGCGTGGACCGTGAGTTCGCCGTCGTCGAGGCGCAGCACCTGTCGGGCGCTCATGGCGACGACGAGCAGGCTGCCGTCGGGCATCCAGCCAAGGCCCGACGGCTGTTCCGACCCCAGGTCCAGGATGGTCTCGCGTGCACCGCCGTGGGAGACGGCGTAGATCTTGTGCTGGTAGAAGTCGCTGTACCAAAGTCGGCCATCGTGCCAGCGGGGCCCTTCGCCGAAATCGAGTCCGTCAACCAGCAATTCGAGTCCTGACACCATTACCTCCGTATGGCTCACTGCCGGCCAGACCAGTGAAGGCCAGCGGTGGCAACGTTATGGGTAGTGGCAGCCTCGTCAAGGCATCGGAGGCAGGCATGCGAGCACTGGCGAAATCCGCTATGAGACGATTGGCCGGCGCCTAGCCTCGCCCGGATGGGTTACCGATCTCTTGCGCCCTACGTCTGGCCCATCTACGCCCCATGGATGGCCTCCAGCCTCGGGATGAGCACCCTCCTGGTGGCGCTTCCCATCTGGCTGCTAGGCGGTGGACACGGGTATGTCCTCACGAGCATGGTTGCTGGCGCCGGGGGTGCCGGGGCTGCCGTCGGCTCACTCCTCGTCGGCAACCTGGTTGATCGGTCGGGTCCGGCCCGCGTGGCGACGGGTTCCCTCCTGCTGATGGTCGTCGCCTCGGCCTCGATGGCCCTGATCGGCCACGTCGTGGCTCTCGGGTTGGGGCACCTGGCGTTCGGTATGGGATCGATAGGCGTGATGCTCTCCAGACAGGCCGACCTGACGAGCCGGATTCCGCCATACCTGAGGGGTCGGGCCATGTCCGTGATGGGCGGGTCCATGCGGCTGTCCGTCCTGGTGGGCACAGTCGCCGGTGGTGCTCTGGTCGAGGTGGTGGGTGGTCGCTGGACCATCGCAGCAGCGGGGCTGGCTGCGGCCATCGGACTACCGGCCGCCATCCCGACGGCCCTTCGCCCGGAGCGGGAGGTTGCGCCGACCGGCACCGATGGCCCCGGCCTGGCCACCGTCGTGCGCCGACACCACCGCCCATTGGTTCGGGTCGGCGTGTTCGGGGCTCTCGCCATGGCCGCACGGGAGGGCCGCATGGTTCTACTTCCCCTCGTCGGGGTGTCCCTGGGCCTCCGCCCGTCGGCCATCGGAGCACTCGTCGCCACCGGGTACGCGGCCGACGTTCTCCTCTTCCCGGTCTCAGGACACGTCATGGACCGACTGGGGCGCCTGTCGGCGATGGTCCCCGCCTATGGGCTGCTGACAGTCGGACTGTTCCTCCTGGCATCGGCCGACACCACCACCGGTGTCCTGGCCGCCGGACTGGTCATGGGGGTAGGCAACGGCCTCAGTTCAGGCTCCCTGTTCACCCTGGGCAGCGACGTAGCGCCGCCCGAGGGTACGGCGTCGTTCCTCTCGGCGCTTTCGGTGGTCACTGACGGTGGACGGGTACTGGGGCCCCTGCTTGTTGGTCTGGTGGCCGCAGCAGCGGGCCTTGCGTGGGCAGCAGTCGCCCTGGCTGTTGTGATGGCCCTCGGCGTGCTCTGGCTGGCCATTGTTGTCGGAGAGACATCGGATCGTCCGACAGGTGACGGATCGGCTACCACCGGGGCCTAGGTTCCGGACCATGGCTGACCTCCTCTCCCCGGCGACCTTCGGCGCCCTTTCGTTGCGAAACCGTCTGGTGATGGCGCCGATGACGCGTTCACGGGCGGATCCTGATGGCGGTGCCACAGAGCTGATGGTGGAGTACTACCGCCAGCGTGCAACGGCCGGTCTCGTCGTTACCGAGGGCATTGCTCCCAGCGAGGCGGGCAAGGGCTACTGCCGGACCCCGGTATTGGACGGGCCGCATGGCGTCGCCGGGTGGCGGGCCATCACCGACGCCGTGCACGCCGAAGGTGGGACCATCGTGGCCCAGGTCATGCACTGTGGACGTATCGCCCACCCAGACAACAAGGCGCCGGGGGCGGACACCGTGGCGCCCTCCGCCATCCGGGCGGCCGGCCAGATGTACACCGACACAGCGGGCATGGAGCCGTTCGAGGAACCGAGGGAGCTGTCCTCCTCGGAGATACCCGTGGTGGTCGACGAGTATCGGCGGTTCGCTTCGTTGGCCATCGACGCCGGGTTCGATGGAGTGGAACTTCACGGCACCAGCGGCTACCTGCCGGCGCAGTTCCTATCCACCGGGACGAATCGGAGGACCGACGGCTACGGAGGCTCGACCGACGCGAGGGTGCGGTTCCCGGTTGAGGTACTCCAGGCGATGGCCGCCGAGATCGGCGCTGACCGCCTGGGCCTCCGGATCTGTCCGGGGAACCCCTTCAACGACCTGGAGGATGCCGACGTGGAGGACACATTCCGGACGTTCCTGACGGCCATCCGATCCATGCGACTGGCCTACCTCCATGTGATCCGCCTCCACGACGGCGGCCTGGACAATCTGGCCCTTGCCCGCGGCCTGCACGACGGCCCGCTCATCGTGAACGATTCGTACGGCCTGGCAGAGGCGGGTACGGCTATTGCCGATGCTGCATGTGATGCGGTCTCATTTGCCCGCCTGTACATATCCAATCCGGACCTGGTCGCACGCGTGGCAGGCAACCTTCCGTTGACCGCCTTCGATCCACGTTCCCTGTACCTGCAGGGACCGGCCGGATACACGGACTATCCGACTGCCGTGAACTCCTGAGCATGGGACGTCGGGTCCTCATCGCCGGCGGCGGTATAGGTGGCCTCAGTGCTGCGCTGTGCCTGGACCGGGCCGGTCACGACGTGACGGTCTTTGAGTCAGTGACCGAACCACGGGAGCTGGGCGTGGGGATAAACCTCCTTCCCCATTCTGTGAGGGTGCTCCATGACCTGGGGCTGGAAGCGGAACTCTCAACAGCCGCCGTGGCAACCTCCGAACTGAGGTTCTGCACAGACGACGGCGTGCCGATCTGGTCCGAGCCCCGCGGCCTGGATGCCGGAAGCCCGTGGCCCCAGTACTCGATGCACCGCGGACGTCTACAGATGCTCCTGCTTGAGGCCGCCCGACGGGTCCTCGGGGCCGATCGTGTCCTGACCGGCCACCACCTTGATGGCTTCGAACAGGACAGCGACCGGGTGCTGGCCCGCTTTGTGGACCGACGCTCAGGTAGCCCTGTCGGGGAATATGCGGGAGAGGTACTCGTCGGCGCCGACGGCCTGCATTCCGTGCTCCGAGGCTCGTTCGCCCCCGATGAGGGGCCGCCCCGCTACTCGGGCCTGGTGCTGTGGCGCGGAGCTGTGGAGGCACCTCCGTTCCTGGATGGCAGGACCATGTTCATGGCGGGCCACGACCTTCAGAAGGCCGTCGTCTATCCGATCCGGGGACCCCTTGAGGCGGGAGGAACCGTCCTGACGAACTGGGTGGCGGAGCGGCCTGTAGACCTTGACGTGGCAACCGCTGACTGGAACGCAGCGGTGGACCCGGGTGAAATAGCGCCGTGGTTCGCCGACTGGGACTTCGGGTGGATCCACGTGGGCGAGTTGCTGGCGTCGACGGAGGTGGCCTACGAGTTCCCCATGGTGGACCGGGATCCGCTGGACCGGTGGTGCGACGGCCGGGTGACGCTTATGGGCGACGCCGCCCACCCGATGCGACCCAACGGGAGCAATGGAGCCAGCCAGGCCGTCCTGGATGGCGAGGCACTTGCCGATGCCCTGTCGGCGGACGTCGACGTACCCGTCGCCCTGGAGGCATACGAAGATGCCCGTCGGGAGACGACCAGTCGCCTGGTGCTGGCCAACCGGCAGGCCGGGCCTGAGCGGGTGATGCAGTGGGTGCGGGATCGTTGTGGTGGAACGTGCCGGGACCACCACACCTGCGTGCCCATTGGAGATCTGGAACGCGCCGCGAATGCCTACAAGGAACTGGCAGGCTTCGACCTGGCCACGCTGCAGGCCCTTTCCCGGCAGCCGAACGCCGACTGAACTGCGACAACAGGAGCCACACATGCCGTACGTGATCCATGCCCTGGACCGGGGCGATGCCGGGGACCTCCGGGTCCGAACCAGGTCCGAACACCTCGCCTATGTAGGGGGCTTCGACATCCTCTACGGGGGACCGCTGCTCGACGAGGAGGGCGCCATGTGCGGGTCCCTGATCGTCCTGGACGTCGAGTCCCGGAAGGAAGCCGAGGGGTTCGCCGCCGGAGACCCCTATGTGGTGGCCGGCCTGTTCGAGAGGGTTGCCATCACCGGGTTCAAGCCGGTCCTGGGAACCTGAAGCCGGCCCGGCCCGGGTTCGCTGGTCAGTCGAGGCTGGCCAGGAAGTCCAGCATGGCGGGGTTGACGACGTCGGGCACCTCGAGGTTGGCGGAATGTCCGGCACCGGGCACCAGCACGAAGCTGGAGGGGCCCGCCAGGGTGTCAGACACCCGCTGGCCCCGTTCCACCGGAATTGCCATGTCGGCATCGCCGTGGAAGACGATGCTGGGACACGTGATCTCGCCGAGGCGGCCCAGGATGTCGTCACGTTCGAAGAGGCATTCCTTGGCTCCAAGCCAGGCGGAGATCGGCTTTGCTGTCCACTTGCCCTGCCAGTAGCGGGCATCGGCATAGCCGGGAGCGAACAGGGTCATGGCGAGCACGTCGCCTACTTCGCCGCTCAGGCCTACTGCCATTGCTGCATCGAACAGCCCCTGGAACTGCGCCCGGTCCTCATCGGAATAGACCTCGGCCTCGGTGTCGACGAGTACCAGGGCCCGCACTCGTTCGGGTGCTGCGAGGGCGGCCCTCATGGAGAGGAAACCCCCCTGTGACATTCCGCCCAGGACCGCCCGGTCGATGCCCAGGTGGTCCATCAGGGCGATCACGTCTGCGGCAAGGTCCCAGTAGTCGAAGGGCTCTGTATGGGTCGTCTGGCCCCAGGAACGCTCGTCGTAGGTGACGACCCGCCAACCGGCACCGGCCAGTGGTTCGACCTGGTGGACCCACATCTCGTGGCCCATTCCGAAGCCGTGACTGAGGATTATCGCGGGCCCGTCGCCGGTGTCCTGGTAGTGGATGTTCTGGCCGTTCACGTCTGCGAATGGCATGTGTGGGTCCTCCTGGGCTCTCGGGCGGGTCGATGTCGCTATGCCATGTGGACCGTAATGGCGGCTGCCTGCCGGGGAGAACTCGCCACCGTGCCTTCGGCGCGAGTAGATATCTTTCTAGCAAGGTGTTTTTCAGGTACTCTCTGGCCGTGCCTACAGCCACCCTTGCGCTCCTGTTGACCCGACTCGGTCGTCTGAACGAGCAGTTCCTCGCCGACCACCACGGCCGACACTCCTGTACGTCGGCGGAGGCGGCCGTCCTGATGCTCCTGGCCAACCACGACTCGGAGTGCGTGAGCCCCACGATCATCGGGGAGTGGATCGTCCAGACCTCGGGTGGACTCACCGCTACGTTGCGACGCCTGGAGCGCCGGGGCTGGATCGAACGCCGGCCCGACCCGGCTGATGGCCGAGGACGTCTGGTCGCCCTCACCGCAGCGGGCACCGTCGCACACGACATCCAGTTCGACGACCTCCTGGAACGCTATGACCGGGTGTTTGCCGACGTCGACTCAGAGTCGGGTTTGGTCGCGGTGCGGGACCTGATGCGGGGATTCGAGAAACTGCAGGACGTCGCCTCGAGCGCCTGGTGGCAACACAGTGCAGAGAGGAACCCGGCGCCGACTACCAAGGGGAGAACATGACCGGCACAGTGGAGACAACACTCCGACTCCGACCCCTCTCGGGTCGAATAGGCGTCGAGGTACTGGACGCAGACCTCGGGCTCCTGCTGGAGGACGAAGCCGCCCGTCGGGAACTCCACGAGGCGATGCTCGAGCATCACGTTGTCCTAATGAGGGATCTCCACCCGACGCCCGAACAGCACATCGCCCTGGCCGGCGCATTCGGCAATCCGATCCAACCCGAGGACTACCTGCCGAAGCACCCCGCCCACCCGGTCATCTGCCGCTTCGATAGCGCCGGCGGCTACAAGGCCGACAAGTGGCACACAGACGGGACCTTCCGTGACGTGATCCCCAGTGCCGCCGTGCTCTGCATGCGGACCTCGCCTGCGACCGGTGGCGACACCATGTGGACCAACTGCTGCGCCGCCTACGACGACCTTTCCAACGGCATGAAGGGCCTCCTGGAGGGGCGAAAAGCACTCCACGACCAGGGCCCGGACGCCAAGGCTGTGCATCCGGTGGTGGTGACGCACCCGGAGACCGGGCGTCGGATCCTCTTCGTGAACGACATATTCACTCGCGTGATCATGAACCTTCCGTCCGAGGAGAGCCTGGCGATCCTCCCGTTCCTTCTGAGGCATGTGACCCGGCCGGAGTTCACCTACCGGCACACCTGGGCCGAGGGTGACGTGGTGGCCTGGGACAATCGAAGTACCCAGCATTACGCCCTGTTCGACTTCGACGGCCAGCGGGTCGTCGAGCGTGTCCACATCGCCGGTGGACCGATGACGGCCTGAACCGACCTGCAGCCAGCAGACCCAGTGACCGTCGGCTACCACAACCCGTACCTGGCCGTCAGCCAGAACCCGATCGCCCACGGTCGCTGCGACCAGCAGGACTGCACGACCATCGAAGGGGCGCTGCCGACCGGCGGACCCCATGGCGGCGAGACCCTGGACCCCGGCGACGTGCAGCACACATGGCTGGGACCGGGGCACTTCGGCGGGCTCATATCGGGGGTGTACCCCGACGGGCGGCGGGTGATCTGGAGCAATGGTCGCGAACGGCTGGTGAAGTTGGACTACGACACCCTCGAGGTCCTGGCCACCCTTGATGTCGGTGAGGGTGATCCCTCCACCAGCGAGGACTGGGAGGCGGGCGTCGCCGGGTTGGACGGCCTCGCCGGCGATGAGGCCGTTGGCCACGCCGTGGAGCTGGCCAGCCGCTTCATGACCGGCCTCGATGGTGTCTACGCCCTTCTGGACGTGGACCACACCTTGTTCCTGGGCCGTAAGACCTGTGCGGTTGCCTACGCCGAGGTGGACCCGGCGCTGCGCGACTCAGCCATTGTGGAGGTGGCCCGTTGGAACAAGCCTCCCGAGGTGGAGGGGTTCTTCGTTGGTGTGAACATCACGCCGGATGGTCGCCTCGTGTTGTCCACCGACCATGGGTGGCTGGTCAGCCTGGCCCGCGACTTTTCTGACCACGTGGCCATCCGGATACCGGGCGCCGCTGAACAGGCCGCTGAGCACTGCGCCCGGATGGAGGCCGAACGGGGCAACACCGGCTATGGCTGGGTTCGGACCAGCCTCTGCTGCGACGACTCCGGAGGGATCTACATCAGCTCGGTGGACCACACCCATCGGATCGTCTGGACCGGGGACCGTTTCTCGGTGGACGAGGCCGACGGTGCATGGAGTGCTCCGTATCGCAACGGGACCGGTCGCGGCTCGGGCACCACCCCGTCGCTGATGGGCTTCGGCCCGGACGAGGACCGGTTCGTCGTGCTCGGCGACGGCGACGACGTGGTGAACATCACACTGTTCTGGCGGGACCGGATTCCGGACGACTGGGAGCAACTGGGCGGAGCTCCATCAAGGCGCATCGCCGGCCTCGGCCCGGCCAACATGGGCAACCCGAACCTGACCGCCATCCAGACCGAACAGTCCATCACCGTGTCCGGGTATGGCGCCATGACGGTCAACAACGAGCCAGGCTCGCGGCCCGAGTGGCTCCCGGCACGAGGGGCACGACTTCTCTGCTTCTTCCTCGGCCACCACGGGAGCTACACCCCGTTCGGACTCCACAAGTACGAGTGGGACCCGGAGTCCCGCCAGCTTCGCGAGGGCTGGGTGAACACCGAGGTGAGCTCGCCAAACTCGGTGCCCTACGTCAGCCAGGGCTCCGACACCGTCTACACGTGCGGCACGCGCGACGGTCTCTGGACCATCGAGGCACTGGACTGGTCCACCGGCGAGGCCCGTGGACACTGGGTCCTGGGTGACTCCAGGTTCAACACCCTCGGCGGTGGCGTCCACCTCGACGAGGACGGACGGATCGTGTTCGGCAACATCTTCGGCAAGACCCGGATCCTGCGCGCTCCGTGACCCACCCCGGGATTTGATGGTGCGCCCCCTCGAGCAAATGCCACATAACCCAACACTCAGGAACACAGTCACCTCGACTACAGCGGATCAGTCCAAACGGCACGTCTGTCGGCACCGCCAAGTCGTCACTATTGGAGAACTCGGGTACAACTAGACCGTGGAACGGGCACCGGATAGACGTGTTGCGGCACTGGATGCCATGGACGGCGGCACCTTCGACGTCCTGGTGGTAGGTGGCGGCATCAACGGCGCAGTCTCAGCCCTGGCCTTGTCGTCACACGGTCTAAGGGTCGCCCTCGTGGAGCGACATGACTTCGCATCCGGGACCAGCCAGGAGTCCTCCTGCATGGTGTGGGGTGGCTTCAAGTACCTGGAGAGCCGCGATCTGAAACTCGTGGCCGGCCTCTGTGACTCGCGGAACCGCCTTGCTAAGGCGTTTCCGACCCGGCTGGCCGAGACACGTTTCCTGGCCGCCATGGACCACGGGGCGCCATTCCCGCCGTGGTTCGCCTCTCTGGGCGCCGTGGCCTACTGGGGTCTGGGAAGGCTCGCCACCCAGCCGCCACGACACCGGCCCACTGAGACGATCGAAAGACTCGAACCCGCCGTGGATACCTCGTTGGTGAGAGGCGGCATCGAGTACTCCGACTACCTCCTCGTCGACAACGACGCCCGATTCGTCTCGGAACTGGCTCTGCAGTCCACCCGCCATGGTGCTGTCATAGCCAACCGGGTGGAGGTGATGGCCGCCACGCATGCCACGGACGGCTGGCGTATCGGCCTGAGGGACCTCGCTGGTGGCCGTGACCTGGAGGTCACCGCTGCCATGGTCGTCAACGCCGGCGGCCCGTACGTGCCCGACGTCGGCCGGCTTACCGGCACGACGACCGAGCATCGTCTGGTGTTCTCCAAGGGAATACATCTTGTCGTACCCCAGATCACCGACTCGGGCCGGATCCTGGCCTTCTTCGACGACCACGAGCGACTCTTCTACCTGCTGCCGATGGGGGAGAGGTCCGTCATAGGTACGACCGACACGCCGGTCGCCGGCGGTGTCGGTCACAGAGGAGGACAAGTCGTTCCTGCTCGAGCAGATCAACGCCCGGGTGGATCTGCCCCGGCCGCTCTGCTCCGATGACGTCATAGGGGAGCGGTGCGGGGTCCGGACCCTCGTGGTGGAACCTGGCGGGGCTTCGCAGGGACGGGACTGGACAGAGTTGTCCCGGAAGCACGCCGTGGATGTCCACCGGGGGCTCGGGGTGGTCTCGATCATGGGAGGCAAGCTCTCGGACTGCCTGAATGTCGGCGAGGAGGTCGTCGCGGGGGCCCGGGAGTGCGGGCTAAGCCCGATGGCGCCGCCCACACGCTGGTACGGCGAACCCGGGCGTACCGCCAGACGGCGGTTCACGGAGCGTTCGTCCGAGCTCGGCATGGATCCCGGCGTGGCAGCAACCCTGTGGCGGCGACAGGGCATGCGCGCCTTCCAGGCCCTGGACCTTGTGGGAGAGGACAGGTCTCTCGGTGATCCCATGGGTGGCCTGGTGCCGCTCACCGAGGCCGAGGTGAGGGTCATGGCCGACCACGAGCGGATCGTCGAACCCGAGGACTTCCTCCGGCGTCGCACGATGCTGGCCCAGGTGGAGCGCGACGAGGACCTGGCCGACGATGATGCGGTGCACCGGGCCCTGGGAATCCTTGGCGTCACCTGAGGTCCTTGGAGAAACCTTGGGTCCTGCTGTCACGGTTGATTCCCCCCAAGTTCCGTGGGACGGTTGACCGCTCGCCGGATCGGCCGGCTACATGACCACTAGGACGGGAGTCCCGAATGTTTCTCTGGAATCGACAGATAACCATCGAACCCGATTCGTTGAACGCTGGCGTTGCAGGGCTAGTTGATGGCGTCACCCACGTGAACTCGGTCTCGGACTACGAGTTCTCCCTCTGGGCCCCGGTCCTGGGGACCCTCGGGCAGTTCGGGATCTCGGCCCGCTGCGAAGACTTTGGCCCGTTCGCCGACGAGATGGCAGAGCGGGGTGCCAGTGACGAGGCCTTCCGGGCAAAGATGAATGCCATGGGATCCTCGATAGCCGAGAACCCGCAGGACACCCTTTGGAACGTCCTCCATGTGGCCGGCGAAATGGGCGACGTGCCGAATGTCTGCGCCGTCGTCCGCTGGCAGGCGGCACCGCACCAGATGATGTCCGCCATCCAGTTCGGGATCGGTATGGCGGACTACGTGTCTGGCATCTCAGGGTCGACGACAACCGTGTCAGCCTCCAACTATGGGTATCCGAACGGGATCTGCCTGATCACCGCCTACGACTCGGTGAGTGACTTCCAGAAAGCGTCCCTCGCGGCGAACGCTGACGGCGGCTTCGCCGAACTCCTGGCGGCCTCGGAGGGTGTGGGTCGCCCGGAGACGATCGAGTCCGTCCTCATTCGGCGCATTCTCTGACCATCTCCTAATGAATAGCCGGGCCGGGCACGCCTCTGAGTGGTCCGGGTCGGCGTTGGTCGCGTCCGTGACGTGCTTCCACCGATCATGGGCGAGACTGCCGGGGTGCAGTTCTTCCAACGCCGTCGGTGGATACAGCAAGACCGGGTCGACGATGGGCTGTCGGCGTTCGTGCGCCAGTTGGCATGGATAAACGACCAGACGGGCCTGGAGATGGCTGGCTGGCGGCGTAGCGACGGCGATCACCCGGGGGCGATTCTGGCCACCACCACCTACGACCGCCACGCCTGGTTCCTGACCGAGGTGGCCCGCCTCCAGACCCTGGCCGACTACGGACCTGTCAACGATGCCACTTTGGCTCTGACGCTCGGCGAGGATGCCTTCGAGCGCTGGGACAGCACAGCCGGGGTTCCGACAGCCTGGGAACCCGGCCCGATGTTCTCCCAGGTCACGGCTCCGGAGGGCACCCCGTCACCGTGCGAGGTGGCCACCCGATGGACCAACGCTGAAGGTTCCGTGGGACGGGACGCCTGGGTGCTGGTTGGGGAGTGGCCGGCGGGAGTGTGGCCGGCTGACGCTGCCTCCGGCATCCGGCTGGAAAGATGGATACGCATCCACTGACCAGCCGGGCGGCGTGGGCCGGTCAGCCTCCGGCACCGTCGGTGGGCCAGATGCCGTGGCGGGGATGCCGCTCGTCGACCTCGGAGTCGTGCGCGTCGTGGTGGTGGTGCCACCCGGCCAGTGGATGCCGGACCCATCGACCCACCGAGTGTGCAATCTCGCCCGATCGTGCAAGGACCGGCTGGAAGGTCGACTGGCGCTCGACGGGCACGGCCTGACGGACCCGCACCCGGTAGGCCATGTAGAGGGTCAGGACGGCAAGACAGATGGCCAATGACCAGAAGTAGGCACCCGGGCCGAAGGCTTCGATGGCGACGCCGATGCTGAGTGGCGCCGCCATTGCACCGAAGCTCGATGCCAGCACCAGGGTCGAGGCGGCCGCCACGCGCTTCTCCTGTGGCACCCAGTCGTTCGCCAGGGCAATGAACTGGCCGTAGAGGGGGAACACGAACGCGCCGAACGCCAGGTTCACGAAGAGGATGACCAGACTTGATGCCGGTGTGAGTGCTCCCGCCACAGCCAGGGCGCACGAAATGGCAGCCACGATCATGATGACCGCACGCCGGGGGTGGCGATCCGAGAGGCGTCCCAACGGGATTTGAAGTGTGATGGCGCCGATGACGGCGCCAGACGTGAAGAGGGTGATACGTCCGGCACCAAGCCCTGACGCCGTCCCGTAGATGGCCGCCATCGAGGTGGAAGCCGACTGGACGAACGAACACAGCATGATGCCGACCACGGCGGCCGGGATGGTCCGGTAGAGCTCCCGGAGAGGCATTGTTTCCAGGCTCGGAATGGGCGCCGCCGTCGATGCCGAGAGGGTCACGGGTACCACGGCGAGGGAGATCAGAACAGAAGAGAGCACGAACAGCTCGAAGCCGGCCGGGTCCCCGAGGTTCAGCAGGAGCTGGCCAATTGCAGTTCCGCCCATCATGATCATCATGTAGGTGCCGAGGATGCTGCCGCGGGTCTCGTTGGTTGCCCGGTCGTTCAGCCAACTCTCCAGGATCACGAAGACGCCTGCGTTGCACACTCCACCGATGAAGTAGACGGCGGCCCAACTGGCCGGCAGCACCAGCACGGCATTGATGAGTACGGCCGTCGAGGCCGTCGAGGCCAGGGCGGCGAAGACGCGGATATGGCCTACAGAGGAGAGTGCCCTCGGGATGCCCTTGGCGCCGAGCAGGTAGCCGGCGAAGTGGACACCCATTACGAGCCCCATCGAACCGGCGCCGAATCCCTCCGACTCAGCGCGCATCGGCAGGAGGATGCGTTGGAGGCCATTTCCCACCTGCAGGAGGAGGAACGCCAGGAACAGCGCCCAGACCCCAAGCAGCGATGAGATGGCCGAGGGCCGTGCAGGGCTGTTGAATGCCGCCGATCCGCCGGACGAGGCGGTACTCATCGCAGGGATCTCACGCCACGGCCCACGTGATCACCTGCCGGGACCGTGGAATGCAGTGCGGCCAGGGCCCGAGCGCGTCCCAGCAGGGGTTCGGACATAGGTGCCACCCCGGGGCCGTCAGGGCCATGGACCACGTGGAGCATCATCGTCTCCTGGGTGGCCACCGGATCCGGTGAGTCGTCAGCGTGCAGGTCGTGGTGTACGTGCAGGCGTTTCTCGTCGGCCCCCAGGAGGAGCGTGGATGCCTGGATCTCCGAACCCTCGTGGACCTCGCGGAGGAAGCGGATACGGGTCTCGACGGAGTAGAAGGTCCCGTGCGTTTCCCGGTAGCCACCATCGAATCCGAGGTGGTCCAACAGGGCGTCGGAGGCATCGCCGAACGCAACCCCGTAGTAGCCCTCGTTCAGGTGCCCGTTGTAGTCAATCCACGCGGG
>JAAZXC010000079.1 GCA_014240365.1 Acidimicrobiales bacterium | reverse complement strand
TGGTGGGCCTTGTCGTGACAGCCGGTCGACCTGGGGTGCGAGCCGCCCCGGTGGTTTCGGCGGTGGTGGTCCTGGCGTTGCTTCTCGTCGTGGGTACTCCGATCACCAGCAGTGCCAACAGGGGGACCGAGCTGGCCTGGCCACCCGTAGTGGACCTGCCCCGCCCCGAGGTGGACAGCGCCCGGACGCTCGTCTATCTGGCGCCGGTGGGTGGAACGGTGGCGGGACCGGAGGACGTGGATTTCGCCGTGGCCGTTCTGGGTGTCGATGTGAGGGCCGTGAATCCGCGGGCGTCGTATCTGCGGGGCCGCCACGCCGGACGGGACTTCTATGCCCTGGACCGCCTCACCCTCACGCACGCACTCGAGCACGGCTACGCCGAGTGGGGGACGGAGGCGACGGCCCGGGCACTGGAGTTGCTGGCCCCGGACGTTGTCTGTCTCCGTAAGGGTCGGGGAGACGAGGTGGTCGACGTACTTACTGCTGGCGGCTACGTCACCTCCGGCGTGGACGACACCTGCCGGTTCTTCATCCGTTCGATCGGCTGATTCAGCGAAGGCGGCGTACCAGGGTGGCCAGGAGTTCCCCGCCGGGGAGGCGCTTCAGGGTGGCGAGTCGTCGACGCAGCGCAGAACGGTGGCCGTCGCCGACGGTGCGGTCGGCCACGCTGCGGCGCCCCACCGCCCGCAGTTGGGCCACGTGCGTGGCGATGTCGCCTCCGATGGCTTCTACCCGCAGGGCGGCTTCCGCCACGTGCAGGTGGTCGATGGAGGGGTCGCCCGTGACGTCGGGTAGCAGGTCGTAGAACTTCGCAGCCATCTTGTCCACGGTCGTGCTGGTCGGCCATGGGTGCCGGGTCCCTACGGAGACCACTGCGGTGGCCAGCTTCCAGCAGGTCCGCATGGCGGCCAGGTCCCGGTCCACGCCACCGGTTGCCTCCCACTCGTCGTCCACGAAGAGCACCTCGGCGGGGTGTTCCACGGGGCCTACGAGGTTGTCCAGTCCAAGGTCCAGGTGGTCTCCGGGCAGCACCGTCCGGGATCCGGCGGGGAGGAATGGGTGCACTTCCTCGTCTGTGACCTGTCGTCCGGTGGCGGAGCGGTGTGCCACGGTCCACCAGGTGGCCAGGACGGTCCTGACCCCGTTTATGTCTCCGGCCCGGAGCCGGTCGAGGGCCACCTGCTCGAGGTTCGGACCCGTCGTGTAGTCGTCTGCGGTGCCGCCCGGTGACCTCAGGTGCAGCCAGGTGCCTGCCTGCCCACCGTCTTCGGTCCGGTGGATGGCACGCCGGTCGATGCGTCTCACGCCGCCGTCGGTGATTCGTCGGACCCGGAGGTGCGCCCGACGCCGGTCGCCGGTGAAGCGCCATGCCAGCGTGTCGCCGTCTGAGCGCCTGTCCAGCACGCCTTTGTCCGTGGCGGCCACCACCAGGAACGAGTTGGCCATCTCGGTACCCATGCCGGCGGCCACTACCTGACGGTGGATGGCCCGTTCGTCACCGGTTATCCGGCCACCCATGCGGCTGCGGTCGATCGGGGGGCCGACCAGTTGGTCGACGAGGTCGACGGCATCGGGTTGGTCGAAGCACCGGTCCGTGAGGATGGCACCCGGCAGCTTGTAGTCGGGGAACGGCTGGTACCAGCGTTGGGCGAACAGCCCGGCGCTGGTGAGGCGTTCGGCCAGCTCGGGCCTCGAGAATGTACGCACGGTTGCTGTGGCCTCGGTGGCGGCCACCGGCGGGTAGCCCTCGAGTCCGACGAAAGCCTGCCCCAGGTGGTCCTCGTCGGCCTGTAGCCAGTAGGCGAGGCCGAAGCGGTTCTCGATGGCCACCACCAGGGCGCCGCCGGGGCGCAGCAGGCCGGCCAGGTGGCTCAGGAACCGGTCCGGGTCGTCGCCGGCGTATTCCAGGACGCCGATGCAGAGCACCACGTCGAAGCCCTCATCATCGGCGAGGTCGGTGGCGCTGCCGTGCCGGACGTCCACGTCCAGTCCGGTGCAGCGCAGCGCTGCCGCCTCGGCCCGGAGGGTGTCGCCCTCCACGGCTACGACGGTGGCGCCCTGTTCGGCAGCCCAACGGCTGTTCACGCCGCTGCCCGCTCCCACGTCCAGGACGCGGACGCCGGGCCCCAGGTGGATGGGGTGCAGCAGGTTCGTGCGCGCACGTCCGAAGTGGTAGCGGGTGGGCCAGTCGTCGATGTGGGCAGCCAGCTCGTCCGAACCGCTGGAGCGGTCGGTGGCGGCCCGCAGGATCCCTGCGATCCGGTCCTCGGACCCGTCGCGCCAGCGCCGGTCGCTCACCGGTACGCCGATCCGTTGCGGCGATGCCCGTGGTTCACAGGCCGGCCGATCGTGCCGACCAGGTGCCACCCAGGGCCACGAGGCCGTTCTGGTGGTCGCCGGCGGTGGGCTCCACGTCGAAGCGCACCAGGTGGGTGTGGCGTTCCATGACCTTGCGCATCGAGTGGTCATGCAGGGCTACGGAGAGTTCGTAGGTGCCGGGCTGGACGGCCAGTGCGCTGATCTCGTATTCGACGTCCACGAGGCCGTCTCCGTTGTCGACGGCACGCGAGGCTGCTCCCGAGTTGATGCTGGCCACGTGCGTGCCGTCCGCCCGGTAGAGGCCGAGTGCGACCGTGACCGGCTCGTCGGCCCGACCGGCGTCGTAACGGACCCGGAACCGCACCGGTCGCCCCGAACCCACCCGGTCCATCGGGTGGCCGTTGGTGTCGACGAGGTCCACGGATCTGACGAGGTCGTCCGGGCCCAGCCCGCCGAACCGTCGATGGGTCTCCGACGCTGGTGGGGAGTCGGCCGTTCCTCCGTCCAGGAACCGGTCGATCACCTCGGGCGACGGCCCGACCGCCTGCAGTGTGCCCTGCTGGATCCAGGCTGTCTGCTCGCAGAGCCAGCCGACCATGTCCAGGTCGTGGCTGACCAGGACGATGGTGCGCCCCTCGGACTTGAGCTGTGCGAAGCGGTCCAGGCAGCGCTTCTGGAAGGAGTGGTCGCCGACGGCCAGCACTTCGTCGACCAGAAGGATCTCCGGTTCGACGTGGATGGCCACCGAGAATCCGAGCCGCACGTACATGCCTGACGAGTAGTTGCGGACCGGCTCGTCGATGAAGCGGTCCAGTTCGGCGAAGCCCACGATGTCGTCGAAGCGTCGGCGGATGTCACGCGCGGTGAAGCCCAGGATGGCGCCGTTCAGGTAGACGTTCTCGCGACCGGTCAGTTCCGGGTGGAAGCCGGCACCCAGCTCGAGGAGCGCCGAGAGGCGACCGTCGACTTTCGCTGTGCCCTCGTCGGGTCGGAGGATTCCGGCCAGCACCTTCAGCAGGGTGCTCTTGCCCGAGCCGTTGCCGCCGATGATCCCGAACGTGGAGCCGTGCGGGATCTCCAGGTCCAGGCCCCGGAGTGCCCAGAATTCCTCGTAGCGGACCCTGTGTCCGGCCAGGACGGTGGCCTTCAGCGTCCAGTTCCGGTCGTGCGTGAGACGGAACTTCTTTCCCAGCCCGTTCAGGGCGATGGCGTTGGGCGATGTCGCAGCCACGCTCAGACCTCCTCGGCCATGCGCGGCTCAAGCCGGTTGAACACCCGGAAGCCGATGGCGAGCACGATGCCGGTGGCCGCCACGATGGCCAGCCAGCGTTCCAGCGACGGGAACCGCAGGTCGTAGAGCACGTTGCGGTAGGCCTTGGCCCACGAGACCATCGGGTTCAGCTGGTACAAGGTGCGGTAGCCGATCCCCAGGAATTCCTTGTCGGCGGGAACCATGTTCAGTGGGTAGAGGATCGGCGTAAGGAACATCCACGGGGCCAGCGCCACTCCCAGAAAGTGCTGCACGTCGCGGAAGTAGACGTTGACGGCGCTGATCATGAGCGCCAGGCCGATGGTGAACAGCAGCTGCAGCAGCATCAGGGCCAGCAGCACCGGGATCCACTGGAAGGTGATGTGGCCCTGCAGGACGGCGATGAGCACCAGCAGCACGGCCATCTCGACCAGCAGGGTGAGGAACCGGGCCAGCACCGACGAGGTGGGCAGCACCCAGCGGGGGAAGTAGATCTTGGTCACCAGCGGCGCGTTGGCTGTGATGGCACGGGTCGCCTCTGTGAGGCTGGTGACGTGGAACTGCCACGGCAGCAGGGTCACCAGCAGGAACACGGCGTAGGAGTCCAGGCCACTGGGGTCGCCGACCGAGGGCTCGATTCGCAGGAACACCGAGAAGACCGCCGAGTAGACGACGACGGCTACCAGCGGGTTGAGTACCGACCACGACCAGCCCAGGGCCGACCGCTTGTACTTGCTGCGCAGGTCGCGCAGCGTGAGGTTGACCAGCAGGTCGACCTGGAGGAGGGCGTGGAGGTCGCGGCGCGACCGTGGCAGCCGGGACAGGGGCACCGGCGGAGCCTACCGGCCGCCCTCGGGGTGGACGGGTGCGCCCCCGGGCATCTGGCGGCGCCCCGGGGCGGTGGCCTTCTACGCTGGTCGGGATCTCCTGATGACACCGATGACCCCGCCCTCCTCGCCGGCAACCCTGCCGGAGGCCTCCGGCCTGTACCTGAGGCTCTGGCGCGCCGGGTTCCGATGGCTGTATGTGCTTGACGCCGTGGGGATCCTGGCGGTGACCGTGCTGGTGACCGTGGGCCGGTTCGGGACCGACTGGCCGGAGCCCGCTGAGTTGGTGTTCGGCATGTTGGCGCTCACGGCCATCCTGCAGGTCGTCTTCTACTTCGGCGGCCTCTACGAGAAGCAGGCGCGCCTCGGCCACCGCATGTGGTTTGCCCGGGTGGTCGGCCTGACCCTCGTAGGCCTGGCCGTCGGGTTGGTGGTGGTGCTGCCGACGGGCCGGTACGCGGTGCCGCGGGCCAACCTGGCGGCGGTCGGCGTGGGCGTGGTGCTGGTTGCAACCGCCACCCGGGCCCTGTCCAGACGGTTGCGGTCGAGGCGCTTCGGACCACCGCGGGTGCTGCTGGTGGGGTCGTCGGAGCAGACGGCGTTGGCCGCCTCACATCTTTCCGAGACTGACCGGATGGCGGTGGTGGTCGCCGAGGTGCCGGTCGGTGCAGGCGTGGTCTCCGCCGCCGATGCCAGCGGTGCCACCGACGTGGTGTTCGTGGACGACGTGTCGCTTGGCGACGTTATGCCCGAGCCACTGGGTGCCCTGGACGGTTCGGGCCGCGGCGTGTACCTGCGGGTTACGGCCACGACCGCTCTGCTGGGTTTGCGTGACGTCCGCGAGATCGGCGGCATGCCGTATGTGGCGATCCGGTCGCGGGCCCTCCACCCGCACCAGTTGAGGCTGAAGCGTCTCGTCGAGCTGGGCGTGTTGCTGGTGGCGGTCCCGCTGGTCGTGCCGCTGCTGGTGGTTGCTGCCGTCTACGTCCGTCTGGTGGCCGGCAGCGGTGTGCTGTTTCGCCAGGTGCGCACCGGTCGTGACGGGGTGCCGTTCACCCTGGCCAAGTTCCGGACCATGCGCCACGGTGCCGAGGCTGACGGGTCGGCTCGCCTGGCGGCAGCGGGCGACGACCGCGTGGTGCGGGGGTGCCGTTGGATGCGTCGTACCCGCCTCGATGAGTTGCCGCAGGTCTGGCATGTGGTGCGCGGGCAGATGTCTCTCGTCGGCCCCCGGCCGGAGCGACCGGAGCTCATCTCGGAGTTCGAGGCGGCCATCCCCGGCTATGGGCGGCGCCACGAGATCGCTCCCGGGATCACGGGCCTGGCTCAGGTGCGGGCCGGATACCACACCGACCCGGCCTACAAGCTGGGTCACGACCTCCAGTACCTGATGTCCTGGTCGCCGGTGCTGGACCTCCAGATTCTGGCCCGGACGGTACTGGTTGTGTTCCGGCCGGGCAGTTGATGGCCGACCTGTCAGGCGATGCGGCGTCCGGCCAGTCGTCGCAGGGTTCGTCGGGGCCGCTGTCGGTGCCGGATGTGGCCGTGGTGGTGCCGGTTCGCGATGGGGAGGCGACGCTGGCTGATGCGGTGGCCTCCGTGCAGGTCCAGGAGTTCGACGGGACGTTGGAGGTCTGCATTGCTGTGGCGCCATCGGTCGACGGCACCCGGGCGGTCGCCGACGCATTGGCGACAGCCGATGGTCGTGTGTCGGTTGTGGACAATCCGGCCGGTGTCACCCCTGCCGGTTTGAACGCTGCGATCCGGGCGACCACTGCTCCGGTGGTGGTGCGCGTTGATGCACATGCCGAGCTGCGGCCGGGGTACGTGGCTCGGGCCCTGGAGACGCTTTCGCGCACCGGGGCGGTGAACGTTGGCGGGGTGCAGGAACCCATGGGTCGTGCGCCGTTTGAGCGGGCCGCTGGCCGGGCAATGGCGTCGCGGTTCGGTGCCGGTGATGCGCGTTTCCACTACGGGGGATCGGAGGGGGCGGTCGACACCGTCTATCTGGGTGTGTTTCGCCGTGCGGCGATCGAGGCGGTCGGCTTGTACGACGCGTCGCTTGTCCGCAACCAGGACTACGAGTTGAACTGGCGGCTGCGTGAGGCGGGTGGGACGGTCTGGTTCGACCCGGCGCTGCGGGTCGGCTACCGGCCGCGGGGCAGCTTCGGTGCCCTAGCCCGACAGTTTTTCGACTACGGCCGGTGGAAGCGGGTGGTGCTGCGGCGCCACCCCCGGTCGTTGAGGTGGCGCCAGGTCGTGCCACCGGCTGCAACCCTCGGCGTGTTGGCCGGGCTGCTGGCAGCCCCCTGGTGGCCGCTGGCTCTGGTGCTTCCAGTCGGCTATTTCGGAGCGGTGGCGGTAGCGGCGGCGGTGGTGGGCCGGCGTCCGGCGGTGGTTGTCCGCCTCTTGGCTGTGTACCCGGCCATGCACCTGTCGTGGGGGGCGGGGTTTCTGCTGGGACCGCCGCGGGGGAGCGGGCAGCCGGGGTCCGGTCAGGACGCCTCGTAGGACGCCAGGACCTCGTCGGTCGGACCGTCGGCCACGATCAGGCCGTCTTGCAGCCAGATCACCCTGTCGCAGGACCGCCGTATCTCAGCCAGGTTGTGGCTGACCAGCAGCACCGTTCCCGCATTGGCCCGGTGCTCGTCGAGCCGCTGGGCGCTCTTTTCTCGGAACGACCTGTCGCCGACGGCCAGGGCCTCGTCTATGAGCAGGATTTCCGGCGAGGTGGCGGTGGCTACAGCGAAGTGGAGTCGGGCCTTCATGCCCGACGAGTAGGTCTCCATTCGCATGTCGATGGCGTTGCCCAGGCCGGTGAACTCGACTACGGCGGGTAGTAGTTCTTCGACGGCGGCCCGGTTCAGGCCCTGGGCCAGGAGTCCGACTTCGATGTTGCGTCGGCCTGTCAGCTGGTTGCGGAGTACGGCTTGTACTCCCAGGAAGGTCGGCACTGAGCGGACCAGGATCTCGCCGGCTGACACCGGGAGCAGCCCTGTGGTGGCTTGGAGCATCGTGGTCTTACCGGAGCCGTTGGGTCCGACGATGCCAACGCTTTCTCCGACTGGAATGTCGAACGTGACACCGCGCAGGGCGTGGATTTTCTGGGCGGCGGGGCGTTGGCCGCGCAGTATGTCGCGGATCAGTGGCCGGTGGGACCGGATGGTGTATGTCACCTCGGCGTTCACGCAACGCAGAGCGATGTCGGTCATCCGGTCCGCCCGTACGTGTTTTCGCCGGCCCGGAACACGGTGAAGCCGACGACCAGGGTGACGACCGCCCAGGCGACGGCGGCGGCGGCCTCGACGGCGGTGGCCGGGCCGCCGACCATCACCCACCGCCAGGCCGTCACGTAGACGTACATCGGGTTGAAGGCGAACAGGGCGCGTAACAGGGCGTCGTCGACATAGTGGTCGACCGAGTAGAGGACACCGGAGACGTAGAAGAGAAGCCGGAACACGAACGGCAGCAGGTTTTCGAGGTCCCGGTAGAGGTGGTTGAAGCGGGCAGCCAGGAGGCTGGCTCCGAGGCTGAACAGTGACTGCAGGACGAACAGCACGGGTATGAGCAGCCAGCGCAACGTCGGGGCGTTCCCGTAGGCGAAGATGACGACGAGCATGACGGCGAACACCGGGCCGAATGCCACGGCCTGGCCGACCGAGTTGCTCAGCGGCAGCGTTGCCCGCGGGAACCGCAGCGTGCGGATGAGGCCCATGCTGGAAACGACCGAGCGTGCACCGTCGCTTATGACCCGCTGGGAGTAGTGGAAGGTGAACACTCCGATCGTCAGGAAGACGAGGTAGCTGTCGACTCCACGGTCGATCGGCATGATCACGCCGAACACCAGGAAGTAGACGCCGACCTGCAGGAGCGGGTTCAGGACCAGCCAGATTCCGCCCAGCAGGGTGTGGGCGTTCTGCGACTTCAGTTCGTTGATGGGGACCCGGATGATGTAGTCGCGGCGGGCCCACAGGTCACGTAGGTAGGTGCCCAGCGGGGTAGGCCGACCGACTGGGAAGAGGCCATCGGAGGGCTGTTGGGAGGTGGTGTCGGAGGTCATCAGTGTGGTTCTACGGCGCCGTATGGGCACCGGCCGGAACAGGGTAGGCGGCTAGTGGGTTCAATGGCCGTCACATGATCTTGATGCAAAAACAAGTCTGCGAAATAGACGGCCACGATGGGGGCCGACTACGGTGCCGGTTCTGCCCCTCATGGGGTTTCGGGTAACGCGTTTCACAATCTGGAGGATTTAACGGTGGAATCAACGTCCAGGCTCATTCGTTGGCGGATGGTTACGAGCGTTACGACGGTGGCCATGGTGGCCTCACTTCTCTTCACCGCGCCCGCGCACGCAGCCGGCCACGAAGGCGGCGGCGGCATGGACATGGGCCCGGCCCCTGAGGCGTTCGCACCTGTCCCTGAGGCGTTCACACCTGCCCCTGAGGCGTTCACACCGGCCCCTGAGGCTGCCCCGGCCCCTGACCCGGGCCCGGCCCCGGCCCCTGAGGCTGCCCCGGCCCCGGCCCC
>JAAZXC010000078.1 GCA_014240365.1 Acidimicrobiales bacterium | reverse complement strand
GGGAATCAGTGACTTGTTTACCGACTGATAGCCGTTGTGGTCTGCCAGAAGGACTGAGATCAAATCATCGAGTTCATAAAGTCCGTCATCGACCTGAGAGAGAATCAGAGCACTCAAGAAGGTCTTAGACGTGCTCATGATGGCCATTGGTGTCGAGGTTGTCATCGGCGTTGACTCGTTGGCCAAGCCAATCGCGTCCGACCAGAGCATCCCATTTTGGTATACCGCAGCAGACCAGCCCATCTTCTGGTCAAACGCCTCAAACTCATCACTCAGGGCCGTCAAGAAGGCCGACTGAAGGGACCCAGGAAACGGTGTATGTGCCGTAGAGGCTGAAAAGTCTGGTGCAGACACCTTCACTATTGGGTACGTGGGTGCGGCGGTGGTTGTAGGTGTCGCTGTGGTGGTGGGTGCGGCGGTGGTTGTAGGTGCAGCGGTGGTGGTGGCGGGCGCTGCGGTGGTGGTCGGTGCAGCGGTGGTGGTCGGTGCGGCTGTGGTGGTGGCAGGTGCAGCCGTGGTGGTCGGTGCAGCGGTGGTAGCTGGCGCAGCCGCAGTGGTCGCTGGTGGCGCCGCAGTCGTAGTGGATGGTTCTTTAGTTGTGGTCGTGCTTGGTGCTGCTGTATCTGAGCTTCCGCCACAGGCCGACACCACTAACAAAACTGTTACGAACACTCCGACGCGTCTCATGCGTCTCAGCCTTTCACAGTTCACCTAATAGGGATGTGGGCGACACCGAAGCCCAGGTGCAGATAGGCGTGGTCGACCAGGTGGTAGTGGTTGCCCTTCGGCGTTGTTCTCGCTGTTAGCGGCCTTTGCGCCTGATCTTCCGCAATTCGACCTGGCGGGTTTCGCGTAAACGGTGGAGGCGTTTGCTCAGCCCCTAACGGGTCCGCAGGTCGACCCATACAAGGGCCTTTCTGGGAGGTTTGGCTACCAGAATGGCTACCAGCGGCTTTCAGACAACCAGTCCGAAAGCCACCAGACCCGCATAACCGCAGGTGATAGCACTACCAATTGTCGGGATGGGGAGATTTGAACTCCCGACCCCCTGCTCCCAAAGCAGGTGCGCTACCTGGCTGCGCCACATCCCGGATCGGCGGTCAGTGTACGAGTGGTCAGGGGTTGACGGTCCGATCACCTGTCGGCTCGAGCGGTCGGTCGTGCGTCGTCCGAGGGTGGCGGTCCGCCGGTGGTGCGCGATCCTTTCGGGGCGCACCACCAGATACCTACCGGGGGCCAGAAACCAATGAGTGAGCCGATCTACGACGCCCGGACCTTCTGGGAACTCCTGGAACGGCGGGTGGCCGCCAGCCCGGACAGCGCCTTCCTGATCGAAGGCGACGACACGATCACCTTCGGAGAGGCGTTGGATCAGGCTGAGCGGGTGGCCGCCGGCTTCTTGGCTATGGGTATCGGCGAGGGCACCCCGGTCACGTGGGTGCTGCCCACCCGCATCCAGACCGTCGTGGCGTCTCTGGCCCTGTCGCGTCTCGGCGCCGTCCAGAACCCGATCATCCACATCTACCGGGACCGCGAGGTCGGTTTCTGCATACGGCAGACCGCCGCCGAGTTCGTCCTCACCCCGGGGGAGTGGGGCGGCTTCGACTACCGGGCCATGGCCGAGAGGGTCACCGCCGACCTGGATAGTCCACCGATCCTCCTGGACGTGTCTGCCGGCCTCCCTGATGGCGACCCGTCGACCCTGCCGCCGGCACCCGTAGCACCGACGAACGGCGAGGATCTGGTCCGCTGGATCTACTACACGTCGGGCACGACGTCGGATCCGAAGGGCGTGCTGCACACCGACGCCAGCCTGATGGCCGGAGGTGTGGGTCTCGCCAAGGCACTGGACATGGGGCCCGACGACGTCGGTTCGATCGCCTTCCCGTACGCCCACATCGGTGGTCCCGACTACCTGGTCTGCCTGCTGGCAAACGGGTTCCCCGCGGTGCTCCTCGAGAAGTTCGACCTGGCCACAGCCATTGAACAGTTCAGTCGACACGGTGTGACCATGGCCGGAGGGACGACCGTCTTCTACACGATGTTCCTCGGCGTGCAGCGCCAGCAGCCAGCCGATCCGATCATCCCGACGCTGCGGATGCTCTCGGGCGGGGGCGCACCCAAGCCCCCGGAGGTGTTCTTCGAGGTGAAGGCCGAGATGGGAGTCCCGGTCGCCCATGGCTACGGCATGACCGAGAGTCCCATGATCTGCCAGGGTTCACCGCACGACAGTGACGACCAGCTCGCCAACACCGAGGGCCATCCGGTGTTCGGCGCCGAGGTGACGATCTGTCGCCCCGACGGCAGCGAATGCGACCGGGGCGAGGAGGGCGAGGTCCGAATCTCGGGCCCGCAGCTCTTCAAGGGCTACAGGGATCCGGCGTTGGACGCCGAGGCGTTCGACGACCGTGGGCGGTTCCGCAGCGGCGACCTGGCGGTCATGCGCAGCGACGGCCACGTGAGCCTCACTGGCAGGGTCAAGGACATCATCATCCGCAAGGGCGAGAACATCGCAGCCAGGGAGATAGAGGACGTCCTCTACGCACACCCGAAGGTGGCCGCCGTGGCTGTCATCGGCCTGCCCGACGTCGACCGGGGAGAACGGGTCTGCGCCGTGGTCGAGACGGCCGAGGGTGCCGACGACCTTACGCAGGCCGAGATGGTCGCAGCGTGTGCCGAGGCGGAGCTGATGGTCCAGAAGGTTCCCGAGCAACTGGTGGTCCACGACGGGCCGATGCCGCGCAACGCCACGCTGAAGGTGCTCAAGTACGAGTTGAAAGAGGCCCTGGCCGAGGTTCCCTGGCCGTAGGCCGGTGTTCCCGGCCCGCCGGTCAGAGGGGTCCGTCAGTTGCCGGTGAAGTTGCCGGGTCGGCGCTCCCGGAAGGCCGCCACGCCCTCCTCGGCGTCGTCCATGGCCGCCAACTCGGCCTGCTTCGGTCCCAGTGCCGCAATGCAGGCCTCTTCGCCGTCGCGGAGGTAGATCGCAGACGAGGCCTTCGTGGCCTGGACGGCCTTCGGGGCACCCTCACAGATCTTCTCAGCCAACGCTATGGCTCGGTCCAACTGAGTGCCGGCCGGCACCACCTCCTGGACGAGGCCGATGCGTCGGGCCTCCTCGGCGTCGAACTCGTCCGAGGTGAGCAGGTGGTACATGGCGTTGCCCCAGCCGCCACGATCCACGAAACGAATGGTCGCACCGCCTGCCGCATGGATCCCCCGGAGGGGCTCGAGCTGGGAGAAGCGGCAGTCGTCGGCCGCCACCACGATGTCGCCGGCCAGCATCAGCTCGATGCCGAGCGTGTAGGTGACTCCCTGCACGGCGGTCACGATCGGCTTGGAGCAGCGTCGCCCCAGGGCCATCGGGTCGACCCGTTCGCCCTGGGTGGAGCGCCGCCCATCCTTCATGGCGTCGCGGAACCTGGGCAGGTCCAGCCCGGCTGTGAAGTGCGCACCGTGGCCGAACAGCACACCGCACCAGAGGTCGTCGTCCTGATGGAGCCGTTCGAAGGCTGCCACAAGTTGGCGGGCCATCTGAGGCGTGTAACCGTTCATCTTGGCGGGCCGATCCAGGCCCATCAGGAGGATCCGACCGCGGACCTCGGTCGTCACGCCGCCGTCGGCGGGGTCGAGTGGTCGTTCGTCGCTCATGGTGTCCTCACTGCTGGTCGATACCGGAACTCTGCCGGACCGGTCATCGGAAGGACGAATCAGGCGGCTGCCCTCACGGCCTCACGGTCCAGGAGGCGCTCCTTGATGGGGAGGCCGAAGGCGTAGCCGCCCAGGCTCCCATCGGACCGCAGCACCCGGTGGCAGGGGATCAGCACCGGAATCGGGTTGGCCCCGAGGGCCGTGCCGACTGCCCGCACGGCGTTCGGGCGGCGTATCGACCTGGCCAGGTCGGCGTAGGTCCGGGTCTCACCGGCGGGAATGGCGAGGCATGCCTCCCAGACGGACTGCTGGAAGGGGGTGGCACCACGCAGGTCGAAGGCCAGGTCGCTTCGATCACCGGTGTTGAAGGAATGCTCGATGGCGTCGAACAGGTCGTCGGGCATGGCATCGGCGCGCGCTGATGGCCTGCCGGTCCGATCGTGGTGCTCCTCGCGGAAGCGGGCGAAGGTGGTTAAGTTCGCGAAACTCGCCCCCGAGATGCCCTGGTCGTTGTAGGCCACCCATAGGCCTCCGACCGGTCCGGCGATCTTCGCGATCTGGTCGACGGGCTTCCCGTCGACCTCCTCCTGGTTGCCGCTCATGCAGGTCCCCCTCAACGGGTCGTGGGTGTGTGCCTACAACTCTCGCGCAGAATGCTGTGACCTGCATCACACCGGCAAAAAGATTTCACACGGGCAGGACCATCAGTCGTCGGCCAGGCCGGTTCGCACGATCACCAGTGGACACGGACTGTGATGGGCGATCGCCTGGCTGACAGAGCCCAGCCTTAGCCCAGCGAACCCGCCCCTTCCCCGATTGCCGACGACCAGCATCGCTGCGCCCGCTGCGGCCTTCATGAGCGTGTCGGCCGGCCGACCCTTCTGGAGGGTCCGGCGAACCTTGACCTGGTCACCGAACTCCGAGGCCTCTACCGCCGAGTCGATGACCTCGCCCTGCATCTTCTCGACCTCGGCCGCCAGGTCGAAGGAGTCCAGCGGCACGTAGCCGAGGTCCGGCGCAGCCGGAACGTACGTAGGTGAGTAGCAGGTGACCACCTCGACTATCGCGTCGCGGTGGTGTGCCTCTTCCAGTGCCCAGATGAGGGCGGCGCGTGCATAACCCGAACCCTCCACACCGACGACTATCCGTCTCTCTGCTCCGTCGGTCATGGGTGGTCCTTCCTGCTCACCGGACCCGGCGGGTGCCGGTCTCCGGTCCGAGCATAGGACAGGCCGGGAACCCCTAGGAGAGGGCGTCCTCGACCGTGGCCATCGCCTTCTCCTCGCTGGTGTTCAGGGCGAACGCCAACTCGGAAACGAGCACGTCGAGGGCCTTCGTGTACAGCATCTTCTCGCCAGCCGAGAGGCCCTTGGCCTGGTCCCGTAGTGCGAGGTTCCGGACCACCTCGGCGACCTGGTAGACGTCGCCGCTCTTCAGCTTCTCCTGGTGGTTCTTGAATCGCCGCGACCAGTTGGCCGGCTCCCGGATGTCCCTCTTCTGGAGCACCTCGAAGAGGTCTTCGACGTCCTCCTTGGAGATGGGCCAGCGCATGCCCACGTCCTCGGCGTTGGCCACAGGCACCGCCAGCGTCATGTCGCCGTGGGCCATCCGGAGCACCAGGTACTCCGTGGTCTGGCCGGTCGGGTCCTTGCGCTTCTCCCGCTTCTCGACGACTGCGGCACCGTGGTGCGGGTAGACGACCTTGTCGCCGGGCTTGAACATCTGGGGGCCTCCGGGGCTGAAACGTGACAGGGAAGGTTATCGGGTGGACGGGTGCCGGTCCGCTGTGACCGGTGGCGCCCGGGTGGGGCGCCTGGTGGGTCAGGCGCCGACGCGCTTGCGGGCGTCGAGACTTCGTTGGATCAGGTGTTCGGGCACACCGAACTGGTTTCCGACAGCGCCTGTTGCGCCCTCGTCGCCTTCATCGGAATCAACCGAATCCGCAGGGGCCTCGAGTGCTCTTCGCTCGGTTTCGGCCCGGTCGAACTGGAACCGGCCCCAGTCGTCCTGATGGCAGAGGTTGTCGTGGCTGACCTGTCCCATGCGGACGCCGTTGTCGAAGTCGACCCAGTAGCGGTACCAGGCGAATCCATTGGCCACCCGGACCCTGCCCACGGTGCCCTCCGGGACGCCGGGAAGCTCCACGGTGGCGACCACCTTCTTGTAGCGCTTGATCGGAAGCGTGCGATCGATCGTCTTGGGCATTGGCTGGAATCCTCGGCGGGGTGGGCCGTGCGCGGAAGGCGAACGTTAGCGGCCAGCGGAGCGGCCGGTGACGACCAGGTCCACGAGGCGTGCCACGACGTCATCGATAGGCACGTCGTGGCGCTCGCCGTCGGATCGGGCGGTGAGCTCCACTATCGAATTCTCGAGGCCCCTGGGGCCGATCGTGACCCTCAGCGGAATGCCGATCAGCTCGGCATCGGCGAACTTCACACCCGGTCGACCATCCCGATCGTCCAGCAGGACATCCACGCCGGCGGCCCTGAGCTCGGTGTAGAGACGCTCGGCGCATCCCATCGACTCCTCGTGGTCCACCTTCACCACGGTCAGGACCACCTCGTACGGGGCGATGCCCATTGGCCAGACCAGGCCGTTCTCGTCGTGGTGTGTCTCGGCCACGGCCGCCATTGCCCGGCCCACCCCGATCCCGTAGGAACCCATGGTCGGAACCTGGTTCACGCCGTCGGCGTCGAGGACCGTCACGCCCATGGCGTCGGCGTACCTGCGGCCCAGCTTGAAGATGTGCCCCGCCTCGATGCAGCGGGCGATGCGCAGCGTCGCTCCGCAGGAGGCGCAGGACTCGCCGGCCACTATCGAGCGCAGGTCCAACCAGTGGTCGACAGCCACGTCACGTTCGACGTCGACGCCTTCGAGGTGGACGTCGTCCTCGTTGGCTCCTGTGGTCATGCCGGAGCGCGAGCGCAGGGCCTCGTCGGCGTAGATGGTGAGGTTGGTGACACCCACGGCGCCGAGGCTGCCGGGCGATGCGCCGAGGGCGGCCCGGATCTCGTCGCCATCCGCCGGCACCACCTCGATGGCTCCCGTAGCGTCCACGAACTTCTGCTCCAGGAACGTGTGGTCGCCCCTCAACAGGATCAGGGTGAGCGTTCCGTCCACCCGGTAGACGAGCGTCTTGACCTGGTGGACGGCCGGGTGGCCCGCCTCGGCCAGGGCGGCAATGGTGCGGATGCCGGGGGTTGCGAAGCGTTCGGGTGCGTCTCCACAGGAACGGTTCTCAACCTCGGGTAGGGCGGAGGTGGCGCGTTCCACGTTCGCCGAGTAGCCGCACCCACCACAGATCGCCACGTCGTCCTCGCCGGCGGACGACTCGACCATGAACTCGATCGAGGCGCTGCCACCCATGGCGCCGGATGAGGCCTCCACGGGCAGGGCATCGAGGTCCAGGCGCCGGAAGATCCTCTGGTAGGCGTCGTGGTGCAGGTCGAAGGAGCGGTCCAGGCCGGCATCGTCCAGGTCGAAGGAGTAGGAGTCCTTCATGGCGAACTCCCGCACCCGCAGCAGGCCCGACTTGGGCCGCGGCTCGTCCCGGAACTTCCACTGGATCTGGTACCAGAGCTGCGGGAGGTCGCGGTAGGAGTTCAGCTCGCTGGCGATCCCGGCGAAGACCTCCTCGTGGGTCATTCCGAGGGCCAGGTCGGCTCCCTTGCGATCCGTGAGGCGGAACATCTCGTCGCCCATCGACTCCCAACGGCCCGAAGCCTGCCAGACCGAAGCCGGGTGCATGGCCGGCAGCAGGAACTCCTGGGCGCCGATGCCGTCCATCTCCTGGCGGATGATCTCGCCGACTTTCTGGTGGACCCTCCAACCCAGGGGCAGCATCGAGTAGTGCCCTGACTGCAGTTGGCGCATGAAGCCGCCGCGTACCAGAAGGCGATGGCTGACAGCCTCGGCCTCGGCCGGGGCGTCGCGAAGGGTTGGGATGAACAGCGATGACCAACGCACCGGTCGGTCCTCCTCGGTGGCGGTGTTTCGACACCCTACCGATCAGGGCCGGTCAAGTCGGTCCCAAAGGTGACGGATACCGCATCCGACCGCTTCGGCGCGATCCCGGTGGTCGTGGCAGACTCCCGCGCATGAGTGACATCACCACCGCTGACGTACGTGCCGAGCTGGAGGCCTGGCTCGGGGAGAACTGGGATCCCGACCTGACCGTCGTGGAGTGGTGGGAGCGCCTCTACGACGCCCGCTGGAGCTCGCCGGCCATGCCGGTGGAGGCAGGCGGCAGGGGTTACGGCCGTGACCTCACCTCAGAGGTCTCGACCGTCCTGGCCGAGGCGAATGTCGTCGGGCCGCCCACGGGCCTGGGCCTGATGCTGGCAGCCCCGACAATTGCCGTACACGGCACGCCCGAGCAGGTGGACCGCTACATCCCGGAGATCCTGGACGGCACCGCCGCATGGTGCCAGCTCTTCTCCGAGCCGGGTGCCGGGTCGGACCTGGCCGGCTTGCAGGCCAAGGCGGTACGGGACGGCGACGAGTGGGTCATCACCGGCCAGAAGGTCTGGACGTCCGGCGGGCACATGGCCCAGAAGGGCATGCTCATTGCCCGGACCGACCCTGACGCCCCGAAGCACCAGGGCATCACCTACTTCGTCATTGACATGGACCAGCCCGGTGTCGAGGTTCGACCGCTGCGCGAGATGACCGGTCAGGCCCTCTTCAACGAGGTCTTCCTGGACGAGGCCAGGGTTCCCCATGACGCCGTGATCGGTGGTCTTGGCGCTGGTTGGGCGGTTGCCAACACCACGCTCGCCGTTGAGCGCGCCAGTCTGGGCGGCGGAGGAAGGCACCCTGTCTCGGTGCCGCTGGGCCCGACAGCCGGCCGCCTCGACAAGCGGGTCGGGGACTTCGCCGAGCGGGCCAACCGTGGCCCCGACGGGGAGGGCGGACGTGGCATGGGCACCGACGCCATGATCGACCTTGCCCGGGTCGCCGGCAACGCCGACGACCTGATCGTCCGCCAGGAGATCGTCAAGTTGCACATCCTCGGCGAGGTGAACCGCCTCAACATGTTGAGGGCCAAGTCCGGAGGCAGCCGGACCGGAGCCGAGGGCAACCTCGCCAAGCTCTCGATGAGCGAGATGGTCCGTCAGAGCCGCGAGGTGGGAAACCTCATCATCGGTGCCGACGGGATGCTCGCCTCCAGCGAGAGCGCCACCGGTGGCGTCGTCCAGGAGGTGACGGTGTTCAGCCCGGCACCGGCCATCTACGGCGGAACGGACCAGGTTCAGCGCAACATCATCGGTGAACGGGTGCTGGGCCTCCCCAAGGAGCCGGGATCGCCGAAGGGCACCCCGTTCCGGGAACTGCTCCAGAACTAGGGCCGGGGCCGCTGTTTAGGCGGTGGCCCGGACCAGGTGCTCGCCGAGCACGCTGCGGACGGTGTCCGGCTCCTCCATCATCGGGGCGTGCCCCGATGCGGCCAGCTCGACCACTGTGGCGCCGACCATGGCGTCGACCAGCGGCTGAGCCGTTTTCCGGGGTGT
>JAAZXC010000077.1 GCA_014240365.1 Acidimicrobiales bacterium | reverse complement strand
CATGACAGCGCTCGGCGCCGAGTTGGGCGGAACCGGAGACCCGGAATCCGGCGACGGCCGGTTCCTGTCCGGTGTCGACCACTGGCTGCACCACCGGGCCTTCGCCGCCTTCGCCACCACCTCGCCGCTGCCAGCCATCGCCGCAGCCCTCATGGATGCCAGCCGGATACACCTCTACGAGGACTCTGTGCTGGTCAAGGAGCCGGGAACCGTCGAGGCGACGGTCCTGCACCAGGACCTCGGCTACTTCCACCTGTCCGGCGAACGCATCTGCACCTGCTGGGTCCCCCTCGATCCGGTCACCGTCGACACCGGCGCCATGGTCTACGTACGCGGCTCACACCTCTCCGGGACCGTGTACCGACCCAACTGGTTTGTGACGTCCGGTCCACTCCCGAACACCGAAGGCGAAGCCGTCCCGGCAATCCATCCGGAGGACGACCGGCTGACGCACATTCCCGCTGAGCCCGGTGACGTGATCGTCCACCATGCCGCCACCCTCCACGGCGCCGGGCCCAACCGGTCGGCCGCCATGCGTCGGCGTGCCGTCTCGGTGCGTTACTGCGGCGATGGCGTCCGCTACGAGATCCGGCCCGGAGCACCCACCAAGCTCCACCACGCCGACGTCCGATCCGGCGACCCCGTGGTTGACCATCCCGGATGCCCACTGGTCTGGAGCCGACCCTTAGGGTCCGGCCGATGAGCGCTTCGTGGTCCACGATCCCCCAACTGGTGGACGACGCCGCCGAGCGGTTCGGCAACCTCGAGGCATTCGTGGACGGCGACCTGCGCTGGACGTTCGCCGATTACCGGGACCAGATCCACGCAGCGGCCAGGGCCCTGATGGCCAGGGGCATCGGCCCGGGCGACCGCATCGCCGTGTGGGCCCCCAACGTGGCCGAATGGGCGGTGGCCGCCCTCGGCGGCCACTGTGCCGGAGCGGTCCTCGTCCCGATCAACACCCGCTTCAAGGCTCGTGAAGCCGGGCACCTCCTGGACCGCACGTCGGCCCGGATCCTGTTCACGGTCACCGACTTCCTGGACACCGACTACGTCGCCCTGCTGCGCGACGCCGGCATGGGCGCCGATCTCGACGAGGTGGTGGTGCTGCGGGGCCCGGTCCCCGAGGGTTGCACCTCATGGCAGGAGTTCATGGCCGCCGGAAATTCCATTCACGACACCGACCGGGCCGCCCGATCGGCCGAGGTCGAGGGCGACGACCTCTGCCACCTCATGTTCACTTCGGGCACCACCGGATCCCCGAAGGGCGCCATGCTCAGGCACTCGGCGATCTGTCGGGCATTCGAGTCGTGGAGCGATGTCATCGGGCTCCGGGCCGGGGACCGCTACCTGGTCGTCAACCCGTTCTTCCACGCCTTTGGCCTGAACTCCGGGATCCTCGCCTGCCTCATGCGCGGCGTCACGCTCGTCCCCCACCCGGTGTTCGACGTGCCATCGGTGATGCGGCGAATCGGCGAGGAGCGCATCACCATGTTCCCCGGGCCTCCCGCCATCTACCAGACCATCTTGAACCACCCCGACCTGGATGGCTTCGACCTCTCCTCGCTGCGTCTCGCCGTAACCGGAGCGGCGACCATCCCGGTGCAGATGATCCATGACATGCGCGACCGGCTCGGCTTCGAGACGGTGGTGACCGGCTACGGCCTGACCGAATCCTCGGGGATAGCCACGATGTGCCGCCACGACGACGACCCGGCCCTCATTGCCAGCACTTCCGGGCGGGCCATCGACGACGTGGAGGTCCGTGTCGTCGACCCGGACGGAGCGCAGTGCCCTGCGGGCCATCCGGGCGAGGTGGTGGTCCGCGGCTACAACGTGATGGTCGGATACCTGGATGATCCGGACCAGACGGCCGAGGCCATAGACCCGGACGGCTGGCTACATACCGGCGACATCGGGGTGATGGACGTAAACGGCTACCTGGACATCACCGACAGGGTGAAGGACATGTTCATAAACGGCGGGTTCAACGTCTACCCGGCAGAGGTCGAACAGTTGATGGGCGCCCACCCCGACATCGGCCAGGTGGCAGTCGTCGGGGTGCCCGACGAGCGTCTCGGAGAGGTCGGAATGGCCTTCGTGGTCCCGGCCACCGGCACCGCCCCGGACCCCGCCGGAATCCTCGCCTGGTGCAGGGCCGAAATGGCCAACTACAAGGCCCCGCGCCACATCGAGGTGGTCGAAGCACTGCCCATGAACGCCAGCGGCAAGGTGCTCAAGTTCGAGCTCCGGGAACGGGCAGCCTCCCGCTGACCCGTCGACCGTCATGACTGCAGAGGCCCGACGGGGGGCGCCGCTAGCCTGCTCCCGGCCATGACCGACGACCACACCACCGCCGCCAGCACGTCGGCCGACCCGTATCCGGATGCAGGTCGGGCGGACTTCCCGGCGATCGAGGAACGTGTGCTGACCCGCTGGAAGGCCGATGGCACGTTCCGCGACTCGATCGACGCCCGCCCTGTCGACGAAGAGTTCGTCTTCTTCGACGGCCCGCCCTTCGCCAACGGCATGCCGCACCATGGCCTCCTCCTGACCGGCTACGTGAAGGACGTGATCCCGCGCTACCGGGCAATGCGGGGCCAACGGGTGGAGCGCCGGTTCGGCTGGGACTGCCACGGCCTGCCAGCCGAGATGGAGGCGGAAAAGGAACTCCCCGTCTCCGGACGGGCCGACATCATCGAGTACGGCATCGACCGCTTCAACGCGCAGTGCCGCGAGTCGGTGCTTCGCTACACCGGCGAGTGGGAGAAGACCGTCACGAGGCAGGCCCGGTGGGTCGACTTCGAGAACGACTACAAGACCATGGACCTCTCCTACATGGAGTCGGTGATGTGGGCCTTCAAGCAGCTCTGGGACAAGGGCCTCGTCTACGAGGCGTTCCGGGTCATGCCGTACTCCTGGGGTGCCGAGACCCCACTGTCGAACTTCGAGATCCGCCTCGACGACGCCACCCGCCCCCGGCAGGACCCCGCCATCACGGTGACCTTCGACCTGACACCACTGAACGGCGACCCGGGGCCGATGCGGATCATGGCGTGGACCACTACACCGTGGACGCTGCCATCGAACCTGGCCCTGGCCGTCGGACCCGACGTGGCCTACTCGCTTCTCCAGGCGGCGGACGGAACGGTGTTCGTGCTGGGGTCCGAGGCCGTAGAGACCTACGAGGCCGAACTCGAGGGCACGACCCTCGTCGGCACCTGCCTCGGCAGCGACCTGGTGGGCCGCACCTTCGCGCCGATGTTCGACTTCTTCGCTGAGCGTGTCGACGCCTTCCGGATCCTCGGAGCCGACTTCGTGGACGCATCGGAAGGCACCGGCGTGGTCCACATGGCCCCCGGCTTCGGCGAGGACGACCAGACAACCTGCGAGGCGGCCGGCATCAGAATCGGTCAGGTGGTCCCGGTTGACGACCTGGGGCGGTTCACCGACCAGGTCGGTCCTTGGGCCGGACTGAACGTCTTTGACGCCAACCCCGAGATCATCAGGCACCTCAAGGAGGCCGGTCGGGTAGTCCGCCACGACACCTACGAGCACAACTACCCGCACTGCTGGCGGACCGACACGCCGATCATCTACAAGGCGATCTCCTCGTGGTTCGTGAAGGTCACCGATATCCGGGACCGCATGATGGAGACCAACCAGGAGATCAACTGGGTCCCGTCCCACGTGAGGGACGGGCGGTTCGGCATGTGGCTCGACGGTGCGCGCGACTGGTCGATCAGCCGCAACCGCTTCTGGGGTTCACCCATCCCGGTCTGGCGCAGCGACGACCCGGCGTACCCGCGCATCGACGTCTACGGCAGCCTCGATGAGATCGAGAGCGACTTCGGGGTCCGACCCGACGACCTCCACCGACCGTTCATCGACAACCTGACCCGGCCCAATCCCGACGACCCGACCGGTAGGTCGACGATGCGCCGGGTACCGGAGGTCCTGGACTGCTGGTTCGAGTCGGGCTCGATGCCCTTCGCCCAGGTGCACTACCCGTTCGAGAACCGCGAGTGGTTCGACGACCACTTCCCGGCCGACTTCATTGTCGAGTACATCAACCAGACCCGGGGCTGGTTCTACACGTTGCACGTCCTGGCCACCGCCCTGTTCGACCGTCCGGCCTTCGAGAACGTCATCTGCCACGGAATCCTGCTGGCCGAGGACGGCACCAAGCTCTCCAAGAAGCTGCGCAACTACACGGAGCCATCGGTCATCTTCGACAACCAGGGTTCGGACGCCCTGCGCTGGTACCTGATGTCATCGACCATCGTGAGGGGCGGCGACCTGCGTATCTCGGACTCCGGCATCGACGACGTCGTGCGCCAGGTCCTGCTTCCAATCTGGAACGCCTACGGCTTCTTCACCCTGTACGCCAACGTCGACGGGCACAGGGCCACCATGCGCTCCGACTCCGGGCACCTCCTGGACCGGTACCTGCTGGCCAAGACCTCGATGCTGGTCGAGGCCGTCGCTGACCGGATGGACGCCTACGACCTGTCCGGCGCCACCCACGAACTCCAGGGCTTCATCGATGCCCTCAACAACTGGTACATCCGGCGCAGTCGCGACCGCTTCTGGAGCAAGTCCACGACTGCGGACGACGCCGACAAGCGCGACGCCTACGACACGCTCTACACCGTGCTCGTGACCTTCTGCCGGGTGGCCGCTCCGATGCTCCCGATGGTCTCCGAGGAGATCCACTCGGCGCTCACCGGTGGATCCAGCGTGCATCTGGCCGACTGGCCCGATACCGATGACCTACCGTCGGATCCGGCGCTGGTAGCGCGCATGGACCGCCTACGCGACGTGGCCTCGACCACCCTGCGACTCCGTGAGGACCACGGCCTGCGGGTACGCCTGCCGCTGTCGTCGCTGACCGTGGCCGGCGCCGACTCCGAGTCCCTGGCCGACCTCGTCGAGCTGCTGGTCGACGAGGTGAACGTGAAGTCCGTGGTCCTGACCGACGACCTGACGGACCATGCCCGGTTCGTGATGCGACCAGACGGGCGTGCGCTGGGTCCCCGTCTGGGTGGAGAGGTGCAGACCGTGTTCGGTGCGGCGCGGTCAGGCGACTACGAACTGCACGACGATGGCACGGCGACCGTCGCCGGGCATCTTCTCCAGCCGGACGAGTTCACACTCGGTGTGGAGTCACCCGAGGGCGTGACGGCCGCTGCCCTCGGTAGCGGCGACGCTGTCGTGGTACTCGACACGGAGGTCACCGCTGACCTGGCCCGGGAGGGCCTGGCACGTGACGTGGTCCGCCAGGTCCAGCAGGCCAGACGCGACGCCGAACTGGTGGTGACCGACAGGATCCGACTGGTGCTCGATGGCGGCGACGCCGTGGTGGACGCGGTCCGGGTACACGAGGACCACGTTGCCGGTCAGGTCCTGGCCACCGAGGTGGTCTACGGACCCGTCGAGGACGACTCCGACGGCGCGGTCGTGGTGACCCTCGAAGGTGCCGAACTGAGATTTCGCTTCAGCGCCACCTGACCCCGGGTGACGAGCCGCCTACTCCGACCCATGGGATCGGCCCGGGGCGCCCGGTTCGATCGGGGCTGCCACCGCCTCAGTCGTCCACCCGGCGACCGGCCTCCACCAGGTTGATCTCCCAGATGACCTGCTCAAGGCGGTCCGACGCAGAGATCGTCGGATAGCGCAACGGGTTCTCCGGGGTCACACACGTCGGCAACGGCGCCAGCATCGTCCACGGCGTCGGGTGGCAGAACTGGACCACCGAGTGGCGTTCGCCGGGCGCATCCGAGACCACCCTGTGGATTCCAGGTGGGATCAACCCGTTCGTGAGGTGGTCGAGCATGATCCCCGTGTTCACGATGACGTGACCGTCGGGTGGGGTGGCGGCGATCCACCCGTCCTCAGTCTTCACCTGCAGGCCCGAAGCCGTGGCGCGTGGAAGGGCGGTGATGAGGTTGATGTCGCCGTGCTCAGCGGCCCAGACGTGTTCATCGCCGGGCGCCAGGTCCATGGACGGATAGTGGAGGGCCCGGGTCAGCGCCGCCCCGTCACGCAGCATGGCGTCGAAGAAGCCCTCGTCGACTCCCAGACCAACGGCCAGGACCCTCAGCACCCTGCGCTGCAGGTCCAGCGTGACACGGTGGAACTCCATCAGCACCTCGGTGGTGCCCGGTAGGTCGTCGTCGGGCAGCGTGGGGTCGCCGTAACGGTGGGGAAAGCGGTGGCGGAGTGGATGGCCGATCGGCACCGGAGCACTCCAGTTGAGCATCTCCTTCCAGTCCGGGACGTCGGAGACCGCTGCGGTCTCGACCAGCAGGCCCGTGTAGCCGGTCTGCCCGTTGGCACCGTCAACCGTGTAGCGGTCCTTGCGGTCCTGGGGCAGGGCGAAGAAGTCCGCCAGACGCCCATAGGCATCGTCGAGCAGGTCCTCGGAGAGATCGTGGCGTACATATACGAAGCCGGTGGCGAGGCTGCGCATGGTGCCATCCACGATGGCGCTTCGTTTGGACGCACTGCCCGTCTCGAATGCCGGAAGGTCCACGTCCAGGATCGGCGACTGTCTGGAACTGGTGGATTCGGTCACCCGGACACATTATGCCGACGGACCACATAGCCGACCGTCCGGGGTGGTCCATCGGCCTCCGACGGATCATTCGGGACGGTCCTATGGGGCTCGGGCCGACCGGCCACCAGGAGCGCGAATCGCAGCGATACGGGCTCGGATCCGACCACGCCACGCGCGACCTGAGAAAAGTTTACGAAGTCGACACGTATTCACTTGACATCGGTGTAGTTACATGCGTGCAATTCAAATCCCGGGAAGTTCGCACGACCTCCCCCGACCAGACCATCGAGAGATGGGGACGGACGGTGGAACGCGCTTCACCCGGGTAACCCGGAAGCCACAGGACAAGGGCTGGCGGGAAGACGTAGGCGGGAACCAGAGAACAAAACAAGGGGACGTAGGAAGAAGATGGCACTCACAGAGGACCGCATCAGCGGAGTCGACGCCGAACCGACTGGCGCCACCCCCATGCGGGTGCGCAAGCGCAACGGAGACCTGGAACCGGTCGACGTGAACAAGATCGTGAAGGCGGTCGAACGGTGTGCCCTCAGCCTGCCCGGCGTGGACCCCATGCGCGTCGCCACAAGGACCATCTCGGGCCTCTGCGACGGCGCCACCACCGAAGAGCTCGACGAGCTCTCGATCCGCACGGCGGCAGCGCTCATCATCGAGGAGCCCAACTACTCCCGACTGGCCGCCCGCCTGCTGGCAACCGTCATCGACAAGGAGGTCCGCAACCAGGGCATCCACTCGTTCTCACAGTCGGTCGGCATGGGACTCGAGCAGGGAATCATCGGGACCGAAGTGGCCGAGTTCGTGGCGACCAACGCCCGCAAGCTGGACGACACCATCGAGAGCGACCGGGACCACCTCTTCGAGTTCTTCGGCCTCCGCACCGTCTATGACCGCTACCTGCTTCGGCACCCCGAGAACCGCATGGTCACCGAGACCCCCCAGTACTTCTTCCTGCGAGTGGCCTGCGGGCTGTCGACCTGCCCGGACGATGCCATCCGCTTCTACCGGCTCATCTCCTCCCTGAAGTACCTGCCATCCAGCCCTACCCTGTTCAACTCGGGCACCGTCCACCCCCAGATGTCCAGCTGCTACCTGCTGGACTCCCCGGAGGACAGCCTCGAGGGCATCTACAAGCGCTACACCGACATCGCCCAACTCTCGAAGTTCGCCGGCGGCATTGGCGTCGCATGGCACCGCATCCGGTCGAAGGGCTCCCTCATCCGCGGAACCAACGGCCTCTCAAACGGCATCATCCCCTGGCTCAAGACCCTCGACAGTTCGGTCGCCGCGGTCAACCAGGGCGGTCGCCGCAAGGGAGCGGCCTGCGTCTACCTCGAGACGTGGCACGCCGACATCGAGCACTTCCTGGAGCTCCGGGAGAACACGGGCGACGCGACCCGCCGGGCACACAACCTGAACCTGGCCAACTGGATCCCCGACCTCTTCATGGAACGTGTGGAGAAGGACTGGCAGTGGTCGCTGTTCGACCCGCACAAGGTGCCGCACCTGACAGACCTGTTCGGCGCCGAGTTCGAGGCCGCCTACCAGAAGGCCGAAGAGGAAGGCATCTACGAGCGCCAGATCCCCGCACGGGAGCTCTACAGCCGGATGATGCGGTCCCTGGCCCAGACGGGCAACGGCTGGATGACCTTCAAGGACGCCTCCAACAAGAAGTGCAACCAGACCGGCACCGAGGGGCGCGTCGTGCACCTCTCCAACCTCTGCACCGAGATCCTGGAGGTCACCGACCAGTCGGAGACCGCTGTCTGCAACCTCGGCTCGGTGAACCTCAGCTCGCTGGTCGTGGACGGTGCGTTCGACTTCGACGGTCTGGCCGAGGTCGTGCGCCTGGCCGTACCGTTCCTGGACCGCGTGGTGGACATCAACTACTACCCGACTCCGGAGGCGCAGACCTCCAACTCGGCGTGGCGCCCGGTGGGCATGGGTCTCATGGGCCTACAGGACGTGTTCTTCAAGTTGGGGATGCCGTTCGACTCACCCGAGGCCCGCGAGCTCTCCAGTCGGATCTCCGAGGAGATCTACTTCAACGCCCTCTGGGCCTCCACAGATCTGGCCGAAGCCGCAGGCCCGCATCCCAACTTCGGGATCACCCGGGCGGCCAGCGGCGACCTCCAGTTCGACCTGTGGGGCGTGGAGCCGACGGACACGGCGCGCTGGGAGACCCTCCGGGCGAGGGTCTCGGAGCACGGTCTGCGCAACTCCCTGCTGATCGCAATCGCCCCGACAGCGACCATCGCGTCGATCGCGGGCTGCTGCGAGTGCATAGAGCCGCAGATATCGAACCTCTTCAAGCGCGAGACGCTCTCCGGTGAGTTCATGCAGATCAACCGGTACCTGGTGAACGAGCTCCAGGAGCGTGGTCTCTGGGACGAAGCCCTGGCCAACCGGATCAAGATGTCAGAGGGTTCCATCCAGGAGGTCGACGGGATCCCCGAGGACCTGAAGGGCGTCTACCGCACCTCATGGGAGGTGCCCATGCGGTCGCTGATCGACATGGCCGCCGACCGGGGCGCCTACATCGACCAGAGCCAGTCGTTGAACCTGTTCATGGAGTCGCCGACCATCGGGAAACTCAGCTCCATGTACCTCCACGCTTGGAAGTCCGGGGTGAAAACCACCTACTACCTGCGTTCCCGACCGGCCACCCGTATCAACAAGACCACCATTGGTGGTCCGGTCGACGGTCCCGACGGCGGAGAGACGGTCCCAGAGCCGACCTTCACCGACGAAGAGGCCGCTGCATGTTCGTTGGAAAACCCCGAGTCGTGTGAGGCGTGCAACTAATGGCCCTGGCAGAAGTCCCGTACGAGGCATCGGCTGACGCTGCAACACCTACGCCCGCTTCGACGACGCACCGG
>JAAZXC010000076.1 GCA_014240365.1 Acidimicrobiales bacterium | reverse complement strand
CGACCGACGCCAACCCGTTCGTCCGATCACTAAACGGTCCTTGGCGGTTTCACTGGGTGTCCGACGCCACGACGGCCCCAGACAACTTCCACTCAACGGCCTTCGACGACACCGATTGGGACCATATCCCAGTCCCCGGCAACTGGGAGATGAACGGCTACGGGCGGGTCCGGTACGCAGACTCCGGCATTCCCGCCGGCCCATCCCCACTCATTGATCTGATTGTCGGTCCCGTTGGTCCGGTCCCCGACGCGACACGGACGGCCCAAGTGGCCGTCCGATGCCTGAATCTACCTACCTGCGCAGCCCCAGCTTGGCGATGATCGCCCGGTAGCGCTCCACGTCGTTCTTCTTGACGTAGTCGAGCATCCTCCGGCGGCGACCCACCAGCATCAACAGACCTCGCCGATTGTGATGGTCCTTCTTGTGGACCTTCAGGTGATCGGTGAGATGGGTGACGCGGTCACTCAGGAGTGCGATCTGCACCTCGGGAGAACCGGTGTCACTCTCGTGCAACCGGTTCGTCTCAATGGTGGCGCCCTTGGGGGGCAGGTTGGTAGGCATCGGAACCTCGGGTATCGGACCCAGCCTCATGGTGCGCTCTGCGTCACCGGAAGCCATACGGAGGGCCGGAGGTGTTGGGTTCCGACCCTGGACGAACCCGGTCGGGCCGTCCACGGGGGTAATGGTACCAGCGGGCCTGTTCGGGACCACCTGGCGACCCGTCGTGGGGACCGGCGGACAGGTGGCCATGCAGACGGCCCGTCAGACAGCCCCGGGGCCAACTGATCCGACCTGCCGGACCGACGTAGTGTGGCGCCATGGCCGCCAGATTCACCCACCTGGCCCTCCCCTGCCGGAACCTGGACGCCACTATCGCCTGGTACGAAGCGCACACGCCGATGCGGGCATTCCATCGCCGGACCGACGTGAATGCTGAGGTGGCGTGGTTGGCCGAGGTGGTACCGGACGTCGACAGTTCGGTCGGCCTGGTGATGGTCCAGACGTTCGAGGCCAGAGCGTCGGGCGAGCCACAGACCACGCTGTCGCCGTTCGCCCATCTGGGCTTCGACGTGGACGACCCGACCGAGGTGGACGCTGCCGCCGTGCTGGGCCGGGCATCAGGTTGCGTCCACTTGGAACCCGCGAACCACCCGCCTCCGGTGGGCTACCTGTGTGCCCTGACCGACCCCGACGGGAACGTGGTGGAGTTCTCCTACGGTCAGGGCTTTTAGGGCCTGGCTGAACGTACTGACAGGACTGCCATTGGCTGACAGGCCCTGCGCCATGCCGATGTCATCGGGGCTCTGTACCGCTCTGGTCGGTGAGATCCGACGGCTGTACGTGCCCCGTGGCCCGGAACCGGTCAGCCGGGGTCGATTGCTCCCAGCAAGCGGACCATCTCAACGGCCGCATCGGCGCAGTCAGCGCCCTTGTCGCCCCGGTCCACGTCGGCGCGCTCCATGGCCTCCTCAACGGTGTCCGTCGTCAGCACCCCGAACACCACCGGCACGCCCGTGTCGTGGCCGGCCCGCATGATCCCTGCCGCAGCCTCCCCCGCCACGAAGTCGAAGTGCGGGGTCTCGCCCCGGATCACGGCACCCAGGCACACGACGGCGTCATAGCGGCCCGACACGGCCATGGCCCGTGCCGCCAACGGCACCTCGAAGGCCCCGGCCACCCATGCAAGGTGGATGTCATCGTCGGCCACGCCGAGCGAGGCCAGTCGGGCGCTGGCGCCGGCCACAAGGCTGTTCGACACGAAGTCGTTGAAACGACCAGCGACGATGCCGATGCGTAGCCCGGAACCGTCCAACGGGGCGTCGATCACCTTCATGATGCGTCCACCTCGCCGACGGCTTCGATCCCGTCGCCGGCTGGCAGCATGTGGCCGAGGCGATCCCTCTTGGTCTCCAGGTACCGGACGTTCTCCGGATTGGGCGCCGTGTCCAGCGGGACCCGGCCGGTGATCTCCAGGCCGTAACCATCCAGCCCGCCGTACTTGGCCGGGTTGTTGGTCATCAGCCGCATGCGGGTGATTCCCAGGTCGGAGAGCATCTGGGCGCCCACGCCGTACTCCCTGGAATCCACCGGCAGTCCCTGCTGGAGGTTCGCATCCACGGTGTCGAGACCCTCGTCCTGCAACCCGTAGGCCCGCAGCTTGTGGCCGATGCCGATACCACGCCCCTCGTGGCCCCGCAGGTAGACGACCACCCCGACGCCCTCGGCACCGATCCGGTCGAGGGCCGCATCGAGTTGAGAGCCGCAGTCGCACCGCAGGGAGCCCAGAAGGTCCCCGGTGAGGCACTCGGAATGGACCCTCACGAGCGGGGCATCCACGGAAGCCAGGTCGCCGAGCACGTACGCCACGTGCTCCTCGTCGTCGAGGAGTGACACGTAGGCGTGTGCGGTGAAATCGCCGTACCTGGTCGGGATGCGTGCCGAACCGAAGTGCTCGACCAGCTTCTCGTGCCGCCGCCGATGACGGATCAGATCTGCAATGGACACGAAGTGCAGGTCGTGCTCAGCGGCGAAGGCCTCCAGGTCTGGCACCCTGGCCATGGTCCCGTCGTCGTTCACGATCTCGCACAGGACACCGACCGGCTGGCGGTTGGAGAGGGCACAGAGGTCCACGGCGGCCTCGGTGTGGCCGGCCCGCTTGAGGACCCCGCCGGCCCTCGCCCGCAGCGGAAAGATGTGACCCGGCCTGGCGAACGCTGTCCGCTGTCGGCCGTCGTCGGCGAGTGCGACCACCGTCGCTGACCGGTCCGAGGCCGAGATCCCAGTGGATGTGCCCTCGAGGAGGTCGACCGACACCGTGAAGGCGGTTCGCATCGACTCGGTGTTGTCCACCACCATGAGCGGCAGGTCGCGTGCATCGGCGCGCCCGTCAGACATCGGGGCACAGATCACGCCACTCGTGTGACGGATCATGAAGGCCATCTTCTCGGGCGTCATGGCGTCGGCGGCGATGATGAGGTCGCCCTCGTTCTCACGGTCCGCATCATCGACCACTACCAGGAACTCACCCCTGGCGTAGGCCTCGATGGCATCTTCGATGGTGGACAACGGCATCAGCCGCCTCCTTCATGGTTGGCAGGCTGATTGGAAGGTTGGTTGGTCGACCCGTCTGCGGCCGGATGTCCGTGGTCAGAACCGACCCGGCCGGCGGCCAGCAGGCCTGCCACGTACCGGGCCAGTACGTCCACCTCGACGTTGACCCGGTCGCCGGGAGTACGGCGGCCGAACGTCGTGACCTCAAGGGTGTGGGGGATCAGGGCCACGTCGAATGTGTCGCGATCAACGGATGCCACGGTCAGGCTCGCCCCGTCGAGGGTTATGGAACCCTTCTCCACGACCTGACCGGCGAGTTCGTCGGGTAGCCGGAAGGTGAGGCGACGTGACCCGTCGGACAGGCCCTCGACGTGCACCACCTCGATGACGCTGTCCACATGCCCCTGGACCACGTGGCCACCGAACCTGCCGTCGGCGGCAAGCGGGCGTTCCAGGTTGACGGCCTCTCCCAGCTCCATGGCGCCCAGGGTGGTGCACTGAAGGGTCTCGGGAACGGCATCCACGGCGAACCAGGCGTCCCCCCACTCGATGACGGTGAGGCAGCAGCCGTTCACCGCAATGGATGCACCGAGGCTGACGTCGGCGAGCACGGTCGCCGCATCCACAACCAGGCGTCGACCGTCGCCGACCGCGTCGATCGAGCGGATGCTGCCGAGTTCCTCAACTATTCCTGTGAACATGCGTCCCGTGCACTCCTGAATGTCTGACCCCGGGCTGCGTGGTCGACGGGACACGACGGGACGCGGCCAGATGTCACGACCACCGGAACCCGACGGGTCCATGGCCGCGGCATGATCGCCGCTTCCGCGTCCTCTCCCATCCGGACTCTGACCGTCGGCTCAGGACTTGCACCTGATCGGCCTCGAATGACGCCTCGCGGCGGGCATCCGAGGTTCGCGGGCTTGTCGGACTGCTCCGACTCACCGCCGGTCGGGACTTTCACCCAACCCCGAGGACTCTGTTGTGCACCCAGCGTACCGGCACCCGATGGCGCCACTCCAGCCGGGGCTCAGTACAGGCCCAGCAGGCGGCCGGACATTGCCAGCACCGCCACCGCCATGACCGGCCGGACCACCCTCGCTCCACCGGAGACTGTGAGGCGGGCACCGATCGCTCCACCGCCGGCGAAACCGACGGCGAGGGCCAGCGCCGGCCCCCAGTCGACCAGGCCACCGAGGATGAACACCGGCAGGGCTGTGACGGTCACCACCGCGTTGACCACCACCTTGACACTGTTGGCCACGACGACGTCGAGACCGGAACGCGAGAGGGTCAACACCAGCAGCAGGCCGATACCCGCCTGGAAGGCTCCCGCGTAGCAACCCACCCCGAAGAAGACGAGGGACGCCACCAGGCCGGTCCAGGGGCGGTCCGCCGCCTTCAGCTTCGGTGGGCGGAGGGAGAGCACGAGGACCGGAACCATCAGGAACCCGAAGACCCGCTCGAATGACTCGGCGGGAAGCCTTGAGATGAGAACCGAACCGGTGAGCGAACCCGCTATCACCGGGACCAGGATCGGCAGGGCCCGCGACACACCCGATGTGCCCAGGCGACGGAAGGTGGCCGAAGCGCTCAGGCTGGAGGCCAGGATGCCGACCCTGTTGGAGCCGTTGGCCACGTCACCCGGCAGGCCCACCAGGACGAGCAGTGGGACGGTCAGGAGCGAACCCCCACCCGCCATGGTGTTGACGGATCCGGCCAGCAGGCCACCGCCCACCAGGAACACCACGTCCAGGAGATCCACCGGTCGATCCCCCGTCAGGCCAGTGCGGACCGTGTATCGGCCACGTCCCGGTGGAGCTGGTCGACCAGGGAATCGAGGCCGTCGAAGCGACGCTGGCCCCGTAGGCGCCCGACGAAGCGGACCCTGGCAATCTCGTCATAAAGATCCGGTCCCCCGGAGTCGGGTCCACCCACGTCGAGCAGGTGGGCCTCGAGCAGCAGGCCGCCGTCCTCGTAGAACTGTGGACGGGTGCCCAGGGAGATCGCAGCCGGGAACACCGCCCCGTTCTCGCGCTCGTACCAACCGGCGTACACGCCATCCTCCGGAAGCAGGATGGATGGATCGACGCGCACGTTCGCAGTTGGAAATCCCAGTTCCCGGCCTCGCCTGTCACCCCGACCAACCATTCCCCGGACCTCGTACGGCCTACCCAGCATGGAGTTGGCACGCTCCATGTCTCCTCGTGAGAGCGCACGGCGGATGAAGGTGGAGGAGACCTGCTCGTGGTCCCGGGCCGGGAGGCCATCAGGCCCGACAAGGTCCAGGCCGACCACCTCGAACCCAAGATCGGCTCCGGCCTCGCGCAGCATCGCCACGTTGCCAAGCCTCTGGTGCCCGAAGTGGAAGTCCTCCCCCACGACCACCAGGCCAATTCCCATACCGTCGACCAGCACGTCACGGATGAAGGAGTCGGCGGACTCCCCAGCCCGTTCCTCGTCGAACGACAGGACCAGCGTCATGTCGACACCGGTCGTCGCCAACTGCTCCAGCTTCTGGTCGATGTCGGCGAGGAGCAACGGAGCCGACCCGGGACGAACCACGCTGGCCGGATGCCGGTCGAAGGTGAGGACCGCCGACGTGAGGTTCCGTTCGATCGCCAGGCGGCGAACCTCGGCGATGACCTTCCTGTGACCGGTGTGGACACCGTCGTAGGCGCCGATCGTGACGGCGGTAGCGGTCGCCGAAGGGTCTCTCTGACTCAGGTCCCGGCGAATCTCCACGGCGACGAGGCTAGCGAGCCGCCACGGGTGGCACGGTCAGCGGAACGCCCGTTCAGGAACCGACCGGGGCCAGCACCATCACCGGTCTGGCTCGACCCCCATGCGGTTCGTAGACCGCCAGCAGGCTCCCGTCAGGCCCGTAGACGGGCCACGGGCCCTCGTCCCCGGTCCCGTCGGCGAGCCCGAGGGCCTCCAGGTCCAGGGGTCGGCCGAACGAGATCTCCAATGCCGTCGCCTCATCCACGTTCACGCCGGCCAGATCCCTCAGGACCTCGGACATCGACAGCAGCACGGGCGCCTCGAGCGGATGCGCATCGGCCAGGGTGAAGGATCCGACAGCCGTTCGGCGGAGGTCCCGGAGGTGGGCACCGCCGCCCAGCGCCGAACCCAGGTCGGCGGCCAGGGTGCGTACGTAGGTACCGGACGAGCACTCCACGACCGCGTCGTAGACCCCCGGATCCCCAGCAGGGCTGACGTCGAAGCTGACCACCGAGACCGGTCGGGCCTTGCGCTCCACCTCACCACCTTCACGCGCTATCTCGTAGAGACGTCGACCGTCCACCCTCACCGCTGAGACCATGGGTGGGATCTGTTCGATGTCACCAACGAAACGACGGGCGGCCTCGACCACCTGGTCGGCTGTAACCGCCGACATGTCGTGGACCGCTGTCACCTCGCCCGAGGCATCCAACGTGGTGGTTTCGCTCCCGAGGACGACACGGCCCTCGTAGCACTTGGGCAGGAGGGTCAGGAACCGGAGGAGGCGGGTAGCCCTTCCCACCCCGAGCACCAGCACGCCGGTTGCATCTGGATCCAGGGTTCCCGAGTGGCCGACCTTCCGGGTGCCCAGCACGCCACGGGCCTTGGCCACCACGTCGTGACTGGTCCAGCCGGCTTCCTTGTCGATGACGATGATCCCGTCGGGACCGGCCGGCCCAGCCCCACGACCGGCCACGTCATTCCTCCTCGTCAGACGAGGTGCCGTCTTCGCCGCTACCGGCAGGCCCCTCGTCGGAGGAATCCAACCCGCGGAGGATCTCCTCGATCCGATCGGCGGACCGGGCCGTCTCGTCGACCACGAAGACCAGCGGGGGAACCCTGCGGAGCCTCCCCTGGTCGCCGATGGCACGGTGCAGGCGGGGCCTCAACTCGCCGAGGGCCTCCAGGAGCTCTTCGTCCTCGGCATCCGAGGTCACGTACACCCGGGCCATACTCAGGTCACGATCGGTCTCAACCGCTGAAATGGTCAGGAAGCCGAGGCGGTCATCGTCGATCCGCTCGAATTCCCCGGCCAGTATCCGCACCAACAGCTCGTTGAGCTTGTCGGCCCGGTCGTACCCGCGGGCGCTGCCAGAGGGTCGGCGGCCATGCGGCGCTCCACGTCCCATTGCCTGCCCCTAGGTGCGGGGAATCTCCCGGTCCTCGAACGTCTCGATGACGTCGCCTTCCTTCAGGTCCTGGTAGTCCGAGAGGCCGATGCCGCACTCGAATCCCGACTGGACCTCCCGCACATCCTCCTTGAAGCGACGCAGCGAGCTGATCTCGCCCTTCCAGATGATCGTTCCATCGCGCAGGAAACGAACCTTGGAGCCACGGGTGATGGTTCCGTTCGTGACATGGCAACCGGCGATCCGTCCGATCCGGGGAACCGAGAAGATCTCCCGTACCTCGGCATCACCGGTCACGACCTCCTCGAACTCCGGGGCGAGCATGCCGAGCATGGCTGACTCGATGTCCTCGATCAGCTTGTAGATGATCTCGTACGACCGGATCTCGACGTTCTCGACGTCGGCCAGCTCCCGGGCCTTGCGCTCGGGCCGGACGTTGAAGCCGATGATGGTGGCGTTGGAGGTGGCTGCCAACTGGATGTCGTTCTCGGTGATCCGGCCGACGGCACGGTGCACGAACGCCAACTTGACGTCCTCGCGCTCCAACTTCCGGAGGCTTTCGGTGACAGCCTCCAGGGAACCGTTCACGTCAGCCTTGACGATCAGGTTCAACGTCGCCGTCTCGCCCTTCTGGATCTGGGTGAAGATGTCCTCGAGACGCGCTCCGCCCGAAAGGGCGTGGGCATCTCGGCCGATGTTGGCCTGACGACGCCAGTGGCCCCGCTTGTCGGCCACCCGGCCTGCGATCTTCTCGTTCGGCGCAACCACGAAGCCCTCGCCCGCATCGGCGACATCGGACAGACCGAGCACCTGCACCGGCATGGACGGGCCGGCCGACTTGATCTGCTTGCCGTCAGCGTTGACGAGAGCCCTCACACGGCCCCAGGCGGCACCCGCCACCAGCGGGTCCCCGACCTTGAGCGTGCCGCGCTGCACCAGGACCGTTGCGACCGGGCCGCGCCCCACGTCCAGGAATGACTCCAGGACGACGCCCTGCGAGCGACCGTCGGGATCGGCGCGGAGGTCCTCGATTTCGGCCACCACGTTCAGATTGTCGAGAAGGTCGTCGACGCCCAGGTTCTGAAGGGCCGAGACCTCCACGACGATCGTGTCGCCTCCCCAGGATTCCGGCACGAGACCGTGCTCGGCCAGCTGGCTCAGGACCTTCTGCGGATCGGCGTTGTCCCGATCGATCTTGTTCAACGCCACGATGATCGGCACATCCGCAGCCCGTGCGTGGCTGAGCGCCTCAATGGTCTGGGGCATCACCCCGTCATCAGCGGCCACGACCAGCACGACGATGTCGGTCGATTCGGCACCACGTGCCCGCATGGCGGTGAAGGCCTCGTGACCGGGTGTGTCGATGAACGTGAGACTCCGACCATTGCGTTCAGCCTGGTATGCGCCGATGTGCTGGGTGATGCCGCCGGCCTCGTCGTCCACGACGTTGGCGTTGCGAATCCGATCCAGCAACAGGGTCTTGCCATGATCGACGTGACCCATCACGGTGACGATCGGCGGGCGGATAGGTGCCTCGTCGTCCTCAAGGTCGTCAACGACATCGAGCAACTTGAGCAGTTCGACTTCCTGCTCCTCGCCCGGATCCACCATGCGGATCTCTACGCCCAACTCGGCGGCGAACAGCTCGATCATGTCGTCGGAGAGGGACTGCGTGGCAGTGACCATCTCGCCCTGCTCCATGAGGAACCGGACCACGTCGGCGGCCGTGCGGTTCAGCATCGGACCAAGGTCCTGGCCGGTGCAGGAACGCTCCACCACGACCACGCCGTCGGGTACGGCTGCGTCATCGGGCGTGTAGGCGGGAAGGTCCATCGGCTGGAGTTCCTCGCGGCTACGACGGCGACGTCCCTTGCGGCGTGGTGGACGACGGCCACCGGGGCCACCACCGGGACGGCCACCAGGACCACCACCGGGACGGCCACCAGGACCACCAGGACCACCACCGGGACGGGCACCTGCGCCTGGCACAGACTCGCGCGGTCCTCCACCCATCGGCGGGCGACGGCCCACCGGTGGTGGGCCGGTACGGCGACCGGGAGCGGGACCGGTCGGAGCCGGCGTACGACGTCCACCCAATCCGGGTGGCGGCGGGATCGGCTTGCCGGATGACGACACGGGCTGGCCGGGAGGAGGAGGAATCATCTTGCCGGATGCGGACAACGGCGGAGTGGAGCCGGCCGGCGGAACCGGTGTTGCATCGGGATCGATGACCCTCGCTGCCAGGTCCGGAACGGTCGGGCCGTCATCGCGCGGCGTCGGTTCGACATCCGGTTGGGCGAGGGCGGGATCAGGTTCAGCGATCTTTCGGGGCGGCCCCGCTGAACCGGTGGAGGTGATGACGCGCCTCGGGGCCACTGGCTCGGGCTCAGCCACGACCTCCTCGGCCACAACAGGCTCGGAATCGGCGACAGGTGCGACCTCGGCCACAACAGGCTCGGAATCG
>JAAZXC010000075.1 GCA_014240365.1 Acidimicrobiales bacterium | reverse complement strand
GCGTGTCGGGGGCTTCTCAGACGTTATCGGTGACGGCCCAATCGCTGCTCACCGTTTGCAGTGCCGCCGGCGGAAGTTACGAGGCGGTTCAAGACACGTGCTACTTCAACGGCAGCAGCTGTCCGGCGAGCTAGAGGCAGCGCGAATGGCCCGAGCCGAGGCCGAGGCCGCTATTGCAACAGCTGGAGCTGAGGCGTCGGCGATCCTCTCCGGGGCCCGTGCCGAGGTGGCAGACCTGAAAGCCGCAGCGGACGTCGAGATCCGCACGGCAATCCAGGTGGGACGTACCCGGATGCTTGACGAGGTCGCTTCGATGGAGGCCGAGAGGGACCTTCTGGCCGAGGGCATCGAGGTCACCGCAGAGCATGTATCGGCCCATCGGGATCGCCTGCTCAAAGCTGTGGAGGACCTGCGGGCCGTGCTGCTGGACGTGGAGGAACGCCCGGATCTGGTGCGTGAGCCGACTCCGGCCCCTGCCAGACCGGCAGCCGGATCACCCGAAACCATCGTCGATCAGGCTTCAGCAGCAGTGACGAGGCTTCATCCCGTTGCGACCATGGGCGGTGGAGTCGGCGGCGACGAGCACGACATGGATGCCTTTTTCGCCGATGACGGTTCCTGACCACCCGCACGATCCCCCCGGATCGGATGATCCACCGGTACGATCCTGCGCCCACCGGCTTCTGGTCCGGTCGACGACCGTCCAAAGGGCGGACTCCTCGAGGAGATGCTGATGGCAGCCAAGAGCACGAAGAGCGAGAAGGCCCCCGCGAAGAAGGCCGTGGCCAAGAAGGCCCCCGCCAAGAAGGCCCCCGCCAAGAAGTCCCCGTTCGGAGCGAAGTTCCTGGGTCAGCAGAAAAAGGCGCTGCTCGAGGAACGCACGCGGTACCTACGAAGCGCTGACAACCTCCAGGCCGAGGCGGACTCCCTCCTGGAGGACCGTGACCCGGGTGATGTGCAGTTCGACGACGAGTCTGGTGAAGGCGACACCCTCGCTGTGGAACGTGACCTGGACCTCGCCCTGAGCGCCCAGGCCCGTGATGCGGTGGACCAGATCGACGCCGCTCTCGAGCGGATCCGCGAGGGCGTCTACGGCATCTGCGTCACCTCGGGCAGGAACGTCCCCAAGGAGCGGCTGGTGGCCATCCCGTGGGCATCTGAAAGGGTCGAGTTCAAGGTCGGGGGACTGGGCCGGCGGTGACGACTCTGGTCGACCAGCGGCGCCGATGGATGGCGCCGCTGCTGGTCGGAACAGCGATCCTGTGCCTGGACCAGCTCACCAAGTGGTGGGCATCCGGTGCGCTTGGGGATCGCAGCATCGACCTCTTCTGGACGCTCCGCCTCCATCTCGTCCACAACACCGGAGCGGCATTCAGCCGCGGCGAGGGCCTTGGCCCGCTACTCAGCCTCCTGGTGCTGGTGGTCATCGTCCTGGTGGTGCGCCAGGGCGCAAGGACCGGGGATCGGGTGGCGCTCCTGGCAGTGGGCGCGATCGTCGGCGGTGCCGTTGGCAACCTGGTCGACAGGGCATTGCGATCCGGCGACGGGTTCCTGGGTGGTGCAGTCGTGGACTTCGTGGACTTCCAGTGGTGGCCGGTGTTCAATGTGGCTGACGCCACAATCGTGATTGCCGGTGGGCTGCTCGCCTGGCGGAGCTGGGGCGCATGAGTGACGATGCGGGCTTTCGGGAGTTGATCCCCCCGGCACTCGATGGCGAGCGGATCGACCGCATCATCGCTCTGCTTGCCGACGTGAGCCGCAACAGGGCCGCTGCAGCCCTGACAGCCGGCCGGGTCTCGGTGGACGACGAGGTGGTGTACCAGCGGTCCCGACGGGTGCATGAGGGTGAGGAGCTGGTGGTGGCCGGCTTCGAACGTGAGACAGAGCACGTGCCGGGCGCCGAGCCATCGGTTCGCTTCGACATCCTCTATGCCGACGACGACGTGCTTGTCATCGACAAGCCATCGGGCCTCGTTGTCCATCCCGGAGCGGGCAACCAGACCGGCACGCTGGTGAACGGTCTCCTCGCCAGCCATCCCGAGATCGCAGGTGTCGGTTCAGCGGCGAGGCCGGGCATCGTGCACCGACTCGACATGGGCACATCCGGGGCACTTGCCGTCGCCCGGACCCAGGTGGCCTACGACTCACTGGTGGCGCAACTCGCCGATCGATCCGTCGGACGTCGCTACCAGGCCCTGTCGTGGGGGCACTTCGAGGCGGTCAAGGGTGTGGTGGACGCTCCGGTGGGGCGGTCACCCAAGGACCGGACCCGCATGGCGGTCGTCGGTTCAGGTCGACCGGCCAGGACCGGTTACGAGGTCTCGGCAGCGTGGGCATCTCCGGCGGTGTCGCTGGTGACCTGCACATTGGAGACGGGACGGACACACCAGATCCGGGTCCACCTGTCGGCGATTGGCCACCCTCTGCTGGGCGACGGTACGTACGGAGGCGAACGTAGCGGCCTGGTCCTGGACCGGCCGTTCCTGCACGCCGCCCACCTTTCGTTCGACCACCCGGCGACCGGTGAGCGCCTCGAGTTCGATTCACCCCTACCGGCGGACCTGCGGGCGGTCCTCGATGGCCTTGGCGAACCTGAGCCGGCCGACCAGTAGGCGAAGCCGGCTGGTCGAACCGGTCCTGCCGGTCAGCTAGGACTCGGGCCGGGAGGTGTCGCCTCGGGCCAGGAGGTGTCGCCGCGTGCCATGGCTGCGATGTCTTCCAGGGTGAAGGAGTCCAGGTATTCGCGCATGTGGGCCCCGGCACTGGCCCAGATGGACAACAGGACGCACTGTCCCTCGTGGTCGCACGCTCCATCGGTGTGGGGGTCGCTGAAATCGCCGGCGACTATCGGTCCGTCCACGGCGGACACGATCTGGGCCAACAGGATCGACGAAGGCATCCTGGCGAGCACGTAGCCGCCACCCACGCCTCGTTTTGAGCGCACCAGGCCCGCACCCTTCAGGGCCAGCAGGATCTGTTCCAGATAGGGCTGTGGCAGGCCTGTCTTGTCGGCGATCTCGCGAACCGACCGTGGTGTCTGACCATCGCCATGGAGGGCCAGGGACAACAGAGCGCGGCTTGCGTAGTCGCCACGCGTCGAGACCTTCACGTCGGTGGATCCTAGACCCGGTGGCCTCTGGAGCAGGTACGTGGCGACTACATACACGCGTCACCCGGGGTGGCGGGGCTGGCAGTACGGTCGGTCCATGCAGGCTGTGGGTGGACATCTGGTGCCGGTCGCCCCGGCATACGGCGAAGGCTGCGTCACCGGCCTTGTACCTGCACTCATGGAGGGCGACCTGGTGGCCGGCGGTTGGCCATCGTGGATCCCCGACGAGGTGCTCGGAGCCCGTCGCACGCTCCTGCTCGTGCTCGACGGCCTGGGCTGGGAGCAGCTGCGGGAGCGCCGGTCCACTGCCCCGACCCTGACCGGGTTCGCAGGCGGAGCAATCACGACGGTCGCACCCTCCACCACGGCTGCAGCCCTCACCTCCATCGCCACAGGCGAGCCGCCGGGCCGTCATGGGGTCGTGGGCTACCGGATCGCTGTCGGTGGTCCCGACAGGCCGACCCACTCCGAGGTGCTGAACGTCCTCCGCTGGTCGACGGGAGGCGGCGACGCCCGCCGCCGACATGACCCCCGGGATTTCCAGCCCTGCGAGGTGTTCGGGTCACAGTGGCCGCCGGTCGTGACGAGGGAGCTGTTCGCTGATTCCGGTTTCACGGCCGCCCACCTCTCCGACACCCGACTTCTGGGGTACCGGGACCGCTCTGGGCTGGTGGATCGGGTGATTGAGGCTTTCGGCGGCGGCGAGCCGTTCGTGTACGCCTACTGGGACGACATCGACCGGATCGCACACGAGTTCGGGTTGGCCGACCGATACGAGGACGAGTTGGCGGCATGCGATTCAATGGTGGGGGAGTTGGCCGAGCGGCTGCCGGCCGGCACGGCGATCGTCGTGACCGCCGACCACGGGCTGGTCCATGTCGGAGAGAACCTCGTCCACCTTCCATCCTCGGTCACCACCCTGCTGGATGGCCAGAGTGGTGAAGCCCGCTTCCGGTGGTTGCATTCCCGGCCTGGTGCCGCCGCCGATCTGCTGGCTGCATGCCATGAGGCCTTCGATCCAGTGGGCTGGGTCCGCTCGGTGGACGAGGTGGTCTCCGACGGTTGGCTGGGGCCTGAGGTGACAGCGGTGGCCCGTGCGAGGCTCGGTGACGTGGCCGTACTGGCACGTGATCCGGTGGCTTTCGTGGACCCGGCGGAGTCGACTTCGATCGACCTGATCGGGCGACATGGCTCGCTGACGGCCGACGAGATGCTCGTTCCCGTGCTTGCAGCGGTCACCTGAGGGGAGCCTCCGGACCGTGCCCGATGGCGCCCGACGGCGGCACTCCGGGTGGGTGTGGATGGGCATATAGTCCGGGACGATGACCGAAAATCTCCAGCAACCACCGGAACCAGTCGAACCCGAGGTGATCACGGACGCCCGGCACCGCACCCACCTGTGATCGGCGCCACCCGATGAGCAGCGGGTTCACCCACCTGCACGTCCACACCGAGTTCTCGATGCTGGACGGAGCGGCGCGCGTCGGCGAGCTTGTCGATGCCGCTGTGGCCGACGGCCAGACGGCGCTTGGGATCACCGACCACGGGAACATGTACGGGATCCTGGACTTCTACCGGGCCTGCCGGGACCGCGGCGTCAAGCCGATACTGGGCACAGAGGCCTACATGGCCCATGACACGAGGTTCGAGCGGCCATCGCGGCGGGGTCGGGCGGACGACTCCGGCGGCGAGACCGACGGTGGGCGAAAGCTCATGTACCACCTGACGCTCCTTGCTGAGAACCAGGCCGGCTACCGCAACCTCATCCAGCTGGCCAGCAGGGCATTCATGGAGGGCTACTACTACAAGCCCCGTGTCGATTGGGAGGTCCTGTCAGATCACAGCGAGGGGATCATCGCCACCACGGGCTGCCTGGGTGGACACGTGCTCCAGGCCCTGATGCGTGACAACTATGACGACGCCCTTACCAAGGCGGCCCGCCTCCAGGAGATCTTCGGAAAGGACAACCTCTTCATAGAGCTCCAGGACCAGGGGATACCCGAACAGCACCGGACAAACCCCCAGTTGGAACGGATCGCCAAAGACCTCGGCGCACCGCTGCTGGCCACCAACGACAGCCATTACACCCACAGGGAGGACGCCCGGGCGCATGACGCCCTCCTCTGCGTGCAGACCGGTTCGCTGATGAGCGACCCGAACCGCTTCAGGTTCTCCGGGGAGGAGCACTACCTGAAGAGCTCGCACGAGATGCGCGAACTGTTCCGTGACCTTCCGGATTCGTGTGACAACACGCTGTGGGTCGCCGAGCGGTGCAATGTGGAGATCGAGTTCGGCAAGCCCCGTCTGCCCGACTTCCCCATTCCGGATGGATTCGACGGCGCTGATGCTTATCTGGAGCACCTCACCTTCGAGGGGGCACGCAGACGGTGGGGTGACCAGCTCGAGGACCGTGTGGTGGAACGCCTCGCATACGAGCTGCGGACCATCAGCGAGATGGGGTTTTCGTCGTACTTCCTCATTACATGGGACCTGATCCGACATGCACGCCAACAGGACATCCGGGTCGGCCCCGGGCGTGGGAGCGCCGCCGGGTGCGCTGTGGCCTACAGCCTCTGGATCACGGACATGGATCCGATCCGCTACGACCTGCTCTTCGAACGCTTCCTGAACCCGAGTCGGATCTCGATGCCCGACATCGACATGGACTTCGATTCCAGATACCGGGACGAGATGATCCGGTACGCAGCGGAGAAGTACGGCCGGGACCATGTGGCCCAGATCGTGACCTTCTCCCAGATCAAGGCCCGGGCAGCGGTACGTGACGCCGCAAGGGTGCTGGGCTATCCGTACGCCATGGGCGACCGCATAGCCAAGGCCATGCCGCCGTTGATCCTCGGGAGGGACACGCCGCTGGCGGCATGCCTCACCGAAACAGAGAAGCACGCAGATGGCTTCAAGATGGCCACCGACCTGCGCGACATGTATGCCAACGACGACGACGTCCGGACCGTGGTGGATGTCGCCAAGGGCCTCGAGGGGCTCCGTCGACAGGATGGGATCCACGCTGCGGCGGTGGTGATCACCCGTGAGCCGCTCACGGAGTACGTGCCGATCCAGCGCAAGCCGGAGTCGGGTCAGGACCCCGAGGACGCACCCGTCGTCACCCAGTACGAGATGCACGGCATCGAGGACCTGGGCCTGCTCAAGATGGATTTCCTGGGTCTGCGGAACCTGGACGTGATCACCGACACCCTGGTCCACGTTGAGCACTGCAGGGGCGAGGTGGTCGACATCGATGACGTGGACCTGGATGACCGGGCCACCTACGAGATGCTGGCCCGCGGGGACTCCATTGGCGTGTTCCAGTTGGAGTCCAGTCCGATGCGCGCCCTCATGCGCTCCCTTGCGCCGTCGAGCTTCGAGGACGTGGCTGCCCTGGTTGCCCTTTACCGGCCCGGGCCGATGGCGGCCAACATGCACAACGACTACGCCGATCGCAAGAACGGCCGGCAGGAGGTCAGCTTCTTCCACGCCGACGCCGCGGAGCTGCTGTCGGACACCTACGGCCTGATGATCTACCAGGAGTCGGTCATGAGGGTGGCGCAGAAGTTCGCCGGCTATTCGCTCGCAGACGCTGACAACCTCAGGAAGGCCTGCGGCAAGAAGATCCGCGAGCTCATGCAGAAGGAGCGGGCCACCTTCGTGGGTGGGTGTGACGCCACCGGGTACGGAGCAGCGCTGGGCGAAGAGCTGTTCGATGTCATCGAGCAGTTCGCCGACTACGCCTTCAATAAGAGCCACTCCTATGGCTACGGCCTCATCGCCTACCAGATCGCCTACCTCAAGGCCCACTACCCGGTCGAGTACCTGGCAGCGTTGCTGACCAGCGTCAGGTCGAACCTGGACAAGGCCGCCATCTACCTGAACGAGTGCCGGGTGCTGGGCATTGATGTGGAGGTCCCGAACATCAACGTGGCCCGATCGGACTTCGAGCCGGTGCCGGCGCTGGATGCCGCGGCGGGGGAGTCACCGGGTCGGATCGTCTTCGGACTCTCAGCGGTGCGCAACGTGGGAGCGGGTCTGGTGGAGCTGATCGAGGCCGAGCGGGCCGCCAACGGGCCGTTCGAGGATTTCTACGATTTCGCCGAGCGTTGCGACACCACGGTCCTGAACAAGCGGACAGTGGAGTCGCTCATCAAGGCCGGAGCGTTTGATGCAATGGGGCATCCCCGCCAGGGGCTCCTGCACGCCCACGAGCAGATAATCGACCACACGGTTGCCCGCCGTAAGGAGCACGACATGGGTGTCATGTCGCTGTTCGGCGAGAGCACCACCGGGCCGGAGTTCGACGAGAGGGCCGTGGTCGCCGACGTCGAGTTCGACAAGACAACCCGCCTGGCATTCGAGAAGGAGATGCTCGGCCTCTACGTGTCCGACCATCCGCTCACCGGCTACGAGGGCTCCCTCAGGCGACGGGCCGACTCCACCATCGCCGAACTGTCCGACATCGATGACGGCTCCTTTCGGGTGGTCGGTGGCGTGGTCACGAACCTCTCCAAGAAGTGGACGAAGCGCGGGGACCTCATGGCCGGCTTCGACCTGGAGGACCTGGGTGGCGCCATGGAGGTCATGGTCTTCCCGAAGACGATGACGGAGCACGGTCACAAGCTGGAGGACGACAGGATCGTCCTCATCAAGGGTCGTGTGGATCGTCGCGATGACCTCCCGAAGTTGATCTGCCTCGAAGTGGAGGTGCTCGACGCCGAGCAACTGACCCAGTCCAGGCCGATGCGCGTCCGCATTCCCGTGGATCGCATCCGGGAGGAGACCATTGTCGAGCTGAAGGTGCTCCTGGCCGCCCATCCCGGTGATTCCGAGGTTTACCTGCATCTAGGCGACAGCCAGGTGCTGCGACTCCCGGGGGACTTCTCGGTGGATCCGGCCAGTGGCCTGGTGGGCGAGATCAGGGTACTTCTCGGTGCCGACTCGGTTCTGGCCGGTTGAAACACCAGCTCCGAAGCTCTCCGGGCCTGCCCGTGATTGGTCATGGTCGGGCTCCGGGTTGGGATAAGGGGTCCCGACCGGCAGGATGGAGTGGGTAGAAAAGGCCGAATTGGAGGCATCTGAGCCGATGGCGATCGAGGTTGAGACCAAGGATTGCACGATGCTCGGCGATGCCGAGATCGAGGAGATGGCGGATCTATGCGCCGTGGGGCCGAATCCGTTCGGCATCGGCCTGATCTCCAAGCAGACAGAAGAGTGGGTGCTGGTCACCACCGTCCGCGAGGGTGGCCGCCTGCGGGGCTTCGCCTTCTGCACCCTGGAGCGCATCGGCGGGACGCCGAGCATCATCGTGGGTCTGGCCTCCGTCTACAGGACCTCGAGGCGCGACACCGTGCTCAGGGCGCTGGTCTCTGAACAGTTGCGTAGGGCCGTGCTGGCATTCCCCGACGAAGACGTCGTCATCGGGGCCCGGTTCAACGAGCCGTCCGGATTCGAGGCCTTCAAGGTTCTCAGCGACATCATCCCCCGCCCCGGCCACAAGGCCTCGGGCGAGGAGCGGGCGTGGGGTCGGCGCTTCGTGAAGCGCTTCGGCCTCTCCACGATGGCCTACGACGAGCGCCGCTTCATCTCGCCGGGCAAGGGCACCCAGGCCTGCCTGTTCGACCACTCCAGCCTCAAGCCGGAGAAGATCCAGCCTGACGTGGCTGCCTACTTCGATGGTCTGGACGTGGCCAACGGCGACGTGCTGGTGGTCACCGGCTGGGCGCTCGCCGAGGATCTCGAGAAGTACCTCTGATCCACCGGCGGCGGCACTCACCGTGACCGTCTCCGATGCGCTGGGAGATCGACGGTCCTGTAGATCGTTCACCCCGGAGTCCCTCGACGCCGGCCTGCTGGACGACCTGGTCGATGCCGCCCGTAGGACCCCGACGGCAGGAAACTGCCAGGGGGTCGAGTTCCTCGTCCTTGAAGGCGCCGATGCCGCCGCCTACTGGGAGACGACCTTGTCGGCAGAGAGGCGGGCGGCGTTCCCATGGCCCGGTCTCCTGGTCGCTCCGGCCATCGTCGTGCCGTTCGGCATCCCCAGCCGTTACCTCGCCCGCTACGCCGAGACTGACAAGGCTGCCACCGGTCTGGGAGACGCTTCTGAGGCCTGGTCGGTTCCGTACTGGTTGACCGATGCGGCGTTCGCCGCCATGGCCCTCCAGCTTCTCGCGGTCGAGGTCGGCCTGGGCTGCTGCTTCTTCGGGCTCTTCGAGCACGAGGATGCGGTACGTCGCCGCTTCGGAGTCCCCGACGAGGCCCGTGCCGTCGGAGCGATCGCCGTTGGCCACCCCGAGCCGTCCGGTGCCCGTTCCAGCCGGTCGACGACCAGGGGACGCCGCCCCCTTGACGAGGTACTGCACCGCGGCTCCTGGTGACCTACGACTCCGTCCGTCCGGGCGTTGGCCCGGCTGGCAGGCGCCCGGCGGCGACCGGTACTCTCCGGACCGGCCTGAGCACTGACCTGACGCCGGAGGAACCACATGACCGAGGAAGCCACGGAAGCCGCCGAGATCCCGACCCAGCTGCCGATCGTCGACTACCTACGAATCGGAGACGACCCGCATCTGGCGGCGAACGAGTGTGTCGGATGCGAGGCGCGTTACTTCGACCGCCGCAACGCCTGCGCTAAGTGCGGCAAGGAGGAGTTCAGGTCGGTGCGCGTTGCCGATGACGCCACCCTGCGCTCCTTCAGCGTCGTCTACCGGGCGGCGCCGGGCATACCGGTGCCGTACGTGTCGGCAATCGTGCTGACCGATGACGGCACCTCTGTGAGGGCCAACGTGGTCGGTCTGGACGACCCGATGAAGGCCGAACTGGGAATGCGGCTGCGCTTCACCACGTTCAGCTGTGGCACTGATGACAACGGCACCGACTGCGTGGCATTCGGCTACGCGGCTGCCTGACCTGTACGGACGATCGAAGGAGAAGTTCTGATGAGCGATGCAGTTTGGGTTCTGGGTACATCAATGACGCGCTTCGGCCGTTACCCCGAGTTGGATGCGGTCGATCTGGCCTCGCGTGCGTGCATGGACGCCCTGGCCGATGGTGGGGTGACCATCCACGACATGGACGTGATGGGTGCCGGCACCTTGTTCCAGGCGCAGTCGGGTATGGGCCAGCGGGTCCAGAAGCAGATCGGCCAGACCGGTATTCCGGTGTTCAACGTGACCAACGCGTGCGCCACGGGTGCGACGG